>JBAUYT010000129.1:0-20085 GCA_049584935.1 Steroidobacteraceae bacterium
CCGATGTGACCTGAAGCTGATACACGCCGTAGGTGCCGCTGCCGATGAGCGCCAGCGCCATGGGCCTCTTGCCCTGGCTGGCGAGAAAGATATCGAAGGATTTGACCACGAAGCCGACGACAACGGACATCACGACAACCCCGGCATATCCGAAATCGACCCAGGCGTCAGCGATGTAGAACGCATCGAACGTGGCGCCCGCAGCACCGAAAAAGTTCGCCACCTGGGTATGAGCCAGCGACGCATCGCCACTGCCGAAGATCGATTGCACCAGCCCGATATTCATTCCCCACGTGTGCGGCAAATGCTGTGGGTAGACGTAGAACGTCTGATAGATCACCTCGTTGTTGACCTCGAAAAAACGGTAGAGCAGAAATTCGAACACTCCCGTACCGAGCGATGCCAGCGCCAGCGCCGAGGCGGCGAACGTACCCGCAAACAGGACCACGCTGAAGAAAAGGACGCGTTTCAGGTTGATGTCGAGACTCTTAGCTGCCTGGCTCACGACCAGGAGCTGCAGCAGGAACAGCACCCAGGGCAGTTTTTCGAACGTGCCGACCTTGCCCGCCAGCACCGCGGCACACAGCAGAATTCCGGCCAACCGAAGTCTGCGGTTGCCGGCCACTCTCGCCTTGGCAAGCAGCAGAAAGCACACGAACGGTGCGACCGAGGCGATCAGCGTCTGGTAGAGGTACCCGCCCTGGTTTCCCATCTCCAGCCGATATTTGAGCTTGTCGTGAGCGGAGCTGATCGACAGCCAGGCCTGAATCTGACCGGGCTTCCCATAGCCCAGGAAGATCCCGAATATGAACATCGCCATCAGCACGCCGACCACCAACAGCAACTGGTCCAGCTGGGCGCGATCCTGCAGCGCCGTTCTGTTCCAGCTGCGTATCACAGACTGCGCCCGGAGCTGCAGCACCGGCAGGCTCAGCCTCGCCAGCTCGATACCGAGTACCAGTCCGAACCACATGAGAATGAAGCAGACTGTGACCGCATGGCGTACATCCGGCACCGTTTCGGCACCGGCGAAATAGACGATGCCGCCAATGCCGTACAACACGAAGAAAGACAGCAGCATCAACGGCGTCAGCAGCAGGCGCGCGGGCTCGCGCTGCCAGATGTACAGCGCGATCCCGACCAGGCAGATGGCATGAGCGTAGTCGAGCGCATCCATGGCCTTGGCCCCTGCTACCGCGTCCGATCCGGCGCGCGTCGTCGGCCCATCGCCCAGATGCAGCCGACAAACAACCCGAGCGCCGCCCCGACTGCGAGATATAGCATTCTGGTTGGACTGTCCTTGTCCTTGAGATCAGGGGGTACCGCGGGATCCAGTATCGCGAAGGCATAGGAATCACGTGTGCGCGCGACCATCTGATCCTTGAGCTCGCTCTCCATGACCTTGTACACGGCGGCTCGTATTTCGATGTTGGGAGCCCGGGCTGCCTCCTGCTGCAGGTACTCGATGCTGCGGCCCAGCTCGGCGACCGCCCGCCTGCGCAGCTCATCGTCGGCCTCCGCGACCAGTGAATTGGCCCACTGCGCAGCCAGGTTGCGATCGCTCCAGATGATGGCGAGCGTCACCATTCCGGTACGCCGGTCTTCGGAGATCTGGCGTACACGGTTGCCCGAGAATCGCTTCACCGCTTCGCCCAAGGTCGGCGCCTCACCGCGCCAACGGCCACTTTGGGCATCCCACTTGTTGGCGTACAGAATCGGCACCAGCGAATGCTTCTGGATAAATTCCGCGGCGAACGCGTGTGAGCGAAGATACTCGAGCGCCTCATCCGCCTTCCTGCCGCCACCGCCGATATTGATACCTGCGATGGCCGCCAGATTGCCGATCTCACCGCTCATCTGTCCGAAATTCGGCGCCTCCGTAATCGGCGAGAACGTCACCTCCGCACGATAACGGGGTGTAACCAGGTACGAGGCTGCGGTTGCTGCTGCCGCGAATGCCAGCACGCAGACTGAGATCAGCATCAGGTTCCTCCACAGGAACCGCCCCATCGCCACCAGGCTGATTTCCTGCGACGACGTTTCGATCATCTCGGTCACGTGCTCGCCTCACACAGATCGCAGATCGCGGCCACGACACGTTGTGCAGCATCTCCCGCCCCAAATGGCCCATCGATGGGCGTGGGGTCCTGGCCCAGGTGCCGCCGCGGGCGCTGGCGCAGTTCACTCAGCAGCTTCGGCAGATGGGCGCCATCGCTTCCGGCGATGGCATTGGCGCCATCGAGCGTTTCGATCCACTCGGTTTCGTTGCGCAGCGTGATGCAGGGGCATTTCACGAAGTACGCCTCCTTCTGCAGCCCCCCTGAATCAGTCAGTACCCAGCTGGCCGCCTGCAGCAGGGCCAGCATGTCCAGGTACCCGAGCGGGTCGATCAAGGTGAGATCGGCGGCTGGCCGCCATGCGACATGCCCTCGCACTACGGCGGCGGTTCTCGGATGCATCGGGAAGATGATGCGACCAAAATCGGTTGCCGCCTGGTTGATGGCGCGCAGGATGGTTTCCAGATCCTCAGCAGTCGTATTCTCGGCGCGGTGGATGGTGGCGACTCCGTATGCCCCGGATTCGAGCCCCAAATCTCGCAGCACGGTCGATACCGCTCGCGCCCTGTGCGCATTGAACAGCACGGCATCATACATGACATCACCGGTCAGCAGCGTGCGTTCGCCCAGGCCCTCGGCTTCGAGATTCCCGACGGCAGTCCTGGTTGGGGCGAGCAGCATCGAAGATACATGATCGGTCGCGATTCGGTTCAATTCCTCGGGCATTCTACGATTGAAGCTGCGCAGCCCGGCCTCTACATGAGCGACGGGGATGTGCAGTTTTGCAGCGGCCAATGCGCCCGCCAGAGTCGAATTGGTATCGCCGTAGACGATGACCGCGTCAGGCGGGTCGTGCAGCAGATAGTCCTCGATTGCTTCCAGCATGCGTCCGGTTTGAAGTCCCTGCGGCCCCGAGCCTATGCCCAGGTTCACACTCGGTTGCGGGATATCCAGCTCCCTGAAAAAGATCGTCGACATGGAATCATCGTAGTGCTGGCCGGTATGAACGATTCGGTCTTCGAATTTTCTGCGCGCCTGTTGCATCGCTCGGGATACGGGCGCCAGCTTGACGAATTGCGGACGCGCACCAACGATGCTCGCCGTTCGGATCGGGCGCTTCCCGACCGCCGCCACTAGGTGCTTTCCGCGATTGTGCAGACATCCCCGCGCAGCAGGTAGAGATCTCCGGTGTTCGGGCAGCGCGTGCTCGCGGTGCCAACCAATGGCAAATCCAGGCGGCTTCCAAAGCGGCTCATCCAACCGATCTGTCTGGCCGGTACGCCCGCCACCAGCGCATAGTCCTTGACGTTCCGATTGACTACCGCTCCGGCGGCGACAAACGCGTGGCGCCCGATCGAAATCCCGCAAACGATGGTGCAGTTGGCGCCGAGTGTCGCTCCGGTCCTTACGACGGTGTCGCGGTACTCGTCCTTGCGCGATACCGCGGACCGCGGGTTGTAAACGTTGGTGAACACCATGCTGGGGCCACAGAACACATCGTCTTCGAGCGTCACATTGTCATAGACCGATACGTTATTCTGGATCTTGACGTTGTTGCCGATAACGACTCGATTGCCGACATATACGTTCTGCCCCAGGGAGCAGTGTCCGCCTATGACCGCGCCCGCGCTGACGTGGACCCAGTGCCAGATCCGCGTTCCACGGCCGATACGAGCGCCCTCATCGATAATGGCGGTGTCGTGTGCCTGGTAAGCCGACACCTCAGTACTCCAGCGGCAGCGCCACGCGGCGCCCATCACGTGCGGACATGTAACTGGCGATCAGCAGCTCGAGCGACCGCAACCCTTCACGTCCATCTGTTTCCGGTTCGGCTCCGCCATGCATGACATCGACTACATTGGCGTAGTAGAGCGGATGTCCCATACCGTAGACGGAGTGCGTCTCATAGCTGGCGCTTCTGATCTTGTCATCGTCCGGGTGCGGTTCGTCGAATTCCCAATGCTGAATATCGTTGACTGCGACTCCGCCTATCCGCACCGTTCCCTTCTCGCCGATGACCGTGATCGATCCTTCGAGGTTCTTCGGGTACGTCAGCATCGTGACGTTCACCGAGCCCAGCGCTCCGGAGCGCCAACGCACGCCGACCGTTGCCGTGTCTTCCACCTGGATGTTGCGAGCCAGCGTGGCGACATACGCCTGAACGCTCTCCACCGGCCCAATCAGCCAGTCGATCAGGTCGACGTAGTGGCTCGCCTGGTTCATGAGCGCGCCGCCGTCGAATTCCCAGGTGCCGCGCCACTTGGCACTGTCGTAATAGGCCTGCGGCCTGGACCAGAAGACATTGATCGTCACCATGTATATGCGGCCGAAGCGTTTCGCCTCCAGCGCTGTCTTCAAAAGCTGCAAGGTGGCGTTGCGCCGGTTCTGCTTGACGACCAGCAGGTGAACGCCTGCGTCATCGCATTCCCGGACCATGCGTAATCCGTCCTGCCATCGGGTTGCCATGGGTTTTTCGGTTATGACGTGGCGTCCGGCGCGCGCTGCGAGAATCGCGTGTGTCGGGTGCAGTCCGCTGGGGGTGCACAGCACAACGACATCGACATCGACATCGCTCCGAAGCAACTCGGCAAGACTGGAATATCCCGGCACATTCAGTCGGCTGGCAGTCGCTTGCAGCACGGCCTCATCGGTATCGCAGACAGCCGCGAGCTGCAACTTTCCGGGATGCGCCTCGATGGCCTTGAAATGGTTGACCGAAATGCGTCCGCAGCCGATTACGCCGATGCGGACAGGCCTACCGGTGATTGCGGTGCGATGGGTCTGCATGATTGTGATTTGCCTCTTCGATCTCGAGCCGCAGGCTCTCGTACTCGCGTTTCTTGATTCTCAGGAACTGCATGGCGAGCACGGCCTTTGCCTCCACGCCGCGAGGGGTCAGCAGATACATGTAAGCCGCTTTGTTGCGGCTATTCTTGAAATTACAGGCTTTGACCCATCCCCCGCGTACCAGGGCCTTCAGGCAATAATTGACCTTCCCGAGGCTGATGCCGAGCGCGTGCGCCGCGTCCCGTTGGCTCATCTGAGGATTGGCGGCGATCAGCCGCATCAGCCGGTAGCGCAATTCTTCGGTAAGCACCGAGGCATTCATTGGCAGTTCAGGGGGGTATCGTTCAAATTATGAACGCAGCACTCTAGGCAAGCGATAGCCAAGTGTCAACGAACCGCACGACTGCAGTGATTGTGCCAGCCACCGGGGAAGACGCCGCCGGCCGGCAGCCAGTCTGCCGGCGTGGGCTCGCGACCAGCCCCTGCTATAAGGTGGCGTGCACTTCTGCCGTCGCGATCGCTATGTTGTAGAGAATCGTGGTGATTGCCTGCCAAAGCACCAGCCCCGGCAGACGCTCGGTATCCAGTGGCACGACGATTGCGTCACCTGGCCTGATCTCCATCGACTCGCTCGAACTGAACCAGCCGCGTCGCCCCGACTCGACGCTGCCATCGGCACGGACCACGTAGATCTGCCCGCGGTCCGCCTGACGCGTGACCCCACCGCTCTGATCGATGTAATCGTCGCGTGACATGGTGCGCCTGTACAGGTGCGAGGAAGCCGATTGCACTTCGCCGATAACCATGACTTCCTGCCGCTTCTTCGGCACGATCAGCTCATCGCCGTTGCGCAAAATCACGTCGTCGGCGGAACCCGGCTTGGCACGCAGCGTGGCCTGCAGATTGATGACCAGCCGCCCCACCGCCCTCGCCGCCTTGATCTGCTCGAGCAGCGACTGGCCGATGCTGAGCGCCTGGGTCGAACCGGCGTTGTTGCCGCGGGCCGCTTCCAGGGCTTCCTCGGCGATATCCTGTTTCATGCGCTCGGCGAAACGGTTCAGCTGCTCCTGCTCCCGCTCCCTGAGTTCGGCGCGGGTGAATACGCTACCCTCCGGAAATGCCAGGTCGGTCAGACCCCCGGCCCGCTCGACGACTGAGCGCAGAGTCTCGCCTCGTTTGATGGTATAGGTTCCTGGAAAGCGCACTTCACCCCGAAGCGTGATCTGATCCTGCTCGGTCCAGCCTGAAATCTGTTTTATCGAGAGCCGATCGAACGGCTTCAGGGTCACGTCGGCGGTTTTGTCGCCGGCACGAATGGCACTCAGATCGATCGGCAGCACCTCCGTGCGCCGTTGCTCGCCGTTCTCGACCACGTATCGCGACAGCTCGGCGTGCACGCCATAGGCGGCGGAATCGAGATTGCCGCCGGCGCGGATCAGGTCACTGACCCGCATGTCGGTCTCGAGCGGATAATCGCCCGGTACCTTGACACGACCGTCGATGTGCACGATCTGAACCGGTTGCGAGAGATTGGCTTGCACGCGCAGCTCATCCATCAGCGGCTGAATGATCGGATCGCGACTGGTCTGCAGGTCGAAGGCCTCGATGGTGTCTCGGGGCATCAGCGCCACATCGGCCGCCGACCCCGGAGCACGCAGCGCCGCTGCCAGATCTGCCGACAGCACCGTAATACGCCTGTTTGGCGGCAACTCGCGCCTTATCAGCAGATAGTTCTGGTCGGCATGAGGCTTGAGTTCATCGACCGATGAAATCACATCCGAAAGTCGCAATCCCTCCCTCCAAGCGGAGTACTTAGGACGATAGACGTAGCCCTCGACCTTTACGCCGAGATCCAGTTGCGGACGCAGCTTGAGGATATGCAGCACATCGCCGTTGCTCAGCATCGCCACGCCGCCGTTGGCGGACGATGGATTGACATTGAGGACGATGCGCTTTTGCTGCGCATCGACGCGCACCAGCGCGGCACTGTCTCGATCGGCCGTGGGCGTCAGCCCGTCAGCCATCCGGATGAGATCGCCGACGTTCAGGTCTCCCTTGAGTTCATAGATGGCCGGGCGATGTACTTCCCCATCCACGGCGGCCGTGGGGCCGACCGGGGGTATGAAGATGACGTCCCCGGGCAGAAGCTTGGCGTCGTTGGAGCTGTCTCCCCGCATCAGCAGTTCATACAGATCCAGGTTGCGCGCCACCATGCCCTGCCGCTTGAGCTGGATGCCCCGCAGCGAGCCGGTTTTCTTGATGCCGCCTGCTGCGAACAGCGCCGTGGTCACCGTCGCGAGCCCAGAGACCGTGTAGGAGCCCGGATATTTGGCTTCACCGAGCACGAATATATTGATCGCCCGGGTTTCGCCAACAGCGACGTCGGCCCGGACACCGATCATCTGCTTGCCTACCCGCGACTCGATGTCGCTCTTAACGTCGCTGTAGCGCCGCCCCTCCACCTGGATCGGACCGAGCTGCGGAAAACTGACCTGGCCGTCCCGCGAAACCGTCAGGCGCAGCGATTGGTTCTGCGTGCCGAACAGCTGCACGAACAGCGTGTCGCCGGGTCCCATGACATAGTCGGCCGGGACCGGCAGGTTGACGATGGGCTGATAGCCGAATGCTGAATTCTCGAACAAGTCATAACCGAAGGGCTTCAGGCCTTCGCTGCCCGTCTTGCGCAGCGGCAGCCGCGTCAGTCGCACGCGCAGCTTGGCCAGGGCCGGTTCCGCGGCCGCGCGTACCGTACCGAGATCCTCAGTCAGTCCACTCAGTGCAATGCTCGGCACTCCAGGAAGCTGCAATTCCCCCGCACTATCGAGACGGTACGGATTGTGGGCACGGACCACTTCCACGAGTTCGGTCAAACGCTGCTTTTCGTCCGCCTGCAACTCCTCGGGCGGTCGTAACGGTTGCTCCTGCAGACGTTGATCGTTCGCCGCCAGCTGCTGTTGCCCGAGTTGTTGCAGAGCCTGTTGCTGCTGCGGCGTGAACTGGGACGTTGCCTGCTGACTGGAACCGTTGGCGAGCGCCGCCGCGCCCAGGGCGTTGGTACCGTATTGCTGCGTGTTGACCTGCGTGTTGATCGGCTGGCCATTGAATCCGGCATCCCCTGGAAGGGCGATATCGACCAATACGATGTCACCCGGCTTGAAGATCGGCGGGCCGAATTTGTCCTCCGTCTCCTCGCCTTCGGTCATCTCGCGCCGCTGCTGCTGCAGGTATTGCTGCTGCAGCAACGCCGACTGAGAGTTGTTGTAGAGGGATCCGCCCGACAGCGAGCCTAGACCCCCCGTGCCGAGGCCGCCCATCCCCAAACCGCCGCCGCTACCGCCCTGGCCAAGCCGTTGCATGATGGCCTGCTGCTGATCGGGCGAAAGGCTGTTGAACAGCTGGAGCTGCTGCGACAGATCGGTCTGCTGCGATCGGACCGGCTGGCACCAGAGCGAGAACCCCGTCAGCAGCAAGAGCCAGAAAACGACTGCCGAGCCCCGAAGCCGCGATGATGAACCGGTCACTCGCTGTTTCCCCGTCGTAGCATGAGAATCGATTGTACTAGGCGGCCGCTCGTTTACGTACCGCGACCGCACGCCACGGATGCAGTCGCATCGCGGGAACTCAGTTCCGCCACTTCCTGACGTAGCCCAGGGCTCCCGCGAGAGAGCTGGAGATTCCCTGCGCGCGATCCGGGTTCTCCACCAGCGGAATGATCGTGGATGTGAGCTTCTTGCCGAGTTCCACGCCCCACTGGTCGAAGGCGTTGTCCCCCCAGACCACGCTCTCGACGAACACCTTGTGCTCGTACAGGGCGATGATCCGTCCCAGGGTGAGTGGATCGAGCTGCTCGAACATCAGTAGGCTCAGCGGCCGGCTGCCGGCGTGAATCTTGTGCGGCACCAGCGCTTCGATCTGCGCCTCGGGCAGCTTTGATTTGGCCAGGTCGGCGCGCACCGCCGCGGCATCCTGTCCAAGCGCAAACGCCTCGGCCTGGCCTAAGCAGCTGGCGATGGCGAGGTTCTGTTGCGGCTGGCTGCCGCAGGAGGAACGGATCGGCAGCAGGAAGTCGATGGCGGCGCGCTGCGTGCCCTGATGCAGCAGCTGGAAGAATGAATGCTGCGCGTTATTGCCCGGCTCGCCCCAGATCACCGCGCAGGTGCCCAGGGTGGTGGGACTGCCGTCGAGCCGCACGTGCTTGCCGTTGCTCTCCATCTCGAGCTGCTGCAGATAGGCCGGCAGGCGCGCCAGGCGCGAATCGTACGGCAGCACTGCCAGCGTCGGCAGATCCAGCAGGTCGATGTTCCAGGCGGCCAGCAACCCCGCCAGCACCGGCAGGTTTTGCTTCCAGGGCGCCGAGTGGAAATGCTCGTCGATCTCCCGGGCACCGGACAACAGCGATTCGAAACCCGCGCGTCCAATGGCGATGGCGAGCGACACGCCAATGGAGGACCAGATCGAATAGCGGCCGCCGACCCAGTCCCACATCGCGAAGCGGTAATCCGGGTGCACACCGAACTCATCCATGGCAGTGGCATTGACTGAGACCGCGGCGAAGTGCTGCGGCACCGATTTTTCCCCCAGACGCTGCTGGATCCAGCTGCGGGCCGTGCGCGCCAGGCTCTGCGTCTCGAGTGTGGTAAAGGTCTTGGAGCAGATGATGAAGAGGGTGCGTTCGGGATCGGCATGCGTCACCAGATCCGCGAGCTGACAGCCGTCGACATTGGAGGCGAACGCAACCGTGGGCGCGCCCGAGGTCGAGGGTCGCAGCGCTTCGACCGCCATCGCAGGGCCCAGGTCTGAGCCGCCGATGCCGAGGTTGATCACCAGCGAGAAGCTGGCACCGGTGCTGGAGCGGATGCGGCCGCGACGCACGTCCTCGGCAAACGTGAGCATGCGCTCACGCTCCTGCTGCACCTGCTGATCGACGTCCTTGCCGTCGACGATGAGTGGTGTCGAGCCGGGCGCGGGCGCGCCCAGGCGCCGCAGAGCCGTATGCAGAACCGCGCGATCCTCGGTGTTGTTGATGTGATCGCCTCGGAACATGGCGTCGATGCGCTGCCGCAGCTGCAGCTGATCAGCCAGTGCTGCGAACGTGTCCAGCACGGCGCCATCGACGCGCTGGCGCGAGTAGTCGAGCATCAGCCCCGCCGCTTCCTGCGAAAACTGCTCAAATCGCCGGGGATTGCCCGCAAACAGCTCGCGCGTGCTGGTATCCCGCAGGCGTAGCGCCAGGCCCTTAAGCTCCTGCCATGCCGGGCAGTCGGTGGCAGAGCGCTGGGCGTGTGTCATGGAGGCTCCGCTAAGGATCAATTAGGTGCAATTCTAAGCGACATTTAGCCGGCGGCGGCGGACACGGTGGCCGGCGAGGCCGCCGCTTGCGTGGCCGGCGGGGCATCGAGCAGGCTCCAGACGCAGCGACCGCCGCTGGCTGTTCCAAGCAGCGCCAGCAATTCGGTGTGGGCGGCACGCTCGGCCTCGCTGGCGCGCAGTACCAGCAGCGGTTCGGCCGGCCGCAGCAGTGCGGCGGTGGCGGTGCTGCGCGCCGCGGCCAGCTCTCGCTGCGACTCGTCCAGAGCCAGCAGGCTCTGCCCCCCGGTCATCGCCAGATAGACGTCAGCCAGTATGCGGGCATCGAGTAATGCGCCGTGCAGCTGGCGGTTCGAATTGTCGACGGCGTAGCGCTTGCAGAGCGCGTCGAGACTGTTGCGCTGCCCCGGATGGCGCTCGCGCGCCAAGGCCAGCGTATCGACGATGCGGCAGATCTGCCGCAAGAGCAGCGGCGCGGCCGCCGGCAGCCGCGCGAACTCGCGCTCCAGGAACGCGATGTCGAAAGCGGCGTTGTGGATGATCAACTCGCTGTCGCGAATGAAATCGAGCAGCTCCTGCGCGATCTCGGCAAACTTCGGCTCCTGCGCCAGGCGCTCGCGCGTAATGCCGTGCACGGCCAGGGCACCGTCCTCGATGGCGCGCTCGGGATTCAGGTAGCGGTGAAAGTGCCGGCCGGTTGCGCGGCGATTCAGCAGTTCGACGCAACCGATTTCGATGATGCGGTGACCTTCGTCGACATTGAGTCCGGTGGTTTCGGTATCGAGGACGATCTGCCGCATCAGCGCAAGTCTACCGCAAGCATCGCGTCGATCGCGGCATTCGCCAGCGCATCGACGCGCTCGTTGCCAGGTACGCCGGCGTGCCCCGGCACCCAGTGCCACTCGATGCGGTGGCGCGCAGCCTCCCGCTCGAGCTGTTGCCACAGATCCTGATTCTTGACCGGCTTCCGGTCCGCGGTCTTCCAGTCGCGTGCCTTCCACTGCGGCAGCCATTCGAGTATGCCGCGGCGTACGTACTGCGAGTCGGTATAGAGCCGCGCAGCCACCGGGCGTTTGAGCGCCTGCAGCGCGCCGATGACCGCCTGCAGCTCCATGCGATTGTTGGTGGTCGGGTTCTCGGCGCCGGCGAGCTCCTTCTCGTGGCCGCCGAAGCTGAGCAGCGCGCCCCAGCCGCCTGGTCCGGGATTGCCGCGACAGGCGCCGTCCGTATAGATCTCGACAGGCTCGCTCACATGCTCGGTTCCACCAGGCCACCGAGTACCTTGAGCCGCTCACGCAGGCGCGGCCTGATCGGTGTCAGGGTGTAGACGCGCTTGCGCGCCTTGATCAGGTAGGCCGCTGCCGGCCAGGGGTAGAACCAGCCGCGATGCAGCATGCCGGACACCACCGTATCCGTGGCCCCGCCCGGCGAGCGTGGCAGGCGGTAGAGATAGGGGCGCGCGGCGACGATCTCGTAGCTCAGCAGACCCAGCCAGTCATGTACCCGGCTGCTGCTGAGCTGCCGCCTGAGGCCCGGTGGGTAGCCGGCGCGCGAGGCCGCTGACCGTAGACCCCACAAGCTCGCCGGCCTGAATCCGAGCACGATCAGCTGTCCCTCAGCCACCAATACCCGGTCGGCCTCGCGCAACACCGCGTACGGATCCGGGGCGTACTCCAGCGTATGAGGCAGCAATACCGCATCCACGGAAGCACCGTTTATCGGGAGATGGGCGAGGTTCGCTACAAGATCGACGCAGTTTCGCTCTGTTTCCCGATCGCCGATGACGCTCTGACGCCGAATGCGGCTCTGCGCCAGAAGCTCCCGTCCAAGACCCCAGGTGCCGAGCTGCAGCAACTCCTGTCCAAACACATCGTCGAAGGTCGTGGCCAGCAGCTGAGCCTCCGCGGCAATCAACCCTCGCCCCAGAGGACCCTGCTGCCAATGCTGCATAACCCCGGCTGTCCCGTTCATAGTGAGAGATCGCTTCGAGCTGGCAAAAAAACTAGCGAATGTGTGAACTTGCGAGTTAAATTCCGCTGGTCCGGCGCTGCGGCTCCGGCATACCGTAACACGATCCGAACACCCGCTACGGGGAGCCGACCGTTGAGCCGACTGATGCCGACCCGACTGCCGACGCAATTCCTGCTGCTTCCCCTGGTACTTCTGGCTGGCTGCGCCCATCAGCCACCACCGCGGAGCGCGTCGCTGCCAACGCCGATCCCGGTGACTCCGCTGGTGCCGGATACCACACCGGTACCGGATCTGGCCGCCGCAGCGCCCGCGCCCGCCGCAGTTGCGCCCGATGCCGGCGCGGCGGCCACCTTGAACGCGCCCACCGGCTCGCAGAGCACCGACAGCGTTGATGCGGCGGACCTGCCCGGGCCACCGGCCGACAGTATCGTCACGGTCAAGCAGGCGGATCTCTGGGATCGGCTCCGCGGCGGTTTCCAGCTGCAGGATGTCAATGAGCCCGCCGTAGCCGCGCAGCTCAACTGGTTCGCCAATCACCCCGACTTCCTCGAGCGCACCTTCGGCCGCGCCGAGCTGTGGATGTACTACATCGTTGGACAGCTCGAGCAACGCAACATGCCGCGCGAGCTGGCGCTGCTGCCGGTCATCGAGAGCGCCTTCGAGCCCTATGCCTACTCGCGCGCGCGCGCCTCGGGGCTGTGGCAGTTCGTATCGGATACCGGGCGGCGCTTCGGCCTCAAGCAGGACTGGTGGTACGACGGTCGGCGCGACCCGATCGAAGCCACGCGCGCCGCACTCGACTACCTGCAGGCACTGCACGACGAATTCAACGGCGACTGGCTGCTCGCCATCGCGGCTTATAACTGCGGCGAACTCGCGGTCGAGCGGGCCATCGACAAGAACCAGCGGGTCGGCAAACCGACCGACTTCTGGCATCTCAAGCTGCCGGCGGAAACGCGCGGCTACGTGCCGGAGCTGCTGGCCATGCGCCGGCTGGTACTCAATCCGGCGCGCTACGGGCTGGAATTCAGCCGCATCATCAACGAACCATACTTCGTACCCATCAAGACCGGCGGCCAGATCGACCTGCAGGTCGTAGCCGACATCGCCGGCATCAGCGCCGATGACCTTTACACGCTCAATCCGGCGTTCCATCGCTTCGCCACCGATCCAACCGGCCCGCACCGGCTGCTGGTGCCGGTCGATGCCGCCGAAGGCCTCGAGCAGACACTGGCGCAGCTCACTCCCGAGCAGCGCATGCGCGTGGAGCACTACACGGTCCAGCACGGCGACACGGTTGCGAGCATCGCCGCGCGATTCGATACCAAACCGGACATGATCCGCCAGCTCAACGACCTCGGCGTCAACGATCGCCCGGTCATCGATGCCGATCTGCGCGTGCCGTCGAACGTGGTGCTGCCGGAAAAAGCGGCACGCGCCGCCATGCTGGTCGATTCGCCGGTACGCCTGCGCGGCAGGCATCATCGTGGCGTGCGCCCCGACATCCGCGTGGTCCGGCGTGGCGACACGCTCTATGGCATCGCTCAGCGCCTGGGCACGGACGTCCACACGCTTGCCGAAGCCAACGGCATGCAGCCCGGCGACCGGTTGCATGCGGGCCAGAAGCTGCGTGTGGGTTCGAGCACGCTCAACGCGGATGGAGCACTGGTGCCGGCGCGCTCGGCGCACTCGTCGCATGCCTCCGGAACGATGGTGGCCGCAAGCGACGGCGGCCGTCGCGTCGTCTACACCGTGCGCCGCGGCGATACGCTCTATAGCATCGCGCGGCTGTTGCAGGTAACGGTGGTCGAGCTGGTCGGCTGGAATGGCATGAGCGGCGATCACAGCATCCATCCGGGACAGACTCTGATCGCATTCGTGCGCTCGCGCAGTTAAGGGCCCGTTCGCGTACACTTCGGTTCCGTGGGAATCCTGTCCGGCAAACGCGCGCTGATCGTCGGCGTGGCTACCGACCGCTCTATCGCCTGGGGCATCGCTCGGGCGATGCGCGCGCAGGGCGCGGAGCTCGCATTCACTTATGCCAATGACAAGCTGCGGGAGCGGGTCGAACCGCTTGCCGCTTCCATCGGCTCCCAACTACTGATGCCGCTGGACGTGCAGCTCGACGAGCAGATCGACGCAACCTTCGAGACGCTCGGCAGGCACTGGGGCTCACTGGACATCGTGGTGCACGCGGTGGCCTTCGCGCCGCGCGAAGCCCTGGCCGGTGGCTTTACCGCCAGCACCTCGCGCGAAGCGTTCCGTATTGCACACGACGTTTCGAGCTATAGCTTTACGGCACTGGCGCGCGGCGCCGCCCCGCTCATGGCCGGGCGCGCGGGCGCATTGCTGACCCTGTCCTACCTGGGAGCTGCGCGCTCGCTGCCGAGCTACAACGTCATGGGCCTGGCCAAGGCCAGCCTGGAGGCGAGCGTGCGCTTCCTGGCCGCCGATCTCGGTGCGCAGAACATTCGCGTCAATGCCATCTCCGCGGGCCCGATCAAGACGCTGGCGGCCGCAGGGATCGGCGGCTTCCGCAAGATCCTGGCGCACGTGGCGCAGGCTTCGCCGCTCAAGCGCAACGTCACCACCGAGGATGTCGGTAACGCCGCGGCGTTTCTCTGCTCCGACATGGCCGCCGGCATCACCGGGGAAATTCTCTACGTCGACAACGGCTACAACACCGTGGGCATGAGCCTCGCGGACGGCGGCGGCGGCGAGTAAATCGAAAAAACACGGCCGCGCCAGCCAGCGCATCGCCCCGGCTACTGGAAGATGTTCGGATTGCGCTTGATGTTGGCGCGCTGCTCGAGCTCCAGCATGTACGCCGACAGGTCGCCGTCCCGATCTCGGTTCTTGAACTGCATCGCAAGCTGCTCGTCGTTCTGCTGATTCGCCCCGGCACTGCCGGCGCGAACCGCACTCAGGCGTAGCACCGCGGCTCCGCCATTTTCGAGCGCCAGCGAGCGGTACTCGGGCTTGTCGCCAGGACGAGGCGCATTGAACGCGGCCTCACGCACCTGTACCGGCAATTGCGGGTCGCTGCGGCCGATGAAGGCAGCCGGTGCCGAGGTAACTCCCAGTCCCTTTATTACGACATCGTAGTCGGCGCCGTCGTCGAGCTGCTTCACAGCCCGATCAGCCGCTGCTTTGGCGGCTGCCGTGCTGGCATCCTTGCGCACGGCTGCGGCAACCTCGTCGTGCACGCTGGCCAATGGCTGCGGCGCCGGCGCATGGTGCTCGAGAACCTTGAACAAGGCCACGCGATCGTCCGACAGCGCGACCGGGCCGCCAATCTTGTCGCCCGCCAGAGTGTCCTCGCTGAAGACAGCCTGCGTCACCTCCGGCTTGCTGCCGAGCGGCGGCGCCCCGGCCCGCGTGAAGTTGGCGATCTCACCCAGCTGCATGCCGAATTCGGCGGCCAGCGCCGTCAGATCGGTGCTTTGACCCTGCTCGAGCTTCTGCTGCAGTTGCTCTTCACGGTCGCCAAACAGCTCGGCCGCCTGCGCGCGCCGATAGTCGGCCTCGATCTTGGCTCGGCCATCCGCCAGCGACAGCACGTGAGCCGGACGGATCTCGTCCAGTTTGATGATGTGATAGCCGAACTGCGTCTTGACCGGATCGCTGATCTGGCCGGGCTGCATCGCGAACAGCGCGTCGCTGAACGGCGCCACATAGGCGTTGCGCTCCGCCCAGCCGAGATCCCCGCCCTGCTGTGCCGAGCCCGGATCGGCCGAATACTTGCGCGCCAGCTCGCCGAAATCCTTGCCCGACCTGGCCTCGGCCAACACCTGCTGTGCCTTGGCGAGGGCGGCCGCATCCGACTTGGGATCCTTGGCATCACCGATCGAGATCAGGATGTGATGCGCGTGACGCTTCTCGTTCTCGGAGTAACGGCTCTTGTTCTTCTCGTACCAGGCCTGCAGGTCCTCGTCCTTGATGGCCGCCTGCGACGCAATCGAATCCAGTGACAGCACCGCGTACTGCAGCTTCACCGATTCGGGGCTCATGTAGTCGTTCGGATGCGCGTCATACCAGGCCTTGATCTGCGCCTCGTCGATCTTGGAACTGGCGAACTTGTCCGCAGACAGCAGCGCGAAGCGGACTTCCCGCTGCTCATTCTCGAGCGCATAGATGTGATCGAGTTCGCCGTTGGTCATGAAATCCGACAGCTGGATGCCTTCGGTCAGCTGCGAGATCTGCAGCACCTGGCGACGCTCCGCTTCGTAGGCTGCCGGCGTCAGGCCAATCTGCGCCAGCATGGTCTCAGCCGCCTGCGGACTGAACTTGCCGTCGACCTGGAAGGCCTTTTCGCTCTGGTAGGCCTCGATGACCTGCTGCCGGCTGGCCCGGTAGCCGTCCTTTTCCGCCTGCTGACGCAGCACCGTCTCACGCACGTATTCGTTGACGAGCTGCCCCTGCATGAACTTGACCTGCGCCGGCGGCAGCGCCGCGCCATTGAGCGCCTGCGCGTACTGCGCCTGCCGTTCCTGCCAGGCGCGATTCAGCGTATCGGTGCTGACGCGCTCACCATTGATCTTGAGACCGTAGTCCTGGGGCGCAAAACTGATGTTGACGACGCCATAGGCACCCCATGCAGCGAAGATCAGCGCCAGCAGCCCGAGCAGGGGAGCGGCCAGCCAGCGCTGGCTCTTAAGTTTGTCGCCGATACTTTGCAGCATGTGGGTAAATGGCGGAGCGGACGGGACTCGAACCCGCGACCCCCGGCGTGACAGGCCGGTATTCTAACCAGCTGAACTACCGCTCCGTATTGGACTTGGATCGCCTAACTTTTCAGTAGCACTGGTCTCGATCCGCTCGCAATGCAGCCCGATATTATACGGATCGCAGGCGGGCCTTTCCACCGCTCCATAGTCGATTAGAGCTAGCGCGCGGCAAGCACCGACCCCTAGCGGCGTGGAAGCACAGCAACAAAGAATTCTGCGAGTGCATACAGGAAGCCGCTGTAAAATTCCCTAAATCAAGGGGTTGAACCGTCTCCCCGCTCCGCGGATGCGGCATTGAGGTGTTGGGGACCGGGTCGCTAGCTCCGACTCGTGATAGCACCTGCCCAGTTTGCGGCGAACGGAATTTCGTCATCTCCAGCCCAGAAATACAGATTGTGTCGCTCAGGAAAAATTGTCTCGAATACGGTGGCGTTCTTGAAATGAGGTGTGATGAATCGTAGTAAATCTTCCTTGGATTTGAACTCGTACTCATGCTGCTCGAGAGACTTCTTGCCATCTTGCCTTTCGACAATCGTATACCCCGACAATATGCCGCCGCGCTTGGAGAGTCGCGCCTTGAGGACTGGCATTACACTTTCGATTTCTGACTCAGTGAAATGTTCGATAGCCCCGTCCCACACCACGTTGTCGTAATCCCCGGCGGGCACATCGGTTCGGATGTCGGCGACTTGAAAGCGGACATTTGGCAGACTGTAGTGTCGCTTCGCATACGCAATAGCTTGTGGATCGAAGTCCACGGCCGTAAGGCTTGCCGCTTTCTTACTGTAAAAAAAATAGGAATTGAATCCGTCGCCGCAACACACTTCCAGCACCTGCGAGTCCGGTTGGATTGCGAGCATCGAATACACGCCACGTTCGAGCCAAAGCGAATTTCGCGTCGTCGGCCACTGCCAATACAGATCTAGTTTGTGATTGTAGTATTCGGGGGCGGGAGGAAGGCCTCGATTGGCAAGATGCAGCCGCCAGTGGGCATTGGACGCCCATGCTGCTGCCATTGCCGCCTCAACCCCAAAGACGGCCTCGACTGGACGCTTGAACACGGCAAGTTTCGTTGCCACTGCCCGAGTGAACGCGCTCACCGGCATGATTTCCTCCTGCATCTACAATGCGGAGCGCATTGTAGTGCAAGAGACAGGAGTCGGGGTTACCTCGTCCCTGCAAACGCAGGCGCCACATTGACTCCACCGCAACGAGAGCGCCAAACGCCCCTCGCCATTCATGGTGGGTGCTGAGGGGCTCGAACCCCCGACATTCGCCGTGTAAAGGCGACGCTCTACCAGCTGAGCTAAGCACCCGATATTGCGGATGGCGCGCCTGCAGCCGGGCGCACGCGCCGTCAGCGCGTCAGTGCGCCTGTACCTGGCTCTTGCCGCGGCCCCGCGGGCGCCGTGCCGGCTTGGCCGGCTCGTCCGCTACAGCAGCAGCAGCCCGGGGTGTCGGCTGGCGGGTCAGTGCCACCTCCAGCACCTCGTCGATCCAGCGCACCGGCCTGATCTCCAGCTTACCCTTGATGTTGTCCGGAATCTCGACCAGATCCTTCTTGTTCTCTTCAGGGATCATGACCAGCGCGATACCACCGCGCTGCGCCGCCAGCAGCTTCTCCTTGAGGCCACCGATCGGCAGCACTTCGCCCCGCAGCGTGATCTCTCCGGTCATGGCCACGTCGGAACGCACCGGGATCCGCGTCAGCGCCGAGACCAGCGCGGTACACATGCCGATGCCGGCACTCGGGCCGTCCTTGGGAGTGGCGCCTTCGGGCATGTGCAGATGGACGTCGTTCTTCTGATAGAAGTCCAGCTCGAGCCCGAGCACATCGGCACGGCTGCGAACCACCGACATGGCGGCCTGAATGGATTCCTGCATCACCTCACCGAGCTGGCCGGTATGCAGCAGTTTGCCCTTGCCGGGCACGACCGCAGCCTCGATCGTCAGCAGCTCTCCACCCACCTCGGTCCATGCCAGGCCCGTCACCTGGCCGACACGGTTGAGTTCCTCGGCCTTGCCGAAGCGGAAGCGCCTGACCCCGAGGAACTTGTCGAGATTGCGCGGCGTAACCGCCACGCTGGCGGCTTCCTTGCCGGCCTTATCAAGCAGCAGCTGCTTGACGGCCTTGCGGCTGATCTTGGCCACCTCGCGCTCGAGATTGCGCACGCCCGCCTCCCGCGTGTAGTGCCGCACGATGTCGAGGATCGCCGGGTCCGAAACCTTGAGTTCGCCGTCCCTGAGCCCGTTCTGCTTGATCTGCTTCGGCACCAGGTAGCGCCGCGCGATATTGAGCTTCTCGTCCTCGGTATAGCCCGGCAACCGGATCACTTCCATGCGGTCGAGCAGCGGTGGCGGAATGTTCAAAGAGTTGGCGGTGCAGACAAACATGACCTCGGACAGGTCGAAATCGACCTCGAGGTAATGGTCGTTGAAAGTTGCGTTCTGTTCCGGATCCAGAACTTCGAGCAATGCCGAAGACGGATCGCCGCGGAAGTCCATCGCCATCTTGTCGACTTCGTCCAGCAGGAACAGCGGATTGTGCACGCCGGTCTTGGCCAGGTTCTGGATGATCTTGCCCGGCATGGAGCCGATGTAGGTGCGACGGTGGCCGCGGATCTCGGCCTCATCGCGCACGCCGCCGAGCGACATGCGGACGAACTTGCGGTTGGTGGCGCGCGCCATGCTCTGCCCGAGCGAGGTCTTGCCCACGCCGGGCGGCCCGACCAGGCACAGGATCGGTCCCTTGATCTTCTCGACCCGCTGCAGCACCGCAAGATACTCGACGATGCGCTCCTTGACCTTCTCCAGCCCATAGTGGTCCTCGTCCAGCACCTTCTGTGCGTTGACGATGTTCTTGTGCAGGCGTGTGCGCTTCTTCCACGGCACCTTCACCAGCCAGTCGACGTAGTTGCGAACCACGGTCGCTTCCGCCGACATCGGCGACATCATCTTGAGCTTGTTGATTTCGGCGGTGGCCTTGTCGCGTGCCTCCTTGGGCATACCGGCCTTGGCAATCTTCTGCTCGATTTCGGCAATCTCGTTGGTGCCGTCCTCCATCTCCCCGAGCTCTTTCTGGATCGCCTTCATCTGCTCGTTGAGGTAGTACTCGCGCTGGCTCTTCTCCATCTGCGCCTTGACCCGGCCGCGGATGCGCTTCTCGATCTGCAGCACGTCCATCTCGCCTTCGATGGCCACCAGCATGTGCTCGAGGCGCTTGCGCACGTCGAGGA
>JBAUYT010000130.1:0-21432 GCA_049584935.1 Steroidobacteraceae bacterium
CCGATGCAGCGTCCTGCCACCAGCAGCTGAGACACTCCCTTGGGCACCAGCGCACGGTACGGTACCTGCCAGTAGCGCCCGGTAGTTGGCAGGATCAGGATGCCGTAGCCGTCGATGAACTCGGGAAATATGCCGATGGCGTCGTCGAAACGCCCCTGCTCGCGCACGTCGTTGCCGGTGAGGTTGTAGAGCGCATCGATCTTGCGGGTATCCCGGATACCGAGCGTCATACCGAAGTTGCGCAGCTTGGCATTCTCGCATCCCGGCATGAACTTGCGCAGCGCCTCGAGCGCGTAGATCGCCTCGCGCCGTCCGCGGATTTCGCCAGCCGTCAGATCGTCCGGATCGGTGCCGTCGATCTCGGGCACGTGCACCAGGTTGAGGTACGTCAGGTCACCCTGGTCGGTAACCGTGCCCCAGGTGCCGGCGATGGTCTTGAGGTTAGGCGGAATGACGCCCGCTTCGAGCGCCTTCTGGAACGGCTTGCGCAGGAACGGCGAGAACAGCTTGTCCTCCTTGCCGGTGGTTTCGTAATCCCACTCGCCATTGCCCGACCAGTCCGCATAGGTCTGCGGGTCGGCCTTCACCGCGTCGATGAAGCGCTGCTTGCTGACTCCTGACATGGAGAACATGACGGAAACCGCCATCATCTTCTCCTTCGGCGTCTTGAACACCGGCGCACCGGCGCGCGTGGCGATGTCGGCATCGCCGGTGGCATCGATGACGCGCTTGGCAAGGATGGCCTGCCGTCCGGCCTTGCTCTCGATGATCGCGCCGACGACCGCACGGCCCTGCATGATGGGCGCCACGCACAGCCGGTGCAGCAGCGGCGCCACACCTGCCTCCTCGACCAGCACATCGGCGACCCATTTGAACATTTCCGCATCCAGCGCGTGACTCAGCGATTGCGGTTCGGGCATGGCAGCGCCCATGGCCTTGGCGCGATTCTCGAATTCGATGCCGATGCCCTCGCAATCCACGGTCTGCTCATGTCGGTACCAGGCGAAGCCCTCGACGCCAACCTGCGTTATGTTGCCGCCGAAGCAGCCGTTACGGTCGATCAGCGCGGTCCGGACACCAGTGCGCGCCGCGGCCAGAGCGGCGGCAAGGCCGCCGGGACCGCTACCCACGACCAGCACGTCGGTTTCGAGCACGACTTCGAGCGAACGCGCCGGCTCAGCGACGGTCGTCATGGGAAAGCAGCCTATTCACGGTGCGGGAATCCTATAATACCGGAGCGTCTCCTAAGCTTGCCCGCGCAACATTTCGGGATACTGCATGCACATCAAGGTAACGCGTCTGACCCGCGCCATCGGCGCCGTGATCGAGGGTGTGGACCTGTCCGCCGAGCTGGCCGATTCGACAGTCGATCGGCTCAGGCAGCTGCTGGTCGAGCACGAGGTCATGTTCTTTCCCCGTCAGCCGATCACGCCGCAGGCGCAGTGCCGGTTTGCCGCGCGCTTCGGCCCGCTGCACGTGCACCCGATTTACCCGGTGCTGCCGGAGCTGCCGGAGATCATGGTCATCGACAACCATGCAGGCTTTCTGCCCGACAACGACAACTGGCACACGGATGTGACCTTCAGCCAGACGCCGCCGCTCGCGGGAATATTGGCATGCAAGCGTGTCCCGGCCATCGGCGGCGACACCCTCTGGTCGAGCGCCAGCGCCTCGTACGAAGCGCTGTCGGAGCCTTTGAAGCGGCAGCTGGATGGACTGACGGCCACGCACTCGGTGGTCAAATCCTTTCCGGCACAGCGCTGGGAGAATGATCCTGAAGCCAAGGAGCGCTACCAGCGCGCGGTCGCAAAGCACCCGCCGGTGATACATCCGGTCGTGCGCACGCATCCGGAAAGCGGCCGCAAGGGCCTGTTCGTCAACGAGGGCTTCACCACGCACATCAACGGCATCGGCCAGCGCGAGAGCGATGCGCTGCTGGGACTGCTGTTCGCGCACGTCGGACGACCGGAATTCACGGTGCGCTGGCACTGGAGCGTCGACGACATTGCCTTCTGGGACAATCGCGTCACGCAGCATTACGCCGTGGCGGACTACCTGCCGGATCGGCGCATCATGCATCGCGCCACGGTCATCGGCGACCGGCCGGTGTAACCAGGCGTTCGATCATCGCACGGTAGGAATCGAAGCCGGCCGTGTCGAGCCCGGCCACCTTGCCCTGATCGTCGCAGCGCCGCACCAGCAGCGCATCGCGGCTATAGGGCTCCGCTTCGAATGCACCGATTTCGGCCGCGCGCATCGGCCCGCCCTGCAGCTCCAGCGTCCGCACCGATGCCGGGCTCAGCTTGCTGAAGTAAGTGGGGTCGGTGGCGCAGAGATAGCGTTTGGCAGGCACGTGCAGCCGCACCGGCTCGGACACCGCCGGCCCGAAGTGCCGTGCCAGCCAGCGGCTGCCCACCAGCTCGTGCCGGGCATCCTCGGTCCAGTCGGCGATATCGTCCGGCACCGCCTCGACCAGGTGACCGATGTCGTGCAGCAGCGCCGCGACGATCAGCGACTCGGGCACAGCCGCGAGTGTGGCGAAGTGGGCGGCCTGCAGGCAGTGCTCGGTCACGGTAACGGGCTCGCCGAAATAGGCGCCGTCGCCGCGGCTGCGGTAGATTGCGGACAACTCATCGATCAGCTTCAAGACGCCTCTCCTGCGGCGAGCTGCCGCTGCAGCAGCGCCTGCTGGCTGTAAACGCTGTCCCTCGACAGATAGCAGCCGCGCAGATGGCGCGGATGCCGCGCCGATGCGAACCCGGTACGGCCGTGCAGCACACGCTGGTTGTCGAAAAGCACGAGCTCGCCGTCACCGAGGCGCGTGGCGAGCTGGAACTGCGGCTGTCGCAGCAGGTTCGCGAACCGCCGGTAGGCGCGGTAGAACGCCCGGCAATCCGCCGCCGGCAGCATCAGCGGCGCAATCGAGCGGCTGTTGTAATGCACCGCTGCTACCGCGCCGGAACAGTCGAGGGCTATCAGAGCCCGCTCCGCGGCCAGATCCGCAGTCTGGGAGCGGTACCGGAACGGCACCGGCGTGCAGGTCAGTGTGGCGAAAGCCCCGGCATCGAGGCGCTGCAGCTCTGCGGCCAGCGCGAAGCCGTCCGCAAACAGGCTGTCGCCGCCATCGGGCGCGGCGAGCAGCGTGTGCAGCGCCTGGAATCCTGGCACCGGTTCGCGGTAGGGATTGTCCGTGTGCAGCCCCAGACCCCGATCGGAATAAGCGAGATTCTCGGGCTGTGGTACCGCTTTGACGTCGAATACCAGGCCATAGTTGGTTTCGGCGATACGGCCGATGTGCACCATCGTGTCGATGATCCCTGATTCCACGCATGGCACCTCGCTCAGGAAGGCGATGCCATCGGCGAGCAGTCGCGTCAGCCACGTCAGGCGCGCATGCGGGTCGACTGCGATCGAGCGCAGCGGCTCCCAGGCAAAGTCGCGCCGCGCATCGAGCCGGGCGCCCTCGAGCCACGGGCGCGCGGCCGGCGCGCTCGCAGCTGCCTGGGCGCGGGAATGCGCGTACAGCCACTCCGGCGCAAAGCTTGAAACCAGCGATTCCCCCGCCCAGGTGATCTGAACGCGCCCGTCGAGGACCGAGGCAGCCTGGATGCGGGGATCGACGGGAAGATCGGCCACGTCGATGAGGCGCTGGCCGCTGAACGAATCCCGGTCCTCGGGCAGATTATCGCGCAGCCAGACGCTGGCGTACTCGACCTGCGTGCCATCCTCCCATTGCACCAGCAGCGCCTCCTGCCCCGGGCGGACTGCAGCCGAGACGGCGGCCGGCGTCACGACGGCGCGGATCCCGACCGTGGGGTACGGACGGTCAGATGATGCAGGTAGACGGCGCCGGCGGCTGCCGCGAGGCTGATGACCGCCAGAGCCAGGAACACGCCTCCCCAGCCAAAAGCTACCGAGGCACGCGCCACAGTGACTCCGCCGAGGACGGAACCGAGATATCCCACGCCATCGATGATACCGGAGGACTGGGCAGTCCCCTGCTTGCCGCCAAAATCGCAGGCCAGTGCGCCACCGAGATAGGAATAAGGACCTATGAGGCACAGGGCGGTGGTGCCGATGGCAACCAGCGGCAACAGGGGACTGCCGCCGCTCGGCCGCAGCACTCCGAGCAGCGCCAGTGCCGCCGCCGTGGCGGTCAGCCCCACGGCCATGACCACCGGGCGACTATTGGCCCCCAGCCGGTCGCTGAGCCAGCCGGCGAGGATCACGGACACCGCTCCGACCGCCGGGAACACCGCACTGGCACTGGCCGCGCCGCCCATGCTGTAGCCGAAGAAGTCGCGCAGGTAGACGGGGATCCAGTCGTTGAAGGTCTCGCGCACGATGGTGCAGCCGAGCGACAGCAGGCAGATCATGAGGAAGGCGCGACTCCTGAACAGCGGCAGCACCAACGCCGCGAAATTCGCCGGCTTCGACGAGCCGTCGCCGTAAACGTTCTGTGGATTGACTGCCGCCTCGCGATAACCGAGCTCTGCACGCGATTCCCGCAACAACAAGTAGTTGGCCACCAGGAAGAACCCCGCCACGGCCGCAGCCAGGTAGAACATGGCGCGCCAGCCATAGCCGAGTCCGATCAGTGCGCCCATCCATTGGCGCGCAACCGCATCGCCGACCAGGTAGCTGATGCTGAGCACACCGATCACCGTGCCGTGCGAAGTGAAATCGAACCACCTCGAGGACACTTTGAGCATTCCGGCCCAGGCAATCGACTGCGTCAGGCGGTTGCCGAGCCAGGCGATGGTGAATATCGGTAGCGCACCACCGACGGTGAACAGCAGCGTGAACACGGTGGCGCCTCCCAGCCCGATCAGGAAGTTGGGTCGACCACCCCAGAAATCGCCGAGTCCCGTCAGGAACAGCTTGCCGATGGCGTAGGCAAACACGCCGAGCGATGCGATCTGGCCGATGTGAATCAGCGCATCCGCGTGGCTGACGCCGCGCCGGCCGAGTTCCTCGATCAGCAGCGGCGAAGCCACCGCCAGGTCCGCCCGGCAGAAATAGCAGGCTGAATAGCCGCCGAACAGCAGCACCACGGTCAACAGCTGGCGAGCGCCCAGCGATGACGGCGCGCGACGATCCCACGGGCCGCCTACCTCGGTCGCGCTTACATCTAATCCGTCGCTCATGCGTCCCCATCACCGGCGGAGAGGTCAAACCGTCATCCGCCGCTCCTGTCAACGCCGCCGTACAGCGGACCCCGAGCGCTTTATCGCACACAAAGGACTGTTATATATTTCATTCGGATGACAGGCGGCGTGGCACGATTCTAAGCCCGATCCGCCCTGCACCTAAATAGAGAGCCATCCAGCGCCGCTCGCGCCGAGAGGGTTCCGGTCTCGACATCTGGAGAACTTCATGGGCACATGCGTTTGCGGCATCGGTGTGTTCGATAGACATATTCCCGCGCTGGCCGGTGCAATCGGGCTGCTGTGCGCGCTGCCGTCGCATCCGGCGCGCAGCGCCGACACCGCCGGCTCCGACACCAACGTGCTCCAGGAAGTGGTGGTCACCGGCTCGCTGATCCCCTCGGCGCAGATTCAGACCTTCACCCCGGTCGCGACCATCACCAGCGAAGACATCCAGAATCGCGGCTTTGCCGACGTGGCCGAGGCCATTCAGCGCCTGTCGTACTCGACCGGCAATGTTCAGAACGCCCAGTACAGCGGCGGCTTCACCCAGGGCGCCAAGGTCGTCAGCTTCTTTGGACTGGATCCGTCGTACACCAAGTACCTGATCAACGGCCTGCCGGTGGCCAACTATCCGGCGCTCTACAACGGCAGCGAGTCCTTCACCAGCATCTCCGGCATACCCACGGTGATGATCGATCACGTCGACATCCTGCCGGGCGCGCAATCCTCCATCTATGGCTCCGACGCCATCGCGGGCGTGGTCAATATCGTCATGAAAACTCACATGGACGGCCTCATGATCGACGGCCGTTACGGCTTCTATGACGACGGCGGCGGCGCCGACCGGCGCATCGCCATCGCCGACGGCTTTTCGCTGGGCAATTTCAACATCGTCGGCGGCCTGCAGTACGAGAACAGCAATCCCATCTGGGGTTACCAGCGCGACCTCACCCAGCAGTATTACAACCAGGGTTCGACACCGCAGACCGCCGAGCGCGACTACCTCATCTACGGAATATTCGGACAGGCCAACGGCAACACCTACTACTTCGAAGATCCCGCCAACTGCGCCAACGTCTCGTCGCAATGGGGTGGCACCACGCATCTCTACACGCGCGCCGACCACGGTCAGTACTGCGGCACCTTCTACGACGGCGCCTTCACCACGCAAAATGGCGACGAGCAGGTGCAGTTCTACGTGCATTCCACCTACGACATCAACGATTCCACGCAGATCTACGGCGAGACGCTGCTGAGCCACGACGTGGTGCGCTTCAGTATCGGTCCCAGCGGCGTCAGCACCGATGAGGACAGCAGCAGCCCGCTGGCCTACTTTGAGGATCCGCGGCTCGGCGCCGACTACCTGAACCTGCAGCATTTGTTCTCGCCCGAGGAATCGGGCGGGCTCAACGACACCTTCGACAAGAACACCAATAACTCGCTTCGAGGCACGCTCGGAATCAAGGGGTCTTTGCTCAGCAACTGGCGCTGGCTGGCCGACATGACCTGGACCGACAACAAGCTGACCGAGGAGACCCATCTGTTCCTGACGCAGCCGATCGAAGCGTTCTTCTCGAATATCTACGGGCCACAGCTCGGCTTCGACCCGACGCTAGGAGCCTACGAGTACCAGCCCAACTACGCCAATTTCTACAAGCCCATTACGCCGGCGCAGTACAGCAGCTTCAGCGCCAACGTTCCGGCCTACTCGTACACTGAGGAGAGCATGGCGCGGGCCCAGATCACCAACCGTGCGCTGTTTGCCCTGCCGGGCGGCAACGCCGGCTTGGCGCTGCAGGCCGAGGGCGGTGCCCAGGGCTGGAACTACGTACCCGACCCGCGCTTTCTGGACGGCGGCACATTCGGCTACACCTCCACGGCCGGCTCGGGACACCGCTCGCGCTATGCCGGCACCGCCGAAATGCAGCTGCCGATTCTGCCGATGCTCAAGGCCGATATCTCGGGCCGCTATGACGACTATCGCGTCGAGGGCGACAACGTCGACAAGGCCACTTACAACCTGAGTCTCGAATTCCAGCCAGTTCGACAGCTGCTGCTGCGCGGCCGCTACGGCACCGCGTTCAAGGCGCCGACGCTGGCCGACGAATTCCAGGGGGTCAGCGGCTACTACCAGAGCCTGACCGACTACTACACCTGCTACAAGAACGGCTACACACCAGCGACCGTCGGCAACTGCCCGCAGTTCCTGGAATCGGTGTTCGGCAGCACCTCGGGCAACACCAAGCTACAACCGATCACCGCCAAGGTCTGGGATCTCGGCACCATCATCACGCCGGTCGACAAGCTGTCGCTGACGGTCGACTTCATCAGGTACCAGATCCAGAACGAGGTGGCCTCGGCCGATGCCAACAAGCTGCTGGAGACCGAGGCCGCCTGCCGCGAGGGCACACTGAATATCAGTTCACCGACCTGCGTGGCCGCGCTGGCGGATGTCACGCGCGACTCCTCGGGCGCGCTGATCTCGGTCTATACCCCCAAGCAGAACGTCTCCAAGGAGAATCTGACCACGCTGGTAGCTGAACTGGCGTATTCGTTCGACCTGGGCGGCATTGGCCAGATTGGCCTGGATGCGTCCTGGACCGACATGTTGCAGCACTACTTCCAGCAATTTCCCGGGGATCCGCTGCTCAACTATCTCGACGATCCGTTCTATAGCACCGAGTTCAAGACCAAAGCCAATGCGGAGCTGACCTGGAGGAAGGGTCCGGTCAGCGTGACGGCTTACGTCGAGCGCTACGGCAAGACGGCCAACTACATCGCGCAGGAAATTCCCGAGGGTTACGGCCTCCCCGGCGCCGGCGATATCGCGCCGTGGACATTGGCCGATTTTAGCGTGCGCTACCGGCCGATTCCGATCCTGGAACTCAGCGTGGCGGTCAACAATGCCTTCAATGCCATGCCACCGGCAGACCACAGCCAGTTCGGAATCCTCAACCAGCCCTACAACGTATTCGACTACAACGTCTACGGCCGTGAGTTCTTTCTGCAGGCCACCTACAAGATGGGCAAGTAGCGCGGCGGGAGTCAGTCCTGGGTCGAATCGGGGGCATGTCGCAAAGCGCACAGACGAATGTCGCTTATATGCCAATAGCAAGCCCGGCTGGGCTCGGGCCCGGCCATGGATGCGCTCGGCTGCTGCGAAAACCCTCGCCGGCTATGGCTGTAATCCAACGGTCATCATATGATCGTTATGCTGGAAAGAGCCGGTCGGTTACAGGCCAAGCCCGGCGGGGACAGGCTGCAATGTCCTCTGATGAAAGGGATCCATTAGAAACAGTACGTGTCGGACGTGGCGAAGCGGTGGCGGTTGTTGCATATTGTCAACAAGCCCATAACGCTTTTGGTAGCGGCCCGATAAAACGATTTAGGGAAGGTCTACAGCCATGAATTCGAATTTCAAATTGCGACATGCCATCGCCACGATCCTCAGCGGTTCTGCGTTGGGCACGCTGAGTGTTGGCGCAATTGGTGTGGCGCACGCGGCCGCCGATTCCGATGCCACCGATTCCGGCGCAATCCCGGAAATCGTGGTCACCGCAGAACGACGTAGCGAATCGCTCGAGAACGTACCCATTACGGTCCAGGCCATCACCGGTACCCAGCTGCAGGATCTCAACCTGCAGACCACCGAGGACATCCTGCGCTACACGCCCAATGTCACCTTCGCCAGCAACGGCCCCGGCCAGGGCAACATATTCATGCGCGGTCTGAGTGCCGGCGGCGCGCCGAACCAGTCGCAATCCACCACCTCTCCGTTTCCGAACGTGGCGCTATATCTCGATGACCAGTCGATGCAGTTCCCGGGCCGTAACAACGATCCCTATCTGATCGACATCGAGCGGGTCGAGGTGCTGGAGGGACCGCAGGGCACGCTGTTCGGCGGTGGTGCTCAGGCAGGAGCGATCCGCTACCTTACCAACAAGCCCAAGCTCGACGTCACCGAGGGCGATGCCAACGCCGGTTACGGCTACACCTCGGGTGGCGATCCGAGCTTCATGGCCAATGCCACCATCAACCTGCCGATCATTCCGGACGTATTGGCCGTACGAGCCTCGGTGTTCACGGATCGCCGCGGCGGCTACATCTCCAACGTCCCGGGCACGATCTCGGTAGCTGCCGACCCGGCGAAGGGCGTCAATGCCACGCCGGCGGCCAACAACGCCGCGTTGGTGGGTTCGAACCTGAATCCGGTGGATGTCGGCGGTCTGCGTTTTTCGGCGCTGTGGAAAATCAATGAAGATTGGGATTTCCTGGTCCAGGAAAACTACCAGAGCATGGAAGCGGACGGGTATTTCTACGACTACCCGGAAGATCCCAACGGCAAGGTACTCCAGCCCTATCAGATCACGGCATTTACACCCGCCTACGACAAGGATAAGTACGAGAGTACCTCCTGGACACTGACCGGTATGCTGGGCCCCCTCAAGGCGGTCTATACCGGCAGCTACCTGGACCGTCATATGCAACAGCAGGGCGATTATTCGAACTACCTGCGCAGTGCGGTGGGCTCGAACTATGACTGCACCGGCGCCGGAGCACGCTACGCCTACTTCCGCTCCGCCAAGCCGACCACCTGCTATGCACCGGTGGGAGACTGGAATGACACCACGCGCAATACGCACTTGAGCCAGGAATTGCGGGTCAGCACGCCGGACGACTGGCGCCTGCGCGGCCTGGTCGGCGCGTTCTATGAGAACTTCAAGATCTACGACGTGATGAATTTCAACTACCTGCCGCCGCCGCAATGCAGTCCGGCCAACCTGGCCACCTCGCTGGCCGGCGGCCCGGACTGCCTGTCGGCGGTTGGACCCGTGCCCGGATTCTTTGCGAATGATCCCGGCCTGCGGCTCAATTCGGACACGGCGTTCGGCGAGGACGTCATGCGTGGCTACCGGCAGTTCGCACTGTTTGGCTCGGCCGATTTCGACATCATCCCCAAGGTACTGACGGTCACCGCCGGTACGCGGTGGTTCCACTACGATGAGTTCGAAGAAGGCTCGGAGTTCTACACCGAGAGCAGCAGCCCGCTGAATCTCAACCACCCCAATGGCGCCTGCATCGCGGCCGGAGCCTGCGGCTTCGGCATCAACCTGAAGAAGCAGGAAAACGGCTTCAGGAGTCGCGGCAACCTGACCTGGCACATCACGCCGGATCTGATGGCTTACTACACCTGGTCACAGGGTTTCCGCCCAGGCGGCTTCAACCGTACGGCGACCTCGCTGAGCGGCGTGGTCTCGCTGACCGGCGAGGCACCGTATACCGCGGGCGTGGGTTCGACCAAGCAGTACAACAAGCCGGCCGGCTACAACTCGGATGACCTGGTCAATAACGAGATCGGCCTCAAGAGCGAGCTGCTGGATCACCGGCTGCAGTTGAACGCCTCCGCTTACATCATGCACTGGAACAATGTGCAGTTCGTGTTCTTCGATCCGGTCCACCTGGGCAACACCACCTTCGTGACCAATGGTCCGAGCTACGAAATCAAGGGATTCGAGTTGCAATTCGTGGGCCGCGTCACCGACGAGCTCACGGTGCAGGGATCCGGCTCCTGGAACAGCTCCAGCCAGACGACCTCGCCCTGCCTGCTCAGCAACCGCCCCAAGGCTACCAACCCGACCCCGATCGGGACCTGCATCACGCAGATCAACAGCGCTCCCTACACCAATCCGTTCGGGCAGATCGATTCGCGGGCAGCGTACTCGCCGCCGTTCGAGTACAACGTGCGGGCCCGCTATGACTTCCATGCCGCCGATTACAAGCCGTTCATCTCGTTCGGCGCCAACTACATCGGGGCCATGAACAACCAGCCGGCCAATTACCCGCCGGGCGGCTTCGGGCCGGCAACCACCACGCTCGAACTGTTCCGCATGCCCGGATACACGACTTTCGATGCGGCAATCGGCGTGGGCAAGGACAATTGGACCGCGCAGATCAGTGGCAGCAACCTGACCAATTCAGACGCGGCCCAGGTGATCTCATCCGGGCAGTACATCGCGTCGGAGGTACCGCTGCGCCCGCGAGTGGTAACGTTCCAGATCGGCTACAAGTTCTGATCCCCGGAGGCTGAGATACGAGCGGGTGGGCGGTGACCGTGCCGCCGGGACTCGTAGAGTAGAATCAAGGGCGGATCATGAGATCCGCTCTTTTTTTCGCAGCCAGCATGGAAATCACGGACATAGCGCCGCCGCTTGTGCCGCCCGCAATAGATTTGCCGCGGCTGCGGACGGCACTGCGTCAACGACAATTTCCGCAGGTGCTGGCATCGACCCAGACGCTGCTGGCCGAATACCCACGCCATCGCGAACTGCTGCTGTTTAAGGCCATCGCGCAGCGCTGCCTGCAGCGCATTCCCGAGGCCCTGGCCACGCTCGAAACACTCGAGCAGCTGTATCCGCAGTTCAGCCGCCTGCACGAGGAGCGCGGTCGCTGCTACGTCGAGCTCAAGCAGGCGCCCGAGGCCGTTGCCTCTTTCAGCCGGGCAGTGCAGCGCAATCCAGCGCTGCTCGGAGCCTGGCGCATGCTCAAGAGTCTGCATCGGCTAAACGGTTCGCCAGCGCAGGCCGCAGACGCGGCAGCGCAGGTCGCCAGGCTGCAGAGCCTGCCGCCAGAGATCCTCACCGCGTCCGGCCTCTACTCGGACGGGGACCTCGACGCCGCCGAGCCGCTGGTGCGCAGCTATCTGCTGGCGCACGGTCACCAGATCGAGGCAATGCGGCTGCTGGCGCGGATCGGCATGGCGCGCCAGGTGTTCGACGATGCCGAACTGCTGCTGTCAGGCGTGCTCGATCTCAACCCCGGCTATCGCGCTGCGCGGCAGGATTACATCAGCGTACTGATCGAACTGCACAAGCACGCCGAAGCCCGCCGGCAGCTCGCCATCCTGCTGGCGGACGAACCGGACAGCCGCGAGCTGCGAACGCTCGATGCGTTCAATTCCGTCGGCATCGGCGAGCACGCGCGCGCTGTCGAGCTGTATCGATCGCTGCTGTTGGGAACCGGTGAGGACGCCGACGTGCACCTGTCGATTGCGCATGCGCAGAAGACGCTCGGCAGCTCGCAGGACGCGGTCGATTCCTATCGCCGCGCTGCGGCAGCCCGGCCCGCATTTGGCGACGCCTATTGGAGCCTCGCCAATCTCAAGACCTACCGGTTTACCGATGAGGAACTCGAGCGCATGCGTGCCGCCGAAGCGGCCGCCACGACGGCGCCGACTGACCGCTATCACCTGTGTTTCGCGCTCGGCAAGGCACTGGAGGACCGTGGCGCGTACGAGGAGTCGTTTCTGTTCTACGCGCGCGGCAACGAACTCAAGCGCGGGGAAAGCAGGTATCAGGGGGAGATCATCGAGAAGGACGCGCGGCGGCAGATTGAGGTCTGCACGACCGCCTTCTTTGAGGCTCGTCGCGGCTGGGGCACACCGGATGCCGATCCAATTTTCATCGTCGGCCTGCCGCGCTCGGGATCGACGCTGATCGAGCAGATCCTGGCGTCGCATTCCAAGGTCGAGGGTACCTACGAGCTGGTTCATATTCCACAGCTGGCGCGCCGGCTGCGAGGGCGCGACCCGGATCCGTCCAATCCGCGCTATCCGGGCATCCTTGCCGAGATGAGTGCCGGGGAATTCGCCGATCTCGGACGGGAATATCTCGATACCACCCGGATCTACCGCACCGACAAGCCCCATTTCATCGACAAAATGCCCAACAACATGCGGCACATCGGTTTGATCCACCTGATGCTGCCCAACGCCCGCATCATCGACGCGCGCCGCGAGCCGATGGCCTGCTGCTTCAGCAACCTGAAGCAGCTGTTTGCGCAGGGACAGGAGTTCACCTACAGCTTCGATGACATCGCACGTTACTATCGGATCTACCTGGAACTGATGGAGCACTGGGACCGCGTGCTGCCGGGTCGCATCCTGCGCGTGCAACACGAAGACGTCGTCGCCGACCTGCCAGGGAGCGTCAGCCGCATCCTCGCATTCTGCGGACTCGAGTTCGAACCCCAGTGCGTGGACTTTCACACCACCGCGCGCAGTGTGCGGACCGCCAGCTCGGAGCAGGTTCGCCGGCCCCTATCGCGCGAAGGCATCGATCAGTGGAAGAACTACGAAGCGTGGCTGGTGCCGCTCCGGGACGCCCTCGGCGATGCGCTGACGCGTTATCGGGTCCCGGAGGCTGGTTGAGTAGCATGCGTGGCCGGTAGAAACGATGCCTGCCCGTGCGGCAGCGGGCGGAAATTCAAGCTCTGCTGCGGCCGGTTATCATCGGAGCCAACGCTGGCCAAGACGACCTCGACGACCGCGGCCGTGCTGGACGCGGCGGCAATCGGCGCGCTGGTTGCGCTCGTAAATGGCGGGCAGCTGCAGATTGCCGAACAGCGGGCCCGGGAGCTGCTCGGCGCGCACCCGCAGGTTGCGATGCTGTGGAAGATCCTGAGCGTTGCGCAGATGCGGCAGGAAAAGGACGCGCTGCCGGCTCTTCGCAGGGCCAGCGAGCTGGCGCCGGACGATGCCGAGGCGCAGGGCAACCTCGGTACCTATTTGTGCGATTGCGGGCAATGGGGCACGGCTCTGCCGTGCCTGCGCCGGGCACTCGAGCTGCAACCGAACAACGAAGAGCTGCTGCTTGCCACGGCCAACGCGCTGTTAGGCATCGGCCAGGCGCGCGAGTCGGTGGCGCTATACCGGCGGGCGCTGCAGCACAACCCGCAGTCTGCCGAGGCGCACAACAACCTCGGCAATGCACACCTGACGCTCGGTGAGCGCGACGCGGCAGCCGGCGCCTACCAGCTCGCCCTCGGGCTCAAGCCCAACGATGCTGACATTCAATGCAATCTCGCCAATGCGCAGCGCCAGTTGGGACTGCTGCAGGAAGCTCTCGCCAGCAGCCGCCGCGCCATCGAACTTGATCCGCAACAATGCGTGGCACACAACAATCTCGGTTTGGCGCTGTCCGGCCTCGGCCGGCGTAGCGAGGCAGTTGCGAGTTACCAGCAGGCCCTGGCCTTGAAGCCCGACTATGTCGAGGCGCTAAACAACCTGGCGCTACTGCTGCCAGAACTGGGACAGCGCGGCGAAGCGGCGGCGCTGCTGGCGCGAGCCATCGAGCTTGCGCCAGCCCGCACCGAAAGCCTCTGCAACCTCGGCGATCTGCAATTCGAGTTTCGCCGCTTCGATGAAGCCGCGAGTTGTTATAGACGGGCGCTGGACCTCGAGCCCCGCAACGTGATTGCGCTTACGGGACTGGGTTCCACGCTGCGCATGCTGCGCCGCGAAGCCGAGGCCGAAACCCACTGTCGCGCAGCGCTCGAGATTGATCCGGACTGCGTTCCTGCTCTGTCCCTGATGGGGGAGTTGTGCGCCGATCGCGGCCAGTTCGCAGCCGCCGAGGAGCTGTTCCAGCGCGCGATCGGAATCGACGCAGCCTTTCCATTCGGCTACTACAGCGTTGCGGCCAATCGCAGGATGACGATCAATGATGACGCCTGGCGCACGGCCGTCGAGCGTCTGCTGGCGGCACCGTTGCCGCTGCGTCACGAAATAACGCTGCGCTATGCCCTCGGCAAGTATCACGATGATGTGCAGCAATACGACGCCGCATTCACCGAGTATCGCCAGGCAAACGAGCTCAGTAAGCATTACGGGGTGCGTTACGACAGGGCCAACCGGACTGCGCGAGTCAGCCGCATCATCGGCACATTCGATCCGGCGAGGCTCCATCGGCTGCAGGCCTTCGGCCAATCAACCGAGCGACCGGTCTTCATCGTCGGCATGCCCAGATCCGGCACCTCCCTGTGCGAGCAGATCCTGGCCTCACACGCGCAGGTCGGGGGCGCCGGCGAGCTCAGTTTCTGGCAGACCGCCTTGAACGCGTTCGAGGCGGCCGGCTTTGGCAGCCAGACCGCGGCCGGTCTGATCCCCGGCATGGCCGCGGAATATCTGCAGCGCCTTGCGGCCGTATCTGCCGATGCCGGGCGCGTCGTGGACAAGGGATTCCATTTTACGGCCCTGGGCCTGATACATGCGGCATTGCCGCAGGCGCGGTTCATCCACGTACGCCGCCACCCCATCGACACCTGCCTCTCCATCTACTTCCAGTACCTCTCGCATCAGCATCCCTACGCCAACGACCTCGACGATCTGCTGCACTATTACGGTGAATACCTGCGCCTCACGGCGCACTGGCGCGCGGTTCTACCGGCTTCAGCGTACCTGGAGGTACCGTATGAGGCGCTGATCGCAGACCCGGAGCGCTGGAGCCGCCGCATGCTCGAATTCCTCGGGCTGCCCTGGGATCCGAAGGTGCTCGACTTCCACCAGACCGACCGCGTCGTCATCACGCTGAGCAAATGGCAGGTACGGCAGAAGCTCAATAGCTCCTCGGCCGGTCGTTGGCATAACTACGAGAAGTATGTCGGCCCGCTGCTGCCACTGATCGAGCTCGCGGAAAGATCCTGAGGGAGTTTGAAGTCGGCCCCGGATATCAAGTATCGTGCGGTGCCATCGGATCGCATCGATCCGCAAGAACGCGAATAAGAGCCCGCCGTGCGCAAGCGCCGATTAGTCGAGCTTCTGGTCACGCTCGTCGCCGCCAGTGTGACCCTGACGGCCGAGGCCAAGTCCCCGGCAAAATCTGCGGCAGACATGGACCGCGATCTGATGGAAGTGACCGTGGAGCGGCTGCACTCGTTCTATGCGCAGCACCGCTACACGGTATCCCAGGTGGTCGACTGGTACCTGGCGCGGATAGCGCGCTACAACGGCGTTTACCGGCCGCTCGAGCAGGTGTTCGATGCCGACGCGCACGCCCTCGCCGCGCGCGAGGATGCCGAAGCCGCTTCGGCCGTGCACGGTCCCCTCTGGGGCGTACCGATCGTCATCAAGGCCAACACCAGCATCGAAGGCAAGGTGACGACCGACGGTTGGGAAGGTTACGTGGTCCCAGGCCACGAACTCAGGGCACCCCGCGACGCGACCATCGTGGCCCGGCTGCGCGCGGCAGGCGCCATCATTCTCGGTCACACCAACATGCCGGATTTCGCCAACGCCGATACCAATCGCAGCAGCTCCTTCGGCCGGACCGGTAATGCCTACGATGTGCGCTTCTCTCCGGGCGGCTCGTCAGGCGGAACAGTCACGGCGGTGACCGCCAACCTGGCTCTGCTCGGTAACGGTACGGACACGGGCAATTCCATCCGCATGCCGTCGGCGACCAGTGGCCTCATCGGCGTGTTCCCGACACGCGGCCTGGTCAGCATCGCCGGTATCGCACCGCTCGACTGGCTGCTCGACAACACCGGTCCCATAGCCCGAACCGTCGCCGATGCGGCGGTGGCACTGGGGGTCATGGCGGGCGAGGACCCGCTCGATCCGGTCACGCGGGGCTCGGCGGCCAAGGCGCAGCCTGCCCCTTACACGCAATACCTCAAGGCGGATGCGCTGAAGGGCAAACGTTTCGGTGTCCCCGCCTTCGTTCTCGATGGGCTGGGGGTGCCATTCCATGGCACCCCGGCGGCGGTGACGGAGGTGGCAGCGAACAAGCAGGCGGCGGATGCGGCCGTGGCGCTGGATCCGCGCACGCGCGCCGCCTTCATGAAGGCAGTCGGGGAACTGCGTGCGCTGGGAGCCACAGTCGTCATCGACGACTCGGTGCTGCCGGCGAGCTTTGCGCACAGCGCGGCCCGTATCAGCACTTACGCCTACGTGCGCGAGGGCACCGACCTGTTTCTGAAGGAATACGGTCCGCCCCAATATCATTCGTCCGCCGAATACGAAACCGTCATGGGTGCGCCGCTCGGCGCGCCGATCGTAGGGACGGAACCCTCGAACTCGGAATTCGGCGACATCCGCATCAGCCAGCGCATCCTCGAGACCGATCCGGACGCCCGCAGCAACTTCTTCGAGCCGCGCCGCCGCACCCTGCAGGCCTACCTCGAAACGATGGACCGGCTGCAGCTGGATGGCTATGTCTATCCCGCAATTCAGATGCCGCCGGTTGACGAGACGATGGCCCAGGACGGCCGACTGAGCGAGGGGCCGCATTCGGCGACCAGCTGGGTCAATATGCTGGGAGTACCCGCCATCGTGGTGGTCGGCGGCTTCTACGACAGCGGACTGCCGTTCGGCATGGAATTTTCGGCGCGGCCATTTCGCGACGGCGATCTGCTCGGCTACGCGTACGCATGGGAGCAGGCAACGCATCATCGCCACCCGCCGGTACTGGTCGAGAGCGGGCTGCTGCCCAACGCGCGTTGAGCGCAAACAACGAGCGAGGGTCGCCCGTATGATTCGCAGCGCTTCCATCTCGCAATCTTACGAATACTGGAACGCACTCAAGCGGCTCGGCGCGGGAGACCTGGCCCAGGAGCGGCTAGCGCGCGTGCAGGTCCAGCGCCGCGGTCAGATCGCCCATCGGCGGCTGGCCATGTGCGCGTAGCGCCTGGTCCCGCTGGCGCAAGCCGGCCAATGTCGGCAGCTCGAACAGGCGCGTGAGCAGCCGCAGGATCGAGCCCGTATCGTAGGCCGTGTGATCGACACTACCCGCTCGCGCGTAGGGCGATACCAATATCGCCGGAATCCGTGTTCCCGGCCCCAGCAGATCACCCCTGGGCGGAGCCACGTGATCCCATTGCCCGCCGAACTCGTCATAGGTGATGATGATGAGCATGTGCGCGTACTGCGGACTGGATTGCAGCCGTGCCAGCAGATCGGCAACGTGCGCATCGAAATTTGCGACATCCGAATAGCCCGGATGTTGGTTCAAATCGCCCTCGGGCTTGTAAAACACCACCTGCGGCAATCGGCCGGCAGAGATGTCTCCGAGCAGGTCCTGGTAATCCTTGAGGTGGGCTGCGCGCGCCGCGCTGCCCACGGTCGTGCCCGGATCGAACGTGCGGTAGTAGTTGAACGGCTGGTGGTGGTACTGAAAGGTCGGCGCCACCGGCGGCGGGAGGGTACTGGTCGGCTCCGGCGGCTGCGAGTAGCGCTCGGCCGTGGTGGCTGCCACGGCCTGTCGCCACGCGCCACTGTACCAGGCCCAGGACACGCGTCTTTCCGTCAGCAGATCGCCGATGGTCGGGGTCGTCTGCGGCATCAGCACCGCGCGTGCGCGCGGATCGGCGTAGAGGTGCCGCTCGTCATCCTTTGCAGGCGCAATCCAGCTGGGCTGATACGGCGGCGCCATGGTATTGACGGCCCGGTAGCCGTCACCCGGCCCAAAATAATCCCTCGGCGCCAATGCGTCATTGCCCACTTCGAAGGTCGGCGGGCCATCGAGCGCCGAAGCCTGAGAGCAACTCGACTGCCGCCCCTGGGCCGTTCCGGTAGGACAGAGCGGCTTGAGCTTCAGCTGCGGCTTCACCACCGCGGCATCATCCAGCACCGCGACCGGAGGCATCGCTTTGAGCTTGTCGGCATCCGAATAACTCGGGGCACACGCGCAGATCAGGTACTGATGGTTCAGGAACGAGCCGCCGAAGGCTCCCTGGAAGAAGTTGTCCGCCAGCACGCCGTGACGCGCTATCTGCCAGAGCTGGCTGCCGCTGTAATCGAAGTGCCCCAGGGTCAGACCGCCCGAATCTCCCCACGCGGCAAACTTGTCATTGCGCCCGCCATCGATCTGCATCTGGTCCTCGAAGAACAGATGGTACAGATCCCGCGTAACGGTGCTGCTGGTCAGCCCGGGATAGACGGCACCGAGCGCGTACGGCGAATTTGGCAGATTGTCGCTCTGCGCCTGCGTAATCGTAACGTCCTGGCCCGGCTCGGTGACGCCACCCCAGGTTTGCGGCAATTTCGGCAGAATGCTGGACGCGGCATCGCGATCTCTTTGCGGAAATCCCTGGCCCTCGGATGGGATGCCGTTGGCGCCGGGGTAATTCCCGAACAGATTGTCAAAACTGCGATTCTCTGCGTAGATGACCACCACCGTGCGGATGTCGCCACGCAGCGCCGCATCGTGCTGCGGCGAGCTACGCTCGGGGGCGGCGCAGGCGATCAGCAGGAGCGGCACCCCGAGCAGAATGTTCGACAGGCGCGCAACCTTGAATGCAGGGTGACTCATTGCTAGTCCTCGTTGTCAGCAGCCACTACCCACGCTGCTGCTGCGCATGACCGCCGTCCGTTCTGCCCTGGTCGTCCTGGTGTTGTCGGCACTGGCCGTGACTCTGCCGGCCGCCGCGGGACCCGCAGCCGCAGGACCCGCCGCCGCAGCCGCGGTGACGACCCCTCCGCCTGTTGCGCAGGCTGCGCCGTCGGCTGCCGCGGCCAGCGCCTTTTACGCGGCTAGTTTCGGCAAGACCCCCAGTGTACCGGCAATGACGGCTCTGGGGCGCGCGTTATTCTTCGACCCCGCACTGTCCGCGTCCGGCCGAATGGCCTGCGCTACCTGCCATGATCCACGGTTTGCCTACGGGCCGGCCGATTCACGGCCGGTCGCAAACGGCGGCGCCGGTCTGGACCATGCGGGGCTGCGCGCCATTCCATCGTTGCGATATACGCAGAACGTTCCCCCATTCAGCGAGCAGCCGCTCGATGAAGAAGGCGAGCAAGGCAGCGCCGATCAGGCGCCGGTGGGCGGACGCACCTGGGACGGACGCGCGAGCAGCGCGCATGACCAGGCGTTGTTGCCCCTGTTGTCGCCCTTCGAGACGGCGAATGCCAGTCCCGCGGCCATCGTCGGCAGCATCGAGCGCGCGGCCTATGCGGCATCGTTCCGCGACACCTTCGGCAGCGACGTGTTTGCGACCCCGGCGGCAGCCTTCAAGGCGGTGCTGCTGTCGCTCGAGGTTTTTCAACAGAGCGCCGCCGACTTCTATCCCTACAGCAGCCGCTACGACCAGTGGCTCCGGGGGCGCGTTCAGCTAAGTCCACAGGAACAGCGAGGCCTCGTGCTGTTCACTGATCCTGCCAAGGGCAATTGCGCCCAGTGCCACCCGAGCCAGATACGGCGCGGAGCCTTCCCGCAATTCACCGACTTCGGCTTCAGCGCGCTCGGCGTGCCGCGCAACCGGCGGATTCCAGCAAACGCCGACGCCGCCTTCTACGATCTGGGGTTATGCGGACCGGAGCGCGCCGATCTTGCGAACAGACCCGAATATTGCGGCATGTTCCGCACCCCGACGCTGCGCAACGTCGCGGTACGTTGCGTGTTCTTTCACAACGGCGTGTTCGACAGCCTGCGCCAGGTACTGGAGTTCTATGCCGGGCGCGATCTGCAGCCGACGCGATGGTATGGCCGAGGCGAGGACGGGCGAGCACAGAGCTATGACGATCTGCCAGCGCGGTTTCGCGGCAATGTCGACCGCACGGCGCCACTGGATCGAAGGCCGGGTGACATCCCGGCGCTGTCGTCGACCGACATCGACGATTTGCTCGCGTTCCTGAGAACCCTGACGGATGCCGACCTCGAAGCGGCGCAGCCGGCAAAATGCCGGAAGCGTTGAATCGCTACGCCGCCGATTCCGCCGGCTGTTCGACCGTGGAGCCAAAGCTGACCACGACACGAAAGTTCAGCTCGATGCGGCACGCTTCGCTGTGTGTGCTGTCGCGCCAGTGGGTACCCTGGCACAGGGTGCGTCCTGTGACCGAACGACCCGCGGCACGCTTCGCCGGCGCGCCGGCTTTTACCAACTCGGTTACGGCCGCGCCGAGATCGAAGTCACCATCACAATCGGCGCAGGGACAGATGAATCGAAAGAAAGCGCGTGCAGGCGGGTACAGCGAATGCCGTTGCGGCGAAGGCGGCCGTCCGGCTTTGTCGCCGAAGTCCAGGTCCACGTGTATGACGCCGACCTGTGGGAAAACTTCCCGCACCGTGGCTGCCTTGACTCTGTCGGCCTGCAGATCATTGCGGCGTTGCGCGGCAGCACTCACCGCTTTGCGCGAGGGAACCTTCACCGTTCGGGCTCGCCAGTCGGCAAGGTGCGTTGTCTTTGTTCGGCACGCACCTGCTCGATGCTGAGACCGGTATTGGCGGCGATGACGCTCAGCACCCTGTGAGCTGGATTGCGCGGCAAGGCAATCTGATGCAAGCGCTCCCAGATCCTGATGCGCGCCGACGGCGTATTGGCATCGGATGTCTGTTCGGCAAGTTCGCGCTGGCGTTTCTCGATGGCCTCGGCCTGATCCTGCGCGATGCGAGCGCGGAAATCGGCAACATTCTCGCCAGGCTTCGGAGCGACGTGGTCTGACAGTTTGCCAGTCTCCATAGGAGTCAGGATTCCTGGTTCAGAAGGCAGCAGGCCCGGAATTCTCCGGGCC
>JBAUYT010000131.1:0-22523 GCA_049584935.1 Steroidobacteraceae bacterium
CGGCGAATCTGGCCCGCAATCCGAATGCTCGAGACATCAACGTCTGTCTTCGCGCCATTGGCATCCTTGTCAAACGACACCCACTTCGCTGCCTCCGCAGTCCCGCAGGTCAGCAGAAGAGCCAGTAGAAGTAGCCGTCTCACTGCAAGCCCCCGCCCTGCGCGGCCATCCGGTCGCTTCAGTATCTTGGCCATCGATTTATCCATACAGCCTCCAATTGAATCCCCCAGATTCGTCGGCGAGAAGATCCTACGCCGTATCCGGCTGCTCGACTCGCCGCGACGGACTCTCTCACCGCCACTTGAACTCAGTAGGCATCCTTCAGCGCGCGATTGCGACGTTGCGGCGCAGCAACACGTGCGATGTCACCTAGCGGGGAGATGTCAACGCCTCAACGGCTGCCCGGCGCCGCGGCACTCGTCTCGTCATTCATTGCAGTGCCACGAGATTCATGCAGCGGCCGGGTTCCGCGACAGCGGATTGCAAGAGTATGGCGAGAACGGTCCGCGGCTCGAAAAGATCGACAGAGAGATCTGTCCTTGGCACGCACGCGCGACTGGGCCGTCAGTGGCGGGTACTGCGCTAGCCGGCAGCGGGTAAAGAGACAATGGCTATCAGGTGGTAGCGCCTCCTTGCGACACCCTCCTGCGGTAGCAGCAGTTTGCGAAAGCCGGTGAACCTTCTCATGTTTGGGCTCGTAGGATATGTTCGCTTACTTCAGCGCCACATCGCGGCGCAACCTTTACTGGATGAGCGCAAATGAGCGATCAGGAAGCGGGCGCCCGCGAGCCGGCGGAGGATCCCGAGCATGCCCAGCGGCGACAGCGTGCACGCCCCTGGATCAGGGGCGTCATCATCGCCGCGGCGACTGTGCTCGTCGTCGGCGCGCTGGTCTATTGGCTTGCCACCCGAAACGAGGTCAGCTCGGATGACGCCTTTGTCGACGGGCGCGCCGCCTCGGTCGCGCCCCGCGTGGCGGGCGTTGTCGTCTCCCTAGACATCGACGACAATCAATTTGTGCATGCCGGGGATGCGCTGGTCCACCTGGATCCCCGCCCCTTCCAACTGGAGCTCGATCAGGCGCAGGCAGAACTTGCAACTGCGCGCGCGCAGTTGGCCGGACAGCGGCATGGCCGGCTGGTTTCGCAGCGCACTTTTCCGGCGGAACTGGCGCAGGCACAAGCGCAGCTGCTCAGTGCGCGCGCGGCTCTGGACAAAGCGAAGAACGACGAGCGGCGCGAACATACGTTGAGCGGTACGGCAACGACCGCGCAGGAGGTGGACGCTACCAACGTGGCGCTCCGCCAGGCTCAGGCGCAGCTGGCCGCGGCCGAAGCGCAAGTGCGCGAGGCCGGAGCCGTACCCGCTCGCCTCTCGCAGGTCGAGGCACAGGTCAATCAGCAGCAGGGCGCCGTAGGGGATGCGGAGGCAAAGGTTGCCCAAGCCGAGCTTGATTTGGACTGGACGGTGGTGCGGGCGTCCGAGGATGGCTGGGTGACTAAGCGTAACGTCGAGCTGGGGGACTATGTAAGCGTTGGCCAACAAATCATGGCGCTGGTTTCGCCGCAGGTTTGGATCACCGCCAACTTCAAGGAGGACCAACTCACTCGCGTTCGTCCCGGACAGAAGGTGCGCATCGCCATCGATATGTATCCGAAACTCAATCTGCGCGGGCACGTCGACAGCATGCAACTCGGTTCGGGTACTAAGTTCAGCACGTTTCCCGCTGAAAACGCGACCGGTAACTTTATAAAAATAGTGCAGCGCATTCCGGTCAAGATTGATATTGATTCTGGTCTCGACCCGCACTTGCCGCTGCCACTGGGCGCTTCAGCAGAGCCGACGGTGCAGTTGCCATGAACGCGGCCGACCCCGTATGGCGACCCCGGCACAATCCGTGGCTGATCGCGCTGGTGGTAACGCTTGCCGCTTTCATGGAGGTACTGGACACGACCATCGTTAACGTGTCCTTGCCGCATATCGCTGGCAGCCTCTCCTCGAGCTACGATAATGCCACCTGGGCCCTGACCTCCTATCTGATCGCCAACGGCATCGTGTTGACGGTGTCCGGTTGGATCGCCAGCAGGATCGGGCGCAAGCGGTACTTCCTGATCTGCGTGATTACCTTCACACTCACCTCGTTGCTGTGTGGCTTGTCGCAGAACCTGCCGCAACTGATCGTGTTTCGCCTGCTGCAGGGTCTATCGGGCGGCGGCCTGCAGCCCAATCAACAATCCATTATTCTGGACACCTTTCCCCCGGCACGGCGTGGCGCGGCCTTTGGCATGACCGCAATTGCCACTGTCGTGGCGCCGATCCTCGGACCCACGGTTGGCGGGATCATCACGGATGATCTGAGCTGGCGGTGGGTCTTCTTTCTCAATGTGCCGGTGGGCATCCTGGCTGCCTTCGCGATCGCGGCCCTGGTCGAGGATCCCCCCTGGGCCAGGGCGCGCCCGCGCTCGGTCGACTACATCGGCTTCTCGCTCATAAGCCTGGGGCTTGGCAGCCTGCAAATCGTGCTCGACCGCGGCGAGGATGCCGATTGGTTTGGTTCGCCCTTCATCCGTGTCATGGCAATCGCGGCGGCTGTGGGGCTGCTAGGCGCGGTGATGTGGCTGCTTTCGGCCCGACGGCCGGTGGTCGACCTGTTCGTGCTGAGCAATCGCGACTTCGCCGTCGGCTCGATGATGATGTCCGTCATGGCGATCATACTGTACTCGAGCGCGGTGCTGATTCCGCAGCTCTCGCAGGAGGTATTGGGCTATGACGCAACCCATGCGGGCCTGGTGCTCTCGCCCGGCGGCTTCGCGATCGTGTTGCTGATCCCCTTGGTCGGACGCCTGATGAAGCGGGTCCAGACGCGCCTCCTGGTCGCGACCGGATTCACGATCATGGGCCTCGCATTCATCTACTCCTCGCGCGTCTCGCCCGATGTGTCATTCGGTACACTGGTTACGATGCGCGCGGCGCAGGCTGCGGGACTTGCGTTTCTGTTTGTGCCGATCAGTACCGCTGCCTATGCGACCATGCCGCGAGACGCACAGGGCGACGCCACAGCCCTGTTCACCCTGTTTCGCAATCTCTTCGGCTCCATTGGCATCTCCATCAGCACTGCGCTTGTGACCTCTCGCACCCAGGTCCACAGTGCCTATCTGGCTCGGTACGACACGGTGCTGCACGCCCCATTTGGGATACTGCAGGCCGAATATACCCGGGCGCTCGAGGCCCTCGGTTACACGGCTGCTGCCGCGCAGCGCCTGGCCCTCGGGCGCCTCTATCAGGTCTTGCGTACGCAGGCCGCGGTGTCATCGTACACGGATGTGTTCATTGTTTGCGCAACGTTGGCCTTTGCCGCCGTGCCGCTGGCCTTTCTATTCTCCGCCACCAAGGGCGGCAGAGGCCCAGCGGTCGGAGCCCACTGATGCCGAGCGCGCTCGAGACGTTTGCGTTCGCGACAGTTCTCGCGCTGACGGATGGATGTGCATTGGGCCCCTCCTTCCGGCCGCCCCCGACGCAGCTGCCGCCTTCCTGGGACGGCGCGAGGCAGTCCGCCGACACTGCTGCCGGCGACGCACTCGCGCTCGAGGTCTCCGCCGGCCCGGTTGACGAAGCCTGGTGGACGGTGTTCCAGGATCCAACACTCGAGCGCCTGGAGGAGCGCGTAGCGACTCAAAACCTGGACGTTCAGACCGCAGCGATTCGGCTTGAGGAGAGCCGTCTGCAGGCGCGCATAGTCGCCGGCGGACTGTGGCCGACCGTGAATGGCAACGCGTCCTACGAGCGCGAGAAGGCCAGTCAGCAGGGGTTACTCAGTCTCTTCAGCGGTGGAAACCCGGGTGACCAGGCGTCTGGCACGTTCGGCAACGGTGCCGGCGGCACCCCGGGATCCATCTCAAGCTCTCTCTCTGCACCGCTGAGTCTGTGGCAGTACGGGTTTGATGCGTCCTGGGAACTTGATCTGTGGGGCGGCGCTCGGCGCGCATTGGAGGGGGCGCGTGCCACGGCACAGGCATCGCAGGAAGATCTTCGCGGCGAATTGCTCGAAGAATTGGCGGAGGTGGCGCGCGACTACATGACCCTGCGCGGGGTGCAGGCGCAGCGCGCCATTATCGAGGACACACTCGCGGCCGATCGCGACACAGCTTCGATCACCGCTCAGCGCGCCACCGCCGGGCTCACTCCCCATCAGGATCTGGTCAGCGCCGAGGCGGAAGTCGATAGTGCAGCCTCGCAACTGCCAATGCTTGGTCAGCAGGAAGCGCAACTCATCAATGCGTTGTCGCTACTACTTGGAGCTAAGCCCGATTCACTGCACGAGGCACTGTCCACACCGCAGCAGTCCCAGCTCGCATTACCCCCCGTACCGATTGGCCTTCCATCGGAGCTCGCGCGGCGCCGCCCCGACATTCGCAGTGCCGAGGCCAAGCTCCATGCGGCAACCACGCAGGTCGGGGTCGCCGTCGCTGAACTCTATCCGTCGATCACGTTGACCGGCAGCTTCGGGCTGCAGGCGCTGCAATTCAGCGACTTAGGCAGCTGGAGCGCGCGTCAATATGCCTTCGGACCAAGCCTGACACTGCCGCTGTTTGAAGGCGGCCGCCTGCGCGGCACCGTCGAGCTACGCAAGGCAGAGCAACAGGAGGCAGCGATTAATTACCAGAAGACAGTGCTTCAGGCGTGGCACGACGTCACCAATGCGCTGATCGCCTACGACACGGAACAAGTGCGGCTGCGGCGATTGAATCAGGCTGTGCACCACAGCGAAGAAGTGCTGCAGATTGCGCTGGAGCGCTACCGCAGCGGTATTGACCCTTACCTGAACGTGCTGACGGCGCAACGCACGCTGCTGCAGTACCAACTCGCAGCCGCGCAAAGCCTGACAACGGTCGAATCCAATCTCGTCCAACTCTATAAGGCGTTGGGTGGTGGCTGGGCCGCGGCGATGCCGAAGACACCGACCGCGAGTAGATGACGGCATGTCATGGTGGTGCATCATCGCGGGTCGCATGGGCTGATGATCTAGACTGGCCACATGTCCGCGACGCTGCACACACCAGCAATACCCGACCGCCTCATCGCCGAGCAGGCGTTGAGTCGTGTCGCCGGTGCACCCCTTCAAGTCGGCAATGCTGTGGACTTGCTGATCGACGCCGCGGCTCACTTCGACGCGTGGCTGGCGTCGATTCGAGCTGCCCAGCGGCGGGTACTATTGGAGAATTACATCGTCCGTGATGACTCCGTGGGCCGCGCGTTTCGCGATGCACTGGTGGAGCGTGCGCAGGCTGGCATTCTGGTCGCTGTGGTGGTCGATTGGCTCGGCTGTCTGGGTCAATCGGGCAGCTCTTTCTGGGGTCCATTGCGAGCCGCCGGTGGCCAGGTCAGGGTATTCAACCCACCACGGCTTGGAGAACCTTTTGGCTGGATCAGCCGCGATCACCGCAAGCTACTGGTAGTCGATGGCATTTGCGGCTTTCTCTCGGGCGTCTGCATCAGCGCGAAATGGCTGGGTGACCCCACGAGTCAGGTGCCGCCCTGGCGCGACACGGGTGTAAGGATATGCGGCCCCGCCGTGGCGGAGTTGGAAGGCGCCTTTGCACAAAGCTGGAGCATCGCAGGTGCGGCCCTGCCTGCGCTGCCGCTTGACCCGCCGCACACTGAGCCTCTCGGCTCGGTGGCTTTACGAGTGATCGCGAGTCAGCCACCGGCCGCTGGGGTCTACCGCCTTGATCTGCTGATCGCCGCAGTGGCGCGCCGGACGTTGTGGCTCTCGGATGCGTACTTCATCGGCATTTCGCCCTACGTCCAGGCACTTGTGGCAGCAGCACGCGATGGTGTCGATGTGCGCATGCTGGTGCCCGGTACCAGTGACATACCGGTCATCGCTCGCATGTCACGTGCGGGCTATCGTCCGCTGCTGCGGGCCGGCGTCCGCGTGTTTGAGTGGAATGGTTCGATGCTGCACGCTAAGACGGCCGTAGCGGATGGGCAGTGGGCCCGGGTGGGCTCCTCTAATCTCAACATCTCCAGCTGGCTGGGCAATTGCGAGATTGACGTGGCCGTGGAGGATGCCGGATTCGCTGGCCTGCTGGCCGCTCAATTTGAACGCGACCTGCACAACGCCACAGAAATACTCCTGACCCCGCGGCGCCGTCGCCGCAGTCCCCAGATCCTCGGCGGCGCTCGGCGGCCACCGAACCTGGCGCGGTCCGGCGGTAGCAGCAGTCGTGCGGCGGCGGGCGCCTTGCGAATTGCCAACACCGTTGGTGCGGCGCTGGCCAGCCATAGAGTCCTCGGCAATGAATCCAGTGGCCCTCTGCTGGCTGGGGCGTTCGTGCTCGCCGCCTTCACCGTCATCGCGGTTTTGCGGCCAACCTGGATTGCGTGGCCCTGCGGGGCACTAGCGGCATGGCTGGCTGTTAATCTCGCCGTTCGCAGCTGGCGCGTGAGGGGTCGAAGTCAGAGTGACCGGAACCACACGGCGGATGAGAATCAAGGGTGAGAACCAGCGCCGGCACTCTTGAGGTCTGGTTGCTAGACGGGTGCGGACGCTGGCAGCTTCGCCGAAGCGGGCCGCTCACCTCGAGCACTGGCGCTTTGAGCGTGCTCGGTCGATATCGATAGCAGCCGCGCGGTATTGACCACTGCCATGTGCGTCAGGGCCTGCGGGAAGTTGCCGAGCATGCGTTTTGCCGGCAAATCGTATTCTTCCGACAACAGGCCGACGTCATTGCTCAACGCCAGCAGACGCTCAAATAGTGCCTCGCCTTCGGCGCGCCGGCCGGTCAGTACCAAACAATCGGCAAGCCAGAATGAGCATGGCAGGAATGCGCCCTCGCCGGGCGGGAGCGCATCCACACTGGAACTGGTCGAATACCGAAGCACAAGACCGTTGACCACCAGGCTGTCTTCAATGGCGGCGATTGTGCCGAGAACCCGCGGGTCATCCGGTGGCAGAAAGCCAACCTGCGGAAGCAGCAAGAGGCTGGCATCCAGATGCGGCGAATCGTAGGCTTGCACAAAACAGTTGCGATCCGCGGCGAAGCCCTGTTCGCACACCTGCGCATGAATCGCCGCCCGTATCTTCTGCCACCGTCCGATCGGACCCGCAAGGCCATACGTCTCTGCATCCTTGATGGCGCGATCGAAGGCGACCCACGCCATGACCTTTGAATGTGTAAAGTGACGTCTGGGACCACGCACTTCCCATATACCCTCATCCGGCTGTTTCCACTGCGATTCGAGAAACTCGAGCAATACTACCTGCACATCCCAAGCCACGGATTCCATCTCAAGGCCGGCGGCGCGCGCTAGATGCAGCGTATCCATGACTTCGCCGTAAACGTCAAGCTGAAACTGTCTGGACGCGGCGTTACCGATGCGCACCGGCGCCGCTCCGTGATACCCCGGAAGCCAGGGGATCTCATATTCGTCGAGGCGCCGTACGCCGGTGATGCCGTAGAGAATCTGCAGATCCTCCGGTGCGCCGGCTGCTGCTCGCAGCAGCCACTTACGCCATTTGATCGCTTCATCTTGATAGCCGGCGAGCAATAGGGCGTTGAGTGTGAAGGTTGCATCGCGCAGCCAGCAATACCGGTAGTCCCAGTTGCGAACACCCCCTGCCTGCTCGGGCAAGGACGTCGTCGGGGCGGCGATGATCCCACCGGTGGGCTCATAAGTAAGTGCCTTGAGCGTGAGCAATGAGCGCATCACCGGTTCACGCCAGCGTCCCTGATAGTTACAGCGATCTGACCAGGCACGCCACGCCGCCTCTGTCCGCGCCAGGCATTCGTGCGCATCTGCGGCAGGCTGAATCTCCTCGTGGGATGGCCGATAGTTGAGCGAAAAGCCGTAGCGAGCGCCGGAACGCACTTCAAAGGATGCGACACTCTTCAAATTTTCCGGTTCAATGTCCACTGACCCGGACAACTCCAACGTGTCGGGTCCGGCTGTCATCAGCAGGATGTTTTTGGCACGCCGCACCCAGGGGACGATGGAACCGTAGTCAAATCGCACCGTGAGTTCCATCTGCACCGTGACGGTGCCAGTTAAACCTTCAACAATCCGAATAACATCCCAACGTTCATCGGACAACGGCATAAAATCAATGACCCGGATGCTGCCTTCGTTCGTATCAAACTGCGTTTCGAGGATGAGAGTGCCGGGCAGGTAGCGGCGCCGCACCCCGCTGCATGGCCCGCGGGGGGCCAGCAACCATCGGCCATGTTCAGGGCCACCGAGCAAGGCCGCAAAGCATGCCGCGGAGTCGAAATTTGGAAAGCAGAGCCAATCGATGGAGCCATCCGAGCCGACCAGTGCGGCTGTATGGCAATCGCCTATCAGTGCGTAGTCTTCAATCGGTAGCGGCATCGAGATTCCAGTCAGCAGGTGGTCAATTAGAGATGACCAGTAACGTCATTTGCAACAGACTGCGGGTTCCGCAGTCTAGCGCGTTTTCTACCGGCCCTATTGAGTTGCGCTCAAAGCATGCCTCAGCACTCATACGGATTGTAATCCGGGGATAACACGTAGTAGACGCATTCGACATCAGGATCTCTCTCCTGAGAGGCTACGCAGGCGCGTACTTCTGATACCGATGTGCTCGACCGGCGCAAGATCCGGCGCGGCGAATGATCTGAGGCTGCGTGCCGCACCCAATCGACTCAAGGTGGCGCTTGCGACATCGCAAGTTACAATGGGTAAGTGGATATCGAAACGGCCTTCATTTGGTTATTTGTGGTGGCAACGGCAGTGGCGATTGCCGCCCGGCGCTTGCGCCTACCCTATACCGTGGCGCTTGTCTTCGCAGGTCTTGCTATCGGATCGCTCGAACTGTTTCCGGCACCCCGCCTGACCAAGAACCTCCTGTTCGGTGTTTTCCTGCCGGGGCTGATCTTTGAGGCCGCCTTTCACATTCGTTCCCGAGAGTTCCGAGATAATCTCATCACGATTTCTTCCCTGGCGGTTCCTGGGGTTGTCGCCTCCACGGTCCTCATTACGCTCATACTCACTCCGATCCTGAGTGCGCCGGCCTTGATGCCGGGCTTTGGATGGAAAGATGCGCTGGTCTTCGGGGCGCTGATCTCAGCCACCGATCCGGTTGCAGTCGTGGCGCTTTTCAGAAACCTCGGCGCGCCGCGACGTCTGACCATGCTGCTTGATAGCGAGAGTCTCCTGAATGACGGCACGGCGATTGTCTTCTTCACCTTGAGCCTGTCCCTTCTTGCAGGTACTGCCGCGACGCCCGTCCAGCTGTTCATACAGTTCCTTTCCATCGTTGGTATTGGAGCGCTGATCGGGGCGTCGATCGGCGTGGCGGCGTCCTTCCTGATGCGGCAAATTGATGATCCGATGATCGAGATCTGCCTGACGACGATTGCGGCGTACGGCTCGTTTGTAACGGCGGAAGCGATTCACGCCTCAGGTGTCATTGCAACCGTAGCTGCGGGCATGTTTTGCGGCAACGTTGGATTTCGAATTGGAATGTCGGCATCGTCACGAGTCGCTTGCGAAACGTTCTGGGAATATATGGCATTCGCGCTTAATTCCATCGTATTTCTATTGGTTGGTTTTGAAGTCCACTTGCGCACGTTGCTTGCCGACTGGGTGCCGATCCTAGTGGCCTATCTGGTGGTCACCGTAGGCCGGGCGCTGGTGATCGTCGCCGGCCGTGCTTTAGTAGGATTCACCCGGGAACGCTTCCCCTGGCGTTGGACGATAGTGCTGACCTGGGGTGGACTGCGCGGTGCTCTGCCTATGGTTTTGGTCTTGAGCCTTCCAACAACATTCGTATATCGCGAACTGCTCGTGTCGATGACTTTTGGGGTTGCGGTGCTGTCGATCCTGGTTCACGGCCTGACGATGTCAGGGCTTCTGAGGTGGCTTGGGATTACAAACGAACCCGAGGAGCGGATCGCCTACGAAGTTCGAAGTGGCCGACTTCTATCGGCAGCGGCAGCGGTTCAGGAGCTGGAGCGGCTGGCACAATTGCATATGGTCGCGCCCAACATGCTCGAGGCGCTACGGCAGGACTATCGGCACCGCATCGAAATCGAGGAGAAGGAACTGAAAGAGTTGACAGTCAGTGCCAAGCAATTGCAGCAACATGAATTGTCCCGGATCCGGCGCCATCTGCTAGATACGGAGCGGGACCACATCATCAGGGCCTATCATCAAGGCGCTCTCAGCCGCCAAGGCCAGGAACGGCTGCTGGCCGATATTGATGCGGCACTCGATGACTCAAACGGGGAGCGGGATCATCCCGATTTGCTCGAGTCTGCCCACTCGGCCGATACCCCCTAACGGCCTCATTGACCGGGTGGTTCAGGTTTTGATGCTGTGTAGGGAAAGAACGTGAATTCATGGTGCCGAGTGCTTGCTGCGCTTGCTGTGGCCGCGCCGCTGCAGAGCTGCTTCAGGTCGAACCCGCCCGGCTATCAGGGGTATGTCGAGGGCGAGTTCATCTATCTCGCATCATCCCAAGCGGGTCAACTCCAGCATCTGGCAGTCGCCCGCGGCCAGCGCGTAGGACAGGGCGCGCCGGCGTTTGCCCTGGATGCAACGATCGAGATCGCAGAGCAGCGACAGACTCAGCAGCAGCTGGCAGCGGCCGAGGCACAGCTGGCAGATATCCAGAGCGGCAAGCGGCCGCCTGAAATTGCCGTGATCCGGGCGCAATTGCTGCAGGCCCAGGCATCCGCCGAAAAATCGGAACAGCAGCGCAAGCGCGACGAGGTTCAGTACCACGCCGGCGGCATATCCCAGGAACAGTTTGATGCGACGGTCGCACAGGCGACCAGCGACTCCGCTCATGTCAGTGAGCTCGAGAGCCAGCTGGACGTCGCCCGCCTCCCCGGTCGCGCGGCGCAGCTGCGGGCGCAGTCAGAGCAAGTACAGGCAGCCCAAGCCGTACTGGCTCAAGCGACCTGGCGCGTCGATCAGAAGACGGTCAGCGCACCGAAGGCTGGTCTCGTGTACGACACCCTATATAGGGAGGGCGAGTGGGTACAGGCCGGCAGCCCGGTGGTAAGTCTGCTACCCCCCGGCAATATCAAGGTGCGTTTCTTTGTGCCCGAGTCTGTGGTCGGAGCGCTGCAGTTGGGGCAAAGGGTGACTCTGCACTGCGACGGCTGCCGCGCCGACATCACCGGCAGCATTACTTATGTTTCCTCCCAGGCCGAGTACACCCCGCCGGTTATTTACAGCAACGAGACCCGCAGCAAGCTCGTATTCATGGTGGAAGCGCATCCGGCGCCAGCCGATGCCGGCAAGCTGCATCCCGGACAGCCGCTGGCGGTGGGGTTGCAGTGAGCACCGCGACAGGGCCGGCGATCGACGTGCGTGGGCTCAACAAGAGCTTCGCTGGCAAACACGTCGTGCGTGATCTGTCGCTGCGCGTGATGCCGGGGGAGATCTTCGGGTTTCTGGGCCCCAACGGAAGCGGCAAGACCACATCGATTCGGATGATGTGCGGACTTTTGACACCAGACTCCGGCAGCGGCACCTGCCTGGGCTACGACATTCTCACGCAGAGCGCGCAGATCAAGCGCAGCGTCGGTTATATGACTCAGCGCTTCTCCTATTGGGATGATCTTTCGGTTCAGGAGAACCTCGATTTCGTGGCACGTATCTACGAGATGCCCGATCGTGTCCAAGCCGTCAGACAAGCACTGGAATCCCTAGGTCTCACGCAGCGGGCGGAGCAGCTGGCCGGTGAGCTTTCAGGGGGGTGGAAGCAACGGCTGGCGCTCGCCGCTTGCATGCTGCATCAACCGCAACTGCTGCTCCTCGATGAGCCCACTGCGGGAGTCGACCCGACCGCGCGCCGCGATTTCTGGGAGGAACTGCATCGTCTGGCGGGCGAAGGAATCTCGGTACTCGTGAGCACGCACTACATGGACGAGGCCGAGCGCTGCCACAAGCTTGCCTTCATCGCCTCCGGCAAGCTGCTGGCGCAAGGCACCGCCAGCGAGGTGATCGGTCGGCAGAGGCTCAGCACCTGGTCCATTCAAGGCGAGCACCTCGGCGAGTTCTCACAGCGGCTGCGGAATCTCCCGGGCGTGGATCAGACGGTGGTCTTCGGCTCGGCGCTCCACGTCACGGGTCACGACGCCATCGTGCTCGAGCGCACCGTTACGGCGGCAGCCGCAGCCGCCGGGCTGCGCGCACAACGCATTGATTCGGGAATCGAGGATGTTTTCATCTACCTCATGAACAAGGCCGAGACATCCACTCAGCCAGCCGAGAGCCATGCGTAAGCAGAGAGTCTTTTCGGTTGCGAGATGGTGGGGTGTGGTCCGCAAGGAGTTCCTGCAGCTCCGGCGCGACCGGATTACCTTTGCGATGATCATCGCAATCCCGATCGTGCAGCTTACCCTATTTGGGTATGCCATCAATTCAGATCCGAAGCATCTGGCCACGGCGCTGCTGGTACAGGATCATAGCCCGTTCACGCGCACCTTCGTTGCCGGCATGACCGCCTCCAACTACTTCGACCTGGTGAGCGAACTGCCAAACGAAGCGGCCGCGCGAGCCGCGCTGGCCCAAGGAAAAGTCCAGTTCGTCCTCACCATCCCGCCAGATTTTACGCGCCAGTTACTGCGCGGCGAGCGCCCGTCGCTGCTACTCGAGGCCGATGCGACCGACCCTGCTGCCACAGGCAATGCAGTGGCGGCGGCATTGAATTTGCCTCAGTCGGTTGCCAGCAAGGACCTGGTAGGAGCCCTTGCATCGTTGGCTGGCGGCTCGCCGCCCTTCAACGTGCGCGTGCACAATCTCTACAACCCGGAAGGCTTGACCCAGTACTTCGTGGTGCCGGGGCTGATGGGTGTGATCCTGACCATGACGCTGGTGCTCATGACCGGCCTGGCAGTCACGCGCGAGCGCGAACGCGGGACCATGGAAAACCTGCTCGCCATGCCGACTACGCCGCTCGAGGTCATGAGTGGCAAGATCGTGCCGTATGTCTTCATTGGCATCGTGCAGGTCAGCATCATCCTGGTGACCGCCTGGTGGATGTTTCATGTGCCATTCGAAGGAAGCCTGCTCACCTTCTACTGCGCGGCATTGTTCTTTATTGCAGCAAATCTCACGGTTGGCATCTCGCTTTCCTCCCTGGCGCGTAACCAGCTGCAGGCCATGCAACTCACGATGTTCTATTTCCTACCCAATATCCTATTGTCCGGCTTCATGTTCCCATTCCAGGGGATGCCGAGCTGGGCGCGCTTCATCGGCGAGGCGCTGCCTCTTACGCACTTCAACCGACTGATGCGAGGAATCTTGCTCAAGGGGAATGGGTGGCCCGATCTCTGGACCGACGTGTGGCCGATCGCGATCTTCATCGCCATCGTGATGCTGGTGGCGCTTCGCTTCTACCGCAAAACGCTGGACTGATCGAGGGTTGTGCCGTGTTCACGCGACAGGTCCTGCCCTTGATTGTGCTCCTGCTGGCGGCGTGCGCGGTGGGACCGGATTTCAAGGGGCCGAGCGCGCCAAACACGAGCCGGTATGTCCCGGAGGAGCCTGAGGTCCTGGCTGGCCCTGCACCCACCGAATCGGCGACGGCAATGTTCGTGAACGGCGGCCTGGTTTCTAATCACTGGTGGGAGTCGTTTCGGTGCGAGGCGCTCAGCGCTCTGGTGGAGCAGGCGCTGGTCCACAGCCCGACTGTGCTGGAAGCCCGCGCGCGGCTGCGTGAGGCTCAAGAGGATCTTACCGCCCAGAGTCGCGGAACGCTGTACCCTGGCATCGATGCCCAGCTGGGTGTTACGCGCCAGAAACTGGATCCCGCGGCTTTCGGCATTCCCAATCTTCCCGCCACGCCGCCCTTTACGCTCTATAACGCGCAGGTCAATGTCTACTACACCTTCGATCTATTTGGCGCGAATCGGCGTGCCGTCGAAGGCCTGCGCGCACGGCGCGACTATCAGAATTACGAGTCGCAGGCCGCCGCATTGACCTTGGCGGCCAATGTCGTGGCCGCTGCCATCCGTCAGGCCGACCTGCAGGCGCAGGTCGATCTCACCGAGCAGTTGCTGCAGGCGCAGATGCGGCAGCTGGAGATCGCCGAGGATCGCTATCGCGTCGGCGGGATTTCTCAGGAGGCTCTGCAGAGTCAGGGTGCACAGGTTGAGCAGCTGCGCGCCGTCTTAGCCCCGCTCAAGGCTCAGCGCCAGCAAGTCGATCATGAGCTGGTGGTCTATCTGGGCGGAACGCCGGCAGAGACCCGCATTCCGGCCATTCGGCTGGCCGATCTGCACCAGCCCCGGTCGATCCCCGTCACGCTGCCGGCCGATCTGGTCAGGCGCCGACCGGATGTTCAAGCCTATGAAGCGCTCTGGCACGAGGCGGCCGCCAATGTCGGCGTTGCCACGGCTGACCTGTTGCCGAGCGTTACGCTCTCGGGCTATGCCGGGTCCGACCGAACCAATGCCTCCGGCATTCTCGACAGTTTTAACGTCTGGAGCGTCGGGGCAAAGCTCATGCAGCCGATCTTCCATGCAGGGGAGCTTCGCGCTCGGAAGCGTGCAACGGTTGCGGCCTATGATGCGGCCGCACAGGCATACGAGCAGACCGTGCTCGAATCCCTGCAACAAGTGGCCGACGGACTGCGGGCCTTGGCGGCTGATTCGCTGGCTTTGGAAGCACGCTCCTCAGCTCTGGATAGAACGAGCTCGAACTACGACATTGCTCAGCGGCGCTTCGACGTGGGCGGCATCAGTGAACAGTCGTTGCTGGATGCCCAGCGTGACCGATTGCAGAGCCGTCTCGATTGCAGCCAAGCCGAAGCACAGCGCCTTGCCGACACGGTGGCCTTATTGCACGCCATGGCCGGATCAATCTGACCGCCCGCACCCTAGCCGGGCACGAGATGATGACCACGATAAGGGCACCGCGACCACGCCGTTGATGACTGCGCGGTCAGCCTTTGCTGGTCCGCGGCAGTGGGCAATGCAGTTCTCATTTGGCTGGGTGCGCACCGGTTCCCAACAGTACACGCTCGACTTCCTCGCGATCCAGCACCTCCCGCTCCTCCAGTGCTGCCGCCAACGTATCGAGCGCCGCCCGATGCGCGGAGAGAATCTCATGCGCGCGCCGCTGGCCTTCCTCGACCAGCGTGCGCACCTCAGCATCGATGGTGCGTGCCGTGTCCTCGCTGAAATTTCGCTCCTCCTGTCCGGCAACGCCGAGAAACGCCAGTTGCTGGCGATGCCCGTAAGTCAACGGGCCGAGCTTCGAACTCATGCCCAGCTGCGTCACCATGGTCCGTGCAATCTCGCTGGCGTGCTCCAGATCGTTTTGAGCGCCACTGGAGATATCACCGAGGACCAGCGCTTCGGCTACGCGCCCCGCAAGCAAAATGGCGAGCTGGTCCTTGAATTGCTGCTCGGTGGACAGGAACTTCTCCTCCACCGGCAGCTGCAGCGTATAACCGAGCGCTGCCACGCCGTGTGGGATGATCGACACCTTGTGCAATGGCTCACCGGTCGGCACGTTGAGCGCAACCAGGGTGTGACCGGATTCGTGGACTGCCACACGGTGCCTTTCCTCCTCGTTCAGTACCCGGTGCTTTCTTTCCGGTCCGGCGATGACGCGATCGATCGCTTCCTCGAAATCGGGCATGGTCACGGCCGGGTGGCCGTGGCGGACAGCCCTAATGGCCGCTTCGTTGGCAATGTTGGCAAGATCGGCGCCGACGAAACCCGGCGTGCGCTGCGCCACGACACGCAAATCAACGTCAGCGCCGATCTTCATGCTGCGCGTGTGCAGGCGCAGGATTGCCGTGCGATCCACCAAGTCGGGTTTGTCCACGACAATCTGCCGGTCAAATCGGCCGGCGCGCAGCAGCGCCTTGTCGAGGACCTCCGGCCGGTTGGTGGCCGCCATGACTGCCACGCCCGTGGACGGGTCGAACCCGTCCATCTCCGCCAGCAATTGATTCAGGGTCTGCTCGCGCTCGTCGTGTCCGCCGAGACCTGGACCGATGCCACGGGCGCCGCCGACTGCGTCGAGTTCGTCGATGAAGATGATGCAGGGGGCCTTTTGCCGCGCCTGCTCGAAGAGCTCGCGCACGCGCGCTGCACCCATGCCAACGAACAGCTCTATGAATTCCGAGCCACTGATGCTGAAGAACGGCACGCCCGCCTCCCCGGCCACCGCGCGCGCCAGCAGGGTCTTGCCCGTGCCCGGTGGGCCGACCAGCAGGACGCCTTTCGGCATCCGACCGCCGAGGCTTTGGATGCGGGTCGGATCCTTCAGGAAATCGATCACTTCCTTGAGTTCTTCTTTGGCCTCCTCCGCGCCGGCGACGTCGTTGAAGGTCACGCGCACGCCAGACTCGGCATGAATGTGGATGCGGTTGGCGCCGAGATTCAGCAGGCCTCGGCTGCCCATTCGCCTGGAAAACCAACTCCAGAGCAAGAACATGGCGCCGAACGGCAAGATCCAATTGAGCAGAAAGCTCAGCAGCCAGTGCGTCTGGTGCTCGACCGAGAATTTGACCCCATGCTGGGCCAGGCTCTGCGCCAACGCATCGTCCTCTGGCCTTTGGGTGACGAAGTGCTGCGGCTTATGCGTTTTCGGATCGGTCGCAGAAAGCGTGCCACGGATGGTCTGATCGCTCAGCGTGGCATCTTTCACCTCGTTCTTGTCCAGATGCTGTAGAAACTCGCTATACGGGATTTGCTCTGGGGCCACTTGCTGTACCCCCTGCCAGAACCACAGCGATCCGAGCATCGCCAGCATGTACAGCCCCCAGAGATTTCCGGGCTGCTGCCAAAACTTGCCGGGTCCCCGTTTGTTAATCTCGAGATCCGGCTTTCTCGGACCAAGCAAGAAGCCGCTCTTGGGTGCGTCAGCCATAGCATATTCTCCCGTCGCAGCCGCCCTCAGGTCCAGCGCAACCTGAGGCGATCCAGGGTGGTATAGCACGCCTCGATGTTGCCGTTGACCTTGGAAGACATGATTGTAAGCTAGCGTGGCCGGACGGCTTTTGCGCCCCTGTCGAATTCGGTTCCGAAGCCCGCCCATGAAGAAGACCACGCGATTGCGGCCCCGCCTTATGGAATCGCCGGTTACGCGTCCTATGAACCGTCGAGCGGTTGTTCAAGCGCTCGGCGCGGGCGGCATCGGCTTGGCGCTCGAGGGATGTGCCCATGGCGTCGCCGTCATGGCGGCTCCGAGATCGAACCCGCAACCGGCGCCGAAGGTCAAGTCGATACCCGTTGCAGTCTGGGTATCACGAGCACAAATCGGCACCGTTGGCGAGCGCTTTGCCGGGTTGAGCTACGAGAAGGCATCGATGGCGCTACCACGATTCTCCCCCGATAACGCCGATCTGATCGGCCTATTCACCCGCTTCGGCCGCGGCCTGCTGCGACTGGGTGGCAACTCAGTTGACGAGGTGCGGTGGACGTCCAACGGCGCCGGGCGAACTGCGGGCCAGGTGGGGCCCGCTGACATCGATGCCCTCGCCGGTTTCCTTCAGCTCAGCGGTTGGAACGTGCTTTATGGAGTCAATCTCGCAACCTCCAGCCCGGCAGCGGCCGCGGCAGAGGTGGACGCAATTTCGCAACGCCATATATGAGATCGAGCCGACTCTGCCGGTCACGGGGCCTGGTTCGGCGGCCCATATCGAATCCTGGACTCTGCCCTTCGGAGAGGACGTGAGCGCGACCCAAATCGCGCTGCTGACGCAGCACTACTATCGTGGCGACGGCCAGAGCCCCTCAGCCACCGAGGCCATGCTGATCAGCCCGGACCCTCGACTGACACAGCAGCTTCGGCAGCTCAGGGCTGGAGCCGAGTCGGTAGGAGTCCCGTTTCGCATTACTGAAACCAACTCGTTCTACAACGGCGGTGCACCCGGCGTCAGCAATAGCCACGGCGCGGCACTCTGGGTGATCGATCATCTGTTCAGTATTGCGCTTGGGGGAGCCATCGGTGCCAATTTACATGGTGGGGGCGATGCCCCCGGGTACACTCCGATCGCCGACCACGATGGTGCGGTCGTCGAGGTCCGACCGGAATATTACGGCGTGTTGTTGTTCACGCTTGCCGGGCCAGGGACGCTGCTCGAAACCACGGTGACGGCCTCCGGGTTCAAGCTTACCGCCTACGCCCTGAGGTCGCTGGCAGGCAGACTGCACGTCGTGGTTGTGAACAAGGAACGCGATCATTTGGCCGTACAATTGCATTGCGGCAATACCGTACATGCGGCTGAGGCGCTATTGTTGACGGGCCCCTCGCCTGAGGCCACGCGTGGCACGAGCATCCAAGGGTCGACGGTGCTCACGGATGGACGCTTTTCACCAACTGATCCTTACACCTTGGCGCCATCGGGAAGTGTCGTGAACTGCTTTCTTCCACCGACGAGCGCCGTATTGATCACGATGAGGTAAGCAGCAAAGGCAGCAGTCCTTGCGCCGCCACCTTTGCTCCGGAGTCCCGCCGCTTCCCCGGCTTACGGCTCCCCTTCATTAACGAGCGCGTCGTCACGATCTCCCGATTCAGGCGGCCTTGCGCGCCGTGACAACTGGAAAGTCGATGTCGGGCTGGGCAACCAGCGTCATGTAGTTGGTCCAGACATTGAGCCCCACATGCTGAACGATCTCGACTACCTGAGCATCATCGTAGCCCGCTGCCTTGACAGCGCGAATATCGGCTTCGTTGACGTGACCGCGCTCGCGCGCAACCTTGGCCGCAAATTTCACTGCGGCGTCGGCCTTCGGGTCGTGTGACCGACCGTCACGATTGGCCGCCATTTCGGCCTCGTCAAGCTTTGCCAGACTCTTGCCGAGGAAGCTGTGCTCGGACAGGCAGTAGTCGCAGCGATTGATTTCTGCCACGGCCAGTGCAATGCGTTCCCGTGTGGGCGCCGGCAGCGTCCCCTTGCCGAGAGCGCCCGACAAATCGAGATGGCCTTCGAGTGCGGCGGGGCTATTGGCGATCAGCCGAAACAAGTTCGGCGCACTCCCCATTTGAGTCTTGATCGATTCGAGCATGCGGCGCGAGGCGGCAGGTGCCGCGTCGATGGTGGCGGGGGTCGGAATGAATGACATCTGTGATCTCCTGAATTTCCGTCAAATTGATTTCACGCGGCCACTATGAATCCTTTCGCATTACGGTACTAGTGGCTATTATTTGAAGGTCAGCTTCCATTTTATGAAATATCCATGGATCGTCTTGGCGCCATGTCGTTGTTCGCGAGCGTCGTTGAAGCCGGAAGCCTGTCGGCGGCGGGACGTAAGTTGGGTATGTCGCTACCAACCGTAAGTCGCAAGATTTCGGAGCTCGAATCCCACATCCACGCCCGGCTGCTCATTCGCGACACCAGAAAACTGGTTTTGACCGATGCCGGCGCTTCCTATCTGGCGGCCTGCAAACGCATCATCGAAAGCGTGGACGAGGCCGAACGCAAGGCCATGGGCGAGTACAGCGCGCCGAAGGGAGAGCTAATCATCGCCGCACCGATCGTCTTCGGGCGACTTCACGTCGTACCCATCATTGCGGAATTTCTAAAGATCTATCCGGACGTTGATGTTCAGCTGCTGCTCGACGATCGTCCGCTCAATCTGCTGGATTACCGCATCGATCTTGCGGTGCGAGTCGGCGAATTGAAGGACAGCACCTTGATAGCTGCGCGGATCGGCCGTATTCGCAACGTCGTATGCGCCAGCCCCGGATATCTCGCCAAGCATGGGACGCCCAGGAGCCCTCAGGAACTCGAACGGCATAACTGCATCAACTTTACTTTCGCCGCCCTGACGTCGGCAGACGCCTGGAGTTTCAAGGTGGGCAACTCAGACATATCCATGAGAATTCGCTCCCGTCTGATCGTCAATACCGCCGAAGCGGCCATCGACGCTGCGGTCGCCGACCTGGGTCTAACCCGTGTACTGTCCTATCAAGTCAAGAGCGCCATCGCGTCGGGTGCCCTTGTCAGAGTGCTGACGAAGTTCGAATGTGCGCCGATGCCGATTACTCTCGTGTACACCGGACAGCGCCTGCTGCCGCTCAAACTCCGGGCATTCCTTGATTTTGCGGCGCCGCGATTCAGAGTCAGGCTGCAGTAAGACGCAGCGATCGCTGCGAGCCGCAATGATCGCATCGGGATCGCGGTTCCGGATTACCTCGTCGCGGCGTCTACACGGATAGTGCGCGCCGCTTACGCCGCCCTATTTTACGGACGTGGAACGCCGCGGCCGTGTTCCACGCGCCTGCTTCAACTAGGGGGCGAACCGGTGCCGCCAGCGCCGGGCGACGGTTGGCTGTGCGCGTGAGCAATTACGTCCTCGAGCGAATCGGCATCCGACAGGTCCTTGCTCCCCTGCAGCGGGGCTGTGTCCTGCTCCGCATCGCGAAGCTTTGGCGGATCCGACAGCGCATTGTGATCGTCGATCACGGTGCCAAAAGGATTGAATTCCGGCTGGTTGTCGATCTTGGGTCTCCACGGTTCTCGGATTGACATGGCTCTGTACCTCGTAAGCATCCTGCGTCTAGTGTCCGCCGATTCCACGCCGGGAGCAATTCGCATCCATGCGGACATCGACAGTTTCTGCATCGGTTCGGCCGTCACGACCTATCGCGACGCAAGGATGAGGGATACCGCTGACGCTTTCTCTCAGGGACGAAAGGCGTGTGGCTCATAAAGCAAAACGTCCACCGTGTCCCGTGTGATTAATCCGATATCGTTGAATTCGGTCAATAAAAACAAAAAGTCGCGAATCTTCTCTGCAGAATCGATGATCTCGATGATTACCGGCAGATCTACCGAGGACATCACCTCGCTGGTATGCAATCGAGCCGATCGACCGAAGCCCATCGATCCCGGCAATACCGTCGCTCCGGCAAGATGAAGCTGTCGAGCCTTCAGTACTATAACTTCGTATAGCGGCCGATCACCATGACGCTTGCCCGCGCCGAGATAGATCCGCACCCGCACGTGCGTTCCGATTACCTCCACGCTTCTCAGCCTTAGTGCGACATGAGAGTTGGCATGTTCATATGTGTCAGCAAATTCCGGGTGACATCTCCTAAGAACTTCTCCCACAGTCTCGGATGCCCGAATGCTCCCGCCACCATCAGATCGGCCCCAGCTCTACGCGCTTCGGAGCGCATCACATCGGCGACCGAATCGGCCGGAACGTCATCGATCTCGACACCCGTAACGCCCGCACTGTGGCGACGAAGATGCTCGAGCATTTGCTTCGGGGGGAGTGCCCCGTGCCGGTTGACAAACTGCGCTGGATTGACGGTGAGCACCGTAGTGTGTTCGGCGCGCTCGATCAGCGGCAGCGCATCGTGAAGCGCCCTTGCCGATACCCGGCTCGAGTTCCAGGCAACGAGGATGTGCCGGCCGAGCGTTTCGAAATCCCCGATGACGGGGACGAATAATACTGGCCGGCCGGTCACGAAAAGCAACTGTTCCGAAAAGCTGTATCCCGCCGGCGTGACATCGTGGGCCGTTTCGTGGCTGAGGATGCAAAGATCAGCATAGCGCGCATGCTGAGGCACGAGCACCGAAGCAATTCCCCTCAGGCAGAGCCATTCCGTTGCAATACCGCTTTGCCGCGCTGACGACTCGAGCGCCAAGCGACATCTCTCCGCCGATTGTGTCATGGACTCGTCGACCTGCCGGTTGAGCCGGGACATTGCGGTGGCGGAAGCAAGCCCCATTTCGGCCGTGGCCTGTTGTTCGAGTTGCGCCGCACTGGGCTCCTCCACGTATAGCGCTGTCAGGCGGCTGCCGTGGCGGCGCGCCAGATCGGCAGCCAGTCGCAAACGCTCCAGAGCACATTCTCGTTCGTCGAGGTAGACCAACAAATCTTTAAGAGCCATGGATCATTTTCTCAGGCACTTTGCCGGGAGGATCGAAGATCCGATAAGCGACCAGTTTGACGCGGTCGGTCGCAAAGAACCACACCAGCGCTTCGACGAGCATCGCACGGTACGTCCTCCGTCCGCTACCTGACCGATACAGTCTCGCTGGCGCCGCTCGAAATTTGCGCTCGGCGCAGTTTTGTGCGACGCAGCCGCTATCGAGTGCGGATGCGGCATCAAGGAATACAGCTCATATCAGTGCGCGCCGCTATACTGGTGGCCCGGCGCACCAGTGCGGTGCCTGCGGTAATTCGAACCGCCACATGTTACGCAGCGTAAATGAACTGAAAGACTATGCGGTGCGTGCCACCGACGGCGTAATCGGCCACGTAAAGAATTGCTACTTCGACGATAAGCAATGGGTCGTGCGCTACCTGATCGTCGACGCAGGTAGTTGGCTGTCGAGCAGAAAAGTCCTCATTTCCCCGCTTGCGGTTGGCGCGCTGACGCCGGAGGCGAAGGTGCTGCCGGTGTCTATTACAATGGACCAAGTCAGGCATAGCCCGCACATCGACACCGATAAACCCATCTCGCGACAGTACGAAATGCTATACCACGGATACTACGGATATCCGTGGTATTGGGGGGGCGCCGGGCTCTGGGGCGGTGGCATCTACCCCGCCGCCATGTTGGCACGCACGCAC
>JBAUYT010000132.1:0-3060 GCA_049584935.1 Steroidobacteraceae bacterium
TCCACCCGAAACAGTTCGAAATCGATCACCGCGCTCAGCCGCTCCAAGCTGTCGCCTTTGGCCGAGAGCTGCTTCAGCCGCTCGTCAACGTCGAAAAATCCCGCCTGACCGCGCATCTCCGCCCCCAGCGCAGACCCCGCTCATCAAATCACGAACCCGCTAAAATTACGAGGTTTTTGGAGGTCTCCAGCTTTCGATAGGTCGCCGACGGGCAAAAATTCAATTTCGTAGTCCACGAGTGCCACCCTTCTAAAAAACCCTGCGACGCGGCGCTTATGCCGGTTTAGGCTTCGCTGCTCTCTTTGCTCGCGGGGGTGTCGTCACCTCGCAGGCCGCGACCAGCGCGCGAGCGTAGGCCTCGGCGGCGTCGCGCACCCAATCGGCTTTGACGATGATGACCCAATACCAAAGCAAACCGGCGCTTAAGAATGGGCTCATGACCTCTAGCGCCGATACTTTGTGCCCCTGCAATAAAACATACGCCGCAACCGCTCCACTAAACACGAGCGTAGCAACTGAGATGCCAAAACCGTATCCGCGACTACCCAACGAGTTGCGCCGAAATCCATAGGAGATATTTTCATCGGCCACACGTGGGTATTTCTTTGTGTCGCGGGTATATTCGCGCAGCCAGCGGGATGCTGAAACGTACAACGCATCAGCCTTGGTAGAGTCTTGCGCCTCGCTCTCGGGCGTTGGCGGAACCCAATCTTTGATCTTCGACTGCAAAAATTGGTGATAGCGCCGCTTCGTATGTTCGTCGATCCGCGTATCACGGTGCCGGAGCCAGGCGGCCGAGGGCATCCCTCCCCACGACTCATAAAGCAGAGGTTCAAGTTTCCGGCCGGCGGCCCGGGCGATGTGCGCAAGGGCGAACGTGCCGCCAATGGTCACGATGAGGCCGCCCAACCATTTCGATGCATTGAAGCCGTCGGGTATAAACGCAATAAGCGCCACGACGGCCGGCGCTACGATCAGCAATCCGGGCTTTAGCTGGGCGTTTCTGGCGTATCTATCGAAGTTTCTCTCCAGAAGGGCGGTGATGTTGTCGCTCATACTATTGTGCTGCACCACCCCTGTCTGTCCTGTAGGCCCGCCGCGACCCCGGCGTTCCCGTGGAAGTGGGGAGCAGCCCTGCCCAGTTCAACATCTTGTGGTGTGGTCGGCGTCGCCAGCGAGTCGCTGCGCCGTCTGAGCCGGTTTTTGCTTGGGCGGGCGGCGATCAAGATTCAGACGGTCAGCCGCGAAATCGTGCTGTGCGAAACATTGTAGCTGCGGGCGGTCTCGCGCACGGTTTCGCCGTCACCGTCTCGGCTTCTGGTGCTCGGTCAATTTCGGTTTGCGGCCGAGTTTGACGCCGCTAAACGCGCCTATCGGCGATTGGCGGTCGACTGACGAGCTGGCCCTACTCGGCTAAACGGGAAATCGTGCTCTGGCTGACATTGTAGCTGCGCGCGACGCTGTGTTGCGTCTCGCCCGCTTCGAGGCGCTGGCGGGCCTCTTTCTGCTGGTGCGGGGTGAGGGTCGGCTTGCGGCCGAATTTGACGCCCTTCTCCTTGGCGTCGGCCCGGCCACGCGCGGTGCGTTCGAGAATGCGGCGGCGTTCGAGCTTCGCCGCCACACCAAGGATGGCGAAGATGATCTCGGCGAAGTCGGACGTGGTATCGAGGAACGGTTCGGCCAGCGAGCGGATACCGGCCCCGGCGCGCTGCATGTCACGGGCGATAACCAGAAGGTCGGTTGTGTCGCGTGAGAGACGGTCAACGGCCGGAGTGATGACAACATCGCCGGGGGCGAGCTTTTTCATCAGTGCGCGAAGCTGCGGCCGGTCGGCCGTGGTGCCGGTGATTTTATCGCGGAACATCTTTTCGCACCGGCCGCCTTCAACTGGCGCACCTGTCCGGTTTCGTCTTGGGCGGCCGTCGAGACGCGGGCATAGCCGTAAATCATGCCGCGATTGTGCATCAGAAATCTGCATCAAAAAAGCCCAATTTTATCAATGGCGCGGCGATGATGCAGATATCTTGACTCCTGCACTGCACCGTCAACTAGCCGGCGAGGAAGGCCGCCATCGACCGCCATCATCATCGTTCAGCAACTCGCCCTCGTGCTCGGGCAGTTTGGCTTGCCTGCTTTTGGCGGTTCAATGCCGATCGTAGGCCACCAAGGGCGGTGACCGCGGCATCGGCGAGCGCCGGTGTGATCTCATCGTTGACCAACTTGCCGATTGTCTCCGCCATTATCGTCAGCTCGAAACCCGCTATCGGCAGAATGCAGGGCATAAAAGCCGAGCGACCGTGCGCAGTATAGGTCTGGTAACGATCCGATGGGACGGGCTCGACCGCGATCAGAACCTCGTCCAATGGATCAATGTCGTCCCAGCAAGCAATCTCGTTCTCCCAAGCGCACTCCCCCTCGCCCCAAACCTGATCGCGAAATTCCGCCAACTCGTAATTGAGGGCTAGCAGGCGCTCGCCGTCGAGCACCATTACGACACCGCTGTTTTCCGCACCCGGATGATCGCGGCGATCACAGAACACCGCAACGCAAGCGAAGTATTCAGCAACGGACCGCTCGGTTGTCAAAGCAATTTTCGAGTCACCGGTCTTAGAGGTGCGCAAGAGGCCCTCTTTGAGAATGCTTTCCAGCCGTGCCGACGAGGTGCCGTGGTAAAGCACCCAGCGGGAACTCTTGTCCAATTCCTTCTCATTCGGCTTCATTCTCGGCCTCCGCTTTGGGAGCGGTATGAGCCGTCCCTGCCATAGTTGCCATTGCAAGAGAATCGGGACCGTAGCCATTCGCCGTCGGCTGATGGTGGACCTGGGCGGCCAGGATCGAGAGCCCCCGCAACAACTTCGCCATCGTCTTCGGCCGCGGCTGTGCTTTCCCCTTCAGGATCGCCCGTAGCTGCTCCCGAGCAACCCCCGACGCCCTCGCCAATGAACGCTGTCCGAAAGCTACGACAGCATCGCAGATCACAGCTCGGGCTCGCTTGACAGCTTCGGGACCGCCGCCGTATTCGATCTGCGTCTCCGGATCGTACCCGAGATAGAACTGCTC
>JBAUYT010000133.1:0-1929 GCA_049584935.1 Steroidobacteraceae bacterium
CGCACGAGTTTGCCGGGGAGGCCGGTGAATGACTCGGTAGCGAAGAACGGCTGTGTCAGGAAGCGCTCCAGTCGACGCGCACGCGCGACCACGCTGCGGTCCTCGGGCGAGAGTTGCTCGAGGCCAAGCATCGCGATGATGTCCTTGAGATCGGCGTACTGGGCCAGGGTGCGCCGGATGTCCTGTGCCAGTTGGTAATGCCGCTCGCCGATGATGCCGGGGGTGGCCATGGTGGAATTGGACTGCAATGGGTCGACAGCCGGGAACAGCCCTTCACTGGTGCGTTTGCGCGACAACACGATCGAGGCGGACAGGTGCGAGAAGGTATGCACGGCCGCCGGATCGCTGAAATCGTCTGCGGGCACATAAACTGCCTGGATCGACGTGATGGCGCCGGTGTCGGTATTGGCGATGCGCTCCTCCAGGCTCGAGAGCTCGGTGCCCATGGTTGGCTGGTAGCCCAGCCGCGACGGCATTTGCCCCATGAGACCCGAGATCTCCATGCCGGCCTGGATGAAACGAAAGATATTGTCCACCAGCAGCAATACGTCGCGATGCTCGTCGTCCCGAAAATACTCGGACATCGTCAGTGCGGCATGTCCCACCCGAAATCGACTTCCCGGGGGCTCGTTCATCTGCCCAAACACCATCACCATGTCTGCAAGCACGCCCGCATCCTTCATTTCCCGGTAGAGTTCCTCGCCCTCACGGCAGCGTTCGCCGATCCCGCAGAAGATACTCACGCCCGCATGGTGCCCCACCATGTTATGGATCATCTCCGTGAGCAGCACGGTCTTGCCCACTCCCGCGCCACCGAACAGCCCGGCCTTGCCGCCCCGTTCCAGCGGTGCGAGCACATCGATGACTTTGATGCCGGTCTCGAAGACCTCGGACTTGGTAGAACGCCGGGCCAGCGGCGGTGGAGCGCGATAGACCGAGCGCCACTGGACGTCGGACAAGGGAGGGCCACCGTCGATCGTGTTGCCGAAAACATCAAACATACGGGACAGAATCGCCCTGCCTACCGGCGCCTTGAGCGGGGCACCGGTGTCTTCCACGGCCATGCCGCGAGCCAAACCCTGGGTCGGCGTCAGCGAGATTCCGCGCACGTGGCGCGCATCGAGCTGCGCCAGCACCTCGATGACGATATTTCGGTCAGCACCCGCGCGCAGCACCGAATGAATCGGCGGCAGGTCCTGGTCAAACCGTATATTCACCACACTGCCGCGTACCGCCGTGACGACACCACGAATTGCATTGCCCAGGGCCGGTAATCGATTGGCAGCGGCCATTGACTTCGGTCACTTTCTCTGTGCCGCCGGGTACGATTCTTGGTCCAAATGACGGTGATGTATGTACGCCGCGGCACGCGCCGCATGACCCAGGTGCGTTGGTGTGATGGCGTACAGACACCATGAGCGCGCGCTACCTAACATCATGGCGACGGAACTGAAATTGAGGTGCGACATGTACTTCGGCGGCGGAATACTCGGAACGATACTCGTTGTTCTTCTCATCGTCTATCTGGCGCGTCGAGTGTGAATCGCTGGACGCAGGCGCACCAGCCAGCTCAGTAACGTGTCTCGGAAGATCACGCCGGGTACGATCAGGGCCAGTAGAATCGTCTTCCCGGGCAGGGGCCGGCCGATGTTGTTCAGGAACACGACCCCGAATACCCACATAGCCGTAGCGCGGAACGTGCGGCAGGGCCGGTTGGCGCTCAAGGCTGCGCAACGAGTTTGGCCCGTTGTCGCGCACGATCTCGTTCCGTTCGACGGAACTGGGTCTTCAATAGCGCGCATTGGATCTTGACGCCTGAGACGCGTTTGAGGTTCCTGGCCAGACCCAGCCACTGCATGGCATGGATGAACCACTTGGATGGATCCCACTGCCACCACCGGACACCATTACGGTAATCATGCGCAAACA
>JBAUYT010000134.1:0-84606 GCA_049584935.1 Steroidobacteraceae bacterium
GCCGGATATCGCCGTGGCCGAGCGGCGGCTGGCGCAGCAGACCGCTGCGGTGGGCGAGAGCACGGCCGCGCTGTTTCCGAAGGTCACTCTGCTCGGAGAGATCGGTTTCACCGCGCTCGCCCCCAGCACGCTGCTCGACCGCAACAGCTTCAGCTACATCGCGGCGCCGGTCCTGCAATGGACGCCGTGGGATTTCGGCCGCAACCGCGGCCGCGTCTCGCAGGCGCGGGCCGCGCGTGACGAGGCGGAGGCGGACTATCGGCGCACGGTGCTCGCGGCGCTCGATGATGCCGAGACGGCGTTGGCGCAGTTCGGCGAGCAACGGCAGGCGGTACAGGAGCTGGCGGCGGCGCAGGCCGCGGCCGAGCGTGTCTGCGAACTGACCGAGCTTCGGCTGCGGGGTGGCACCGCATCGACCCTGGATCTGCTGGATGCGGACTCGAAGCGCCTGCAGGCGCAACTCAGCTACCAGCAGGCGCTGGCGCAGCTCAGCTCGGATTTCATCGGTCTGCAGAAGAGCCTGGGGCTGGGCTGGGAGCCGGTCGAGACCGGGTGATGAGCCTATAATCATTTTTCTCCGGACGAGACTCATCATGAAGGACAAGCGCTCCTGGAGCGGCATCTTCCTCGCGGCCTGCACCATCGCCGCCTGCTCAGTGGTCCTTGCGGCCGGGGTCGCGGCGCCTCCGGCAACGACACGGGTCAACGTCACGGACTCCATCCGGGGAGTCAGCGTTACGGATCCTTACCGCTGGCTCGAGTCTCCCAAAGACCCGAAGGTCCAGGCCTGGAGTGAGGCCCAGAATGCCCGTACCCGCGCCTACCTGGACGGCTTACCGGAGCGTGATGCCGTCAAGGCGCACCTGCGCAGCCTGATTGAAGCCAGTTCGCCCGCCTATTGGAACCTCGACGCGCGCGGCCCTTACGTGTTCGCGCTTTACTCGGATCCGAAGCAGCAACAACCCGTGCTCGTCACCCTCAACGCCAAGGCCGACCCGGACTCACTGCATACCGTCATCGATCCGAATTCGCTCGATGCCAAGGGGCTTACTGCGATCGACTGGTTTGTTCCATCTGGCGACGGCTCCAAAGTGGCTGTTTCGCTGTCTCAGAACGGCAGCGAGGACGGCACGCTGCACGTATTCGACGTGCTGAGCGGCAAGGAAGTAGCGACGCCGATAGCGCGCGTCCAATACCCCACTGCGGGCGGCAGCATGGCCTGGGCTGCCGACGGTCGCGGCTTCTGGTACACACGCTATCCGGGCGCGGATGCGCCGGAGAGCGAGCAGCATTTCCACGTGCAGGTGTACTTCCACGCCTTGGGTATGGGCCCGGCGCATGATGCCCTGGTGCTGAGCACCGCCGAAGGTCTGGAGCGCGTTTCGGAAGTGTTTCTCAGCAACCGTTTCAACGGGCCGGACGTCATGGCCATGGTGCAGCGGGGGGATGGCAACACCTGGACCTTCTTCGTGCTGCACGCGCAGGCGGCGCCGGTGCGGCTGGCCACCTACGAGGACCGGCTCGCCTACGCCTCCTTTGGCCCGGACGGCGCAATCTACGCCATTTCCCGCCGTGACAACTCCAACGGCGCTGTCGTCAAACTGAAAGCACCGTTTGCTGCCGGCGCGCTGGCGCACGCGCCGGTGCTCGTGCCTGGCTCGGATGTAGCAATCGTTTCCGGCGGTGCGGAGCTTGGCGAGCGCGACCTGAACTTTGGCAAGGGACAGCTGTTCGTGAGGGACATCATCGGAGGTCCCAACCAGGTGCGCGTGTTCGACCTCGATGGCAAGGCGTTGGGGCATCTGCCGCTGCCGGATATCGCGGCCAACAGCGAAATCGAATGCCTGGACGACGGCGACGTGCTGTTCGACGTCGTTTCCTATCTGAAACCGCGCTATTACTCCGCCTGGCATCCGGGCAGCGGGCAGAGCGAGGAAACCGCGCTGAAGCAGACCTCGCCCATCTCATACGAGGATGCCGAGGTGGTGCGTGAGTTTGCGACCAGCAAGGACGGTACGCGCGTACCGATTAACATCATTCGCAAGCGCGGCACGCGCCTGGACGGCGCCAATCCGGTATTGCTCAATGGCTACGGCGGCTACGGGGTCAACGAAACGCCGAAGTTCCTGAATTCCTTCTGGCGCGTCTGGATGGATGCCGGCGGTGTGATCGCCATCGCCAACATTCGCGGCGGCGGCGAGTACGGCGAGCAGTGGCACCAGCAGGGCATGCTAACCCGCAAGCAGAACGTCTTCGATGACTTCTACGCGGCAGCCAGGCACCTGATCAATCGCAACTACACCTCCAGCAAGCATCTGGCGCTGCTGGGCGGCTCCAACGGCGGACTGCTGATGGGGGCCATGATTACGCAGCATCCCGAGCTGGCGCGCGCCGTCGTTTCGGCCGTAGGCATCTACGACATGATGCGCGTGGAGCTCGACCCGAACGGCTCATTCAACGTCGCTGAATTCGGCTCGGTCAAGGATCCGGCACAGTTCAAGGCGCTCTACGCCTATTCGCCTTATCATCACGTCAAGCAGCAGGTGGACTACCCGGCGGTGCTCATGCTGACCGGCGCCAACGACGGTCGCGTCAATCCCATGCAGTCGCGCAAGTTCATCGCAGCGCTGCAGTGGGCCGATCCGAAGGGGCACGATCTGCTGCTGCGGACCAATCCCAACTCAGGCCACGGTATCGGCAGCTCGCTCGATGAGCGGATCGCCGAGTCGACTGACGAGCTGACCTTCCTGTTCGAGCAGCTCGGCATGCACTACGGCAAGCAGGTGGCGTCTAGCAATTGAATTCTCGCGCAGGCAGATAAGAAAGACCGGTTTGCGGGTCGAGCTCGCCTTGTATTATCAGTAAATTAAAGCTGTTATATACAGTTGATTATAGATAACCGCTCGCGCTGAAGCGCTGCGCTTTCAATCGATGCAGTTGCGCTCTGGTACGCGCCCACCGGACCACGACCTGAGTACACTCAGCAGGGGGTAATCTGCATGAGTACCAAGACGTTTCCGAGCCCGAGTTCGCTGCGCGTGGTGCCAGGCACCGAGGTCGCGCAGGCGGCTTATCCCTACTATATGCAGTTCGGTCCGGACGACGACCAGCGCTTCTGGTTCTACAACTCCATGCACTTTCCGGAGCCGATGTCCGCCTTCGACATGATTACGGCGGAGGCGGCTTACTGCGCGCTCGGGTCGGCCAATACCCGCGTGCACTGCCTGCCGACCACGCTCGGCATCGACTATCGCATCATCAACGGCCGGGTCTACATTGGCGGCAACGCGGTTACCGATCCGGCGGAGATTGCGCGCCGCACCGGCGAGTTCAGGCAGCGTGCCTTCTATTACTACGAACACTGGGAGCGGCTTTACGCGCAGTGGCGCGAGAAGATGATGGCGCTGATCCGCGATGCACAGGCTTTACCGAAGCCGGTGCTGCCGGATCTCGAACCGCTTGCCCACGTGCACGCGGGCCGCGGTATCGCTTCCAACCACGAGCTCATCGATACCTACCGCAAGACGCTCGAAGGCTACTTTCGAATGTGGCACCACCACTTCGAGTTCCTGCTGCTCGGCTACGGGGCGTATCTGACCTTCTTTGCCTTCTGCAAAAAAGCCTTTCCCGAGATCAGCGACCAGACCGTGGCACGCATGGTTGCAGGCATCGAGGCCGAGATCTTCCGGCCGGACGAGGAACTGCGGCGGCTGGCGCGATGTGCGGTCGAACTCGGCGTCGACGCCAACTTCAGCGAGCAGCTATCTGCCGAAGCCATCATCGAATCGTTGCGGCAGGCCGGCGATGCCGGCAAGGCCTGGCTGCGGGAGCTCGAGATATCGCGCGATCCATGGTTCAACATCAACGTCGGCGACGGCTTCTACCACTACCATCGCGCCTGGAATGACGATCTGTCGATGCCGTTCGCCGGCATTCCGGGCTATATCGAGCGCGTCAAGGCGGGCGAATCGTTGCAGCGCCCGGTGGAGAAGCTGCGTGCCGAACGCCGACAGCTGATCGCCGACTACCGTGAGCTGCTGGGATCCGATGAGGAGCGCGCTGCTTACGATCAGATGATCACGCTGGCACACCGCGTGTTTCCCTATGTGGAAGGCCACAAGTTCTATTGCGAGCACTGGTATACCAACCTGTTCTTCAACAAGATCCGGGAGTTTGGCGAACTGCTGGCGGCCCACGGCTTCTTCAAGGATGCGGCCGACGTGTTCCAGCTGACGCACTATGAGCTCGAGGCCGCCATCATCGACCTGATGACTGCCTGGTCTGCTGGCTCTGCGCCGCGCGGTCCGGCTCGCTGGCCCGCCATCGTCGCCGAAAGACGCGCGGCACTGGCCGTCTGGGCCACGCAGGCGACGCCGCCCGCATTGGGGCCGGTGCCGGACATCATCGATGATCCGGCCATCGTCATGCTCTGGGGCATCACGCGCGAGAGCCTGGATGCCTGGTTGTCGGCGGATTCGGCCGCCGCCACTAACGAGATCCGGGGATTTGCCGCCTCCAACGGCATCGTCGAAGGCCCTGCGCGCATCGTTACCTCCGTGGAGCAGATCGGACGTCTGAAGGCAGGGGATATCCTGGTCTGCCAGGTGACCAATCCCACCTGGGCACCGATCTTCCAGAAGATCGCAGGTGCGGTGTCCGATATCGGTGGCTCGATGAGCCATGCCGCCATCGTCGCGCGCGAGTTCGGCCTGCCGGCCGTGGTCGGTACGGGCAGCGCCACCTCGCGCATCAAGGACGGCCAGCGCATCCGGGTCGACGGCGGCCGCGGCGTGGTCACCATCCTGCAATAGCGCGCGCTTTCCAGTCGATGCCTGCCGCCGCCTACGTACGCTGGTTCGCCGACATCGGACTTTCGGACCGTCCGAGCGTTGGCGGCAAGGGTGCCAGCCTCGGTGAGCTCGAGCGCGCGGGAATTCGCGTGCCGCCGGGATTCGTGATCACGACGCATGCGTTCGAGCACTGCCTCGAGGCGCTCGAGCGGCAGGCGCCCGTGCGGGACAGGATCGCACAGCTCGATGTCGAGAATCTGCCGGCGCTCGATGCGCACGCGCAGGCACTACGGGCGAGATTCGAGGGCGTTGCACTGCCGCCGGACCTGCTCGACGCAATCGCGCAGGCGCATGCAGCACTGTGCGGCTTGCAGCCGGAGACAGCGGTCGCAGTGCGCTCCTCGGCGACCACCGAGGATGCGGCCGATGCGAGTTTCGCCGGCCTGCAGGACACGTACCTGTGGATCAAGGGTGCCGGGGAAACCGCCCGCATGATCCGCCACTGCTGGGCCAGCCTGTATTCGACGCCGTCAGTGAGCTATCGGCGCCGGCGCGGGGTGCCGGAGCAGGGGGTAGCGATGGGGGTCGTGGTCCAGCGCATGGTGGATGCCCGTTGTGCCGGGGTCATGTTCACGCGTAGCCCCACCAGCGGCGATCGGTCGGTCATCACGATCGAGGGCGCCTGGGGACTGGGCTCGGCGGTAGTCAGCGGTGAGGTGACGCCGGATCGCTGGGTGCTCGGCAAGATTACCGGGGAGATCTCGATCCGCACTATCTCTGACAAGCGCTCGCAGCAGCTACCCGATCCGCAGGGTGGCATCCGCACGATCCCGGTGCCGGACGAGCTGCGCAACACAGCCTGCCTGACCGATGCACAGTTGCAGGAGCTGCGACAGATCGCGCGCCGGATCGAGCGCCATTACGGCAGTGCGCAGGACATCGAGTGGGCCATCGATCGTGAAAGCGACGAGATATCGCTGCTGCAGAGCCGCCCGGAAACGGTCTGGTCGGCGCGTGAGGCACGCCCGGTGGCGCGGGTGGCCGGCAATCCGCTCGAGCACGTGATGTCGATCTTCGGCGGCCGCTCATGAGCCTCACTTCCAGGGATGTGCTCGAGATCACCCGGTTGCTCGAGGATTCGAACTTCACGGAGCTGCAGCTGGAACTGGACGGCATGAAGCTCGTGCTCAGGCGTGGGGACTGCGCGCCAGCAGCCACGGCCGGTACTGCGCCAACAGCGGCTGTGCCAGCGGCAGCCGAACCCGGGCGTGCCGCGGCCCCGCTGCACGATGCGGGACTGCACCCAGTGCCGGCGCCACTGCTCGGCACCTTCTATCGCGCCCCCAAACCCGGCGCGCCACCCTTCATCGAGGCGGGCAGCTCGGTCGAAGAAGACACCGTCATCGGCATCATCGAGGTCATGAAGCTCATGAATGCGGTGCGCGCCGGAGTGCGGGGTAGGGTCAGCGAAATCCTCGCCGCGGACGGCGAGCTGGTCGAATACGGCCAGACGCTCGCGCGCGTACTCACGACCTCCTGACGCGTGCCTATCCAGCGCCTGCTCATCGCCAATCGCGGGGAGATCGCGGCCCGGATCATCCGTACCTGCCGCGGGCTCGGTATCGAGACCGTGCTGGCCGTATCGGAGGCGGATCGGAACTCGATGCCGGCGCGCATGGCCGACCGCGCCGTCTGCATTGGACCCGCGCATGCCACGGCGAGCTACCTCAAGGTCGAAACCATCGTGCAGGCAGCGCTGGGGGTGCACGCCGATGCGATCCATCCGGGCTATGGATTCCTGTCCGAGCGCGCCGCGCTGGCGCGGCTGTGCGAGCAACATCGGATCGTCTTCGTCGGCCCGACGCCGGAGCAGCTCGAGGCGGTGGGGGACAAACTGCGGGCGCGGGCACAGGCCGAGGCAGCCGGGCTGCCGTTGCTGCCCGGCGGTCCGGTCGCAACCGCCGCGGCGGCACACGCACTCGCGCGGCAGATCGGTGTGCCGCTGCTGGTCAAGGCCGTGAGCGGCGGCGGTGGCCGCGGCATGAAGCGGGTCGATTCACTCATCGAGCTGGACGCGTCGCTGACGCTGGCGGCCGCCGAGGCTGGCGCTGCGTTCGGCGATGCACGCGTCTACCTGGAACGCTACCTACGGCGCGGCCGCCACGTCGAAGTGCAGCTGCTGGGCGATGGTCACGGCCGTGCGGTGCACCTGGGAGAGCGTGATTGCTCCACTCAGCGGCGCTATCAGAAACTGATCGAGGAGACGCCGGCTCCGCACCTGTCCGCGCAACTGCGCGCCAGCCTGCACGCGGCGGCGCTGCGTCTGGCCGGCAGTCTCGATTACCGCGGCGCCGGCACGGTCGAGTTTCTGCTCGACGTGGAGCATGAGGCGTTCTACTTTCTGGAGATGAATGCGCGCATCCAGGTGGAGCACCCGGTGACCGAAGCGGTTAGCGGCCTCGATATTGTGGCTGAGCAGCTGGCCATCGCCGAGACGGGAGCGCTGCGGCTGTCGCAGGCGGAGATCCGGCTGCAGGGCTGCGCCATCGAATGCCGCATCAATGCAGAAGATCCCGCGGCTGACTTTGCCCCAAGTCCGGGGCAGGTGACCGCGGTGAGCTGGCCGAGTGGCGCGGGCATTCGCGTCGATACGCACATCGAGCCCGGCACTCGCGTGCCGCCGTTCTACGATTCGTTGCTGGCGAAGATCATCGCCTCCGGAGCCGATCGCGCCATCGCGCTCGACCGACTCCGTCAGGCGTTGCGATCGGCTGCCGTCAGCGGCATCGTCACCAACCTCGACTTTCAAAGGCAGCTGCTCGATGAGCCCGAGTTCGAAGCGGGCGGCGTCGATACCGGCTTCGTCAACCGCGTCCTGCTGAGTGGCGCCGCGCCGGAGGTGCGAGGCCATGGCTGAGATCCGCTTGGTCGAGACCTCTTTGCGCGATGGTAACCAGTGCATCTGGAGCGCTCTCGGCATCGATACGGCCAAGTGCCTGACGATTGCGCCGACGCTGGACCGCATCGGGCTCAAGGCCATCGATTTCACGACTTCGACCCACATGGGGGTCGCGGTGCGCTACAAGCGGGAGGACCCCTGGGAACGGATCCGTCTCATGGCGGAGGCGACCCCGAATACGCCGCTGCAGTTCATGGGGACGGGTTTCCGCTTCATCGCCTGGGAGACCGCGAGCCCGGAATTCATGGCGCTGGCCTACGAGGTGCTGGCGCGCAACGGTATCCGCCGTTTCTGCCTAGCCGACCCCATGAACGACGTGGACAGCAACATCGCCAGTGCGCGCATGATTCGTGAACGCGGCGGCGAATTCGTCATCGCGGCGCTGGTTTTCACCCTGAGCCCGATTCACGACGACGCCTTCTATGCCGAGCGCGCCCGACGACTGGCGGCCTGCCCTCATATCGATGCCCTCTATATCAAGGACCCGGGCGGCTTGCTCTCACCCAGGCGAGCTGCCACCCTGGTCCCCGCCGTCAAGGCGCAGATCGGCCGCAAGCCACTCGAGCTGCATGCCCATTGCACCATTGGCCTGGCGGAGCTGCTTTACATGGATGCGGCCGAGCTGGGCATCGATGCCGTGCAGTGCGCATCGGGAGCCGCGGCCGATGGCATCTCGAACCCGCCCTCCGATCGCGTGGTCGCCAACCTGCGCGAACTCGGCCACACCGTCGACATCGACCTCGAGGCGCTGCGCGAAGTGTGCCGCTACTTCTCGCGGCTCGCGGAAGCGGAAGGCCTGCCGTCGGGCGCACCGCAAGGCTTCGATGCGGCCTACCTGCGGCATCAACTACCTGGCGGCATGGTGGGCACCATGCGGCGCCATCTCACCGACAGCCGCGTCTCGCACCTGGAAGGGGCCGTGACCGAAGAGCTCGCGCGCGTGCGGGAAGAACTCGGCTGGCCGATTGTCATGACGCCGTTTTCGCAGATGCTCATGACGCAGGCGGTCATGAATGTGACCGGCGCCGAGCGGTACGCGACCATCCCCGATGAGCTCATCCGCTATGTTCTCGGTCGCTTCGGGCACCCCACTGTGCCGGTCGACCCCCGAGTACTGGATCGGATCGAGTCGCTGCCGCGCACGCGCGAGCTGCGGGCCGAGCCCCCGATGCCGCCCCTGGACGAATTGCGTCAGCGCTTTGGTCCGCGGCTTTCCGACGAGGAATTGCTGCTGCGCGTGACCATGCCGGCAGGGCAGGTCGATGCCATGTACGCGGCGGGGCCCGCTGCGCGCCACTACGATCCATCGGTGGCGCCGCTCATGCGGCTGATCCGGACGCTGACGGCTCGGCGCGATCTCTGGTACGTCTCGCTGCAAAAGGCCGGCTTCAGGCTCGAGCTGCGACGCGACCCGGTCGACGCGGTCGTTCCGGAGCGCGCCTGAGCGCCGCCGAACGAGCCCCTGTCCGTGGCGTCATGTTCGACGTCGACGGCACCCTGTTGCTGAGTGACCGCTCACTCGGCGGGTATGAATTGCTGCCCCAGTCCATCGAGGTGCTGACGGCGCTCAAGCAGAAGAACGTGCCGTTCGTGCTGCTGACCAACGGCAGTGCCTACCCGCCGGCGGAGCAGGCGGCCAAACTGCGTTTGGCGGGCCTGCCGGTGGAAGACCGGCAGATGCTGACGCCGTCGAGTGTGGCGGCCGATCTGATGACGAAGCGTGCGATCAAGCGCGTGCTAGTGCTTGGGACGCGCGGCGTCGGCCAGTCACTCCGGGATGCAGGCATCGAGACGCTGCACACCGGGGAGCCCGGTGCCATTGACGTCGACGCTGTTTATGTGGGCTGGCATCCTGCCTGCGCCATGCCCGACATCGAAGCCGCCTGCAACGCACTCTGGTCGGGCGCAAAGCTCTACGTGGCCTCCGATGTGCCGTTCTTCGCCACCAAGCAGGGCCGCACCATCGGTTATTCGTATGCCATCGTCGGGGCCATCCGGCGACTGACCAAAGTGCCCATGACGCTGACCGGCAAGCCCTCGTTGCATGCGCTGCGCTTCGTCGCCAGGCGCTTGTCCGTGCCGATGCGCCAGGTGGCGGTAGTGGGTGACGACCCGGTGGTCGAGGCCCGCATGGCATTGCGCGGCGGTGCCACGGCGGTGGCGGTCACCACCGGTACCACCACGCGCGAGCAGTGGGAGGGCCTGCTACCAGCTCGCCGACCGCACAGGATCATTCGTCAACTGAGCGAAGTACTCGAGCTGCTCGCGTAACGTAACAACCGGCGAGCGACTAGGGCGGTCACTCGCCGGCTGCGGGGTGCAGAGAGGCGTCAGTGTGAGGATCAGTGAAGCGGTAGGGCCCAAAACAGGCTGTCGGACAAGCGGCTTTACAAACGGTGCCGCTTGGTCTCCACTGCCGCCGCATGAGCGCCGTCACCGATCACTACGACAATCTGCTCGCCGAGCACTACACCTGGATGGGCGGTGCCACGCCCGAGGCGCGCTCGGCGGAGCAGCGACAGCTTCTTGCTCGCCTTGGAGTGAGATCCGCAGCGCTGGCGGTGGATCTTGGCGCCGGCCCCGGCTTTCAATCGATGGCGCTGGCGGACATCGGCTTCGGACGCGTACTCGCCTTCGACACCAGCGGCCGGCTGCTCGAGGAGCTGCGGGTGAACGTCGCCGACCGCCCGGTACAGGCGATACAGGACGACATGATGAATCTGCCGCGGCATGTAGCCGCAGGCTCGGTGGATGCCATCGTCTGCATGGGCGACACTCTGACGCACCTGGTGCGGCATTCGCTGGTGCCAGAGCTGTTTGCCGCCGTAGCTGACGCGCTGCGGCCGGGTGGTCGGTTCATTCTCAGCTATCGGGATCTGTCATCCGAGTTGCACGGGTTGACCCGGTTCATCCCGCTGCGGAGTTCGGCGGACAGGATCATGACCTGCTTTCTGGAGTTTGGAGCAGACACCGTACTGGTGCACGATCTGATTCATGTCCGCGACGGGACCGAGTGGCAGCTGCTGAAGAGCTGTTATCCCAAACTGCGATTATCCGTCGATGACGTGCAGCGCCGGCTGGAGGATGCTGGATTCAGGATCCACGTACGCGAGAGCAGCCGGGGTATGGCCGTTTTGTCGGCGGCCAAGATCACTGTGTCTGAGTCTCAGCCGCCACCAGAGTCTGTACGGTAAGTTTGAACTTCTTGTGATGGTGACCGCTGCCGCAGTCGAGCCCATGGGCATCGACCTGGTTGGAGATGGCAGCGATTACCGTCTGCCTCATGTCATCCAGCAGCGCGCAGTCGTCTACCGTGAGTGACTTGGGATCGCCTGCGGTGAGCGTGACCGAGCGGTGGTAGGCCTTGAATCCGGTCGGCGCCGGATGCGGCAGGTCATACGTGAGGTCAACCTTGGTGGTGCCGCTCGCTGGCTGGCCCGGCCGGGTGCAGCCGTAGGTGTAGATCTTGATTCCAGGGCGTACCCCGAGTTTCAGCAGGATGTCTCGATACTTGTAAAAGAGATCGTCGCAGCCGTAGGCCCTGGGCAATTTTCCGAGTTCGTCCACTTCCTCGTGCTCCGCCCAGTAGGCGGTGACGGGTGCGTCCGGGTCCGCATTCGGGGCCGCATCCTCGGCCAAGGCAACGCCCGCCAAACCCAGGCCCGCGCACAACAGCACAATCGCAAAGTGGTTCATGACGAAACGAGCTCTGTCCTAAGGAGTGGCCTCCGGAGTCGGAGCCTAGCGCATTTATCTTAAGGGGACCTTAAAACGCGGGCGATCGGTGCATCCGACGGCGCACCCCAGTCGTTATGCCCCTGCCGACATCTCACGTCGCAACAAATAGGGGCAATTCTGATGCGTAGTTCAATCCCACGGGCCTGCTGGGTAGCGATCCTGGCAGCGTCAACAACGGGCACCGCCCTGGCATCGAGCCACCGCGAGGCGCCGTTCATCACCACGCGACCCAAGGTCGACGGCACCGATTTCTACATGTTCAACAGTTACGAAGCGGGCAGGGCAGGCTACGTCACCCTGATTGCCAACTACCTGCCGCTGCAGGACCCCCAGGGCGGCCCGAACTACTTCTTCCTGGATGATAACGCGCTCTACGAGATCTCGATCGACAACACCGGTTCGGGAACAGAATCCATCACATTTCAGTTTCGTTTCACGACCACGACGCAGGGTCTCACGGTGCCTGTAGGGTCCAAGACCATTCCGGTGCCGCTGATCAACATCGGCCCGGTCAGCGCCGGAAGCAGCGCAAATCAGAACGTGTCGCAGACCTACACCCTGACCATGGTCAAGGGGGACCGCCGCACGGGTACCGCAACGCCAATTACGAACGCGACCACCGGCGCAACGACTTTTGCCAAACCGTTGGACAACATCGGCGCCAAATCGATTCCGAATTACGCCAGCTACGCGGCCAGCTTCGTCTATCCCATCACGATTCCGGGGTGCGGCAACCCCGGCAGAGTGTTTGTCGGCCAGCGCCAGGACCCCTTCGTGGTGAATCTCGGAGAGACCTTCGACCTGGTCAACATCAAGTATCCGGCCACGCAGCTGGCGCCGAGCGGAATTAACGGACGCAATTACGTGCCGGATTCACTGGCGGGCTACAACGTCACGGCGCTCGAGCTCGAGATTCCGGCCGCCTGTCTCACCAGCGGCTCGAACCCGGTGATCGGCGGCTATACCACCGCGAGCCTGCGTCAGGCCGAGGTCCTCAATCCGGTACCGCAGAGCGCCAAGAGTGCTGCCAGCGTCGGGCCGGTCACTACGCCCACGGGTGCCGAAGTGGCAGGGGGTGCCTGGCTGCAGGTGTCCCGACTGGGAATGCCGCTGGTCAACGAGCTGGTCATAGGGCTGCCGGACAAGGACCGCTTCAACGGCTCGAGCCCCGCCGGCGATGCGCAGTTTGCCGACTACGTGACCAACCCGTCGCTGCCGGTGCTGCTGCAGGCGCTCTTCGGCAGCGCGGGCGTCAAGGCACCGAACGTCTATCCGCGCGCCGATCTAGAAGCCGTATTCCTCACCGGAGTGGCGGGACTCAATCAGCCCGCCAACGGCACACCGGCGGAGGAGCTGCGGCTCAACACGACGACGCCGGTGACACCGATCGCCACGCAGAATGACCTCGGTGTGCTCGGCGGCGATCTGAGCGGATTTCCCAACGGCCGCCGGCCGATCGACGATGTCGTCGACATCACGTTGCGCGCAGCCATGGGTGCCTTGCTGACTCCATTCGATGGCAGCTCCCAGGATCCGGACCCGGCCTCCGATGCCTCGCGGCAGCTCGGCTTTACCGACGGCGTGGAGCCCGATCCGGCGAACTATCTGCCGGCCTTTCCTTATCTGAACACGCCGGTAGCTGGTTCTCCGATCAGCGCCACGGAATGAGGTCAGGACACATGAGCATCAAAGTCAGTTTGATTCTGGGCGGTACGGCAGTGGGGTGTCTGACACTGGCTGCCTGCAACAGCGGCGAATCGACGGCGTCGGTCCCCAGTACGATGCCCGTGGTGACCAAGCAGCTGGACACTGCGGAAGTGCTCTCGATTGCGCAGACCACCACTTCCGAAACCTCGAGCCCGTTCCCGGTCGATGGCGGCGCAGTGGTGGTGACGCCGGCGGATGACGAGACCGGTACGCCGATCCCCGTCAACGCCATATGAGCGGCACCGGCAGCCGGCCCTTCAAGGCGAAGGGCCGGCTACTGGCGCTGCTGGCCACGGCCGGTTTGAGTGGCCTGCCGGTCATGCGAGCCGACTCCGAGCCATACCGGCCGGCGATTGACGATCAGGTACTGGCCGAGCTGCCAGCCGGTGTCCGCTTCAGCGATGCCGCTGCGCGACACCTGGCGCAGAGCCGGGCAGATGTGGCACTACCGTTGGCGCAGTTCTACCTGCAGCAGTCGCGCCAGTCAGGCGATCTGCGCTATCTGGGCTACGCGGATGCGGTACTGGCGCCGTGGATCCGGCGCGAGCCGCCCAACGCGGCAGCACTGGTGCTCGAGGCCACCGTGCAGCAGAGCCGGCACCAGTTCGACGCCGCCCTGGAGACACTGGCACGCGCGTTGCGCGCCAATCCAGGCGATGCCCAGGCCCTGCTGACGCAGGCAACGATTTTACGCGTGCTTGGGCGCTATCCTGAGGCGCAGGCTGCCTGCGAGCGCTTCGCCGCCCGGGTGAACTCGCAACTTGGCAGCGTTTGCATCCAGGCAGTACGCGCCCTCACGGGGCACCTGGAATCTGCCTATGCGAGCCTGAGCGCTGTCTCGACACAGGGATGGCTCCCGGGTGAGAGATCCTGGCTCTATTCCGAACTCGGCGAGATGGCCGTGCGTCTTGGCAGGGACGCAGAGGCCGAGCACTGGTTCCAGGCGGACCTGGCGCTGGTGCCGTCGGATTTCTACGTCCGCGGCGCGTACGCGGACCTGCTGCTGCGCCAGGGCAACGCAGGCGAGGCGATGCAGCTGCTGCAGGGCTATGACAGCTTCGAGCCGCTGCTGCTGCGAATCGCCATTGCCGAGCAGCAGCTGCATGCGCCCACCCTGGCTGCGAGCCGCGCTCGACTCGATGCCGCTTTCGGCGCCGAGCTCGAGCGGGGCGAAGCCGTGCATCGGCGCGAGCAGGCGCGCTTTCTGCTGGAGGTCGAACACCAGGGGCCGCAAGCGCTGCTGGCGGCGCAAGCCGACTGGCGCGTGCAGCGCGAACCGGCCGACGCGCAGGTTTTCGTGGCTGCGGCGGAGGCAGCAGGCCAGCCGGGTGCGGCGGCCGCAGCCCGGAGCGTGCTGCGCCAGGCCGGTCCTCAATCGCCCGCGGGAGTATCCCCATGAGGACTCAACGCCTGCTGCTGGGCATGCTGGTGCTGTGCCTGCCGCTGGCTGTGCAGGCCCATATCGCGAGCAATGGCTTTCTGCGCCTGCAGGTCGATGGCGGCCGCGTTGCCGGTTCGCTCGAACTGGCCATTCGCGATGGCGAACTGGCTGTGGGCCTGGATCGCAATCGCGATGGCAAGGTCACCTGGGGAGAGCTGCGTGCCAGTCAGGACGCGCTCGAGCGGTACCTGCAAGCGCGCCTGCAGCTCGCCGATGCCGCGGGCTCGTGCGCGCTGCGCGTCGATGCCGTACAGGTCAACGATCGGGTCGATGGCAGTTACCTGTGGCTGCCCTTTACCGCGCTCTGCGGCGCGGGCAACTCGAGGACGCTCCGCATTGATTACAGCGTGCTGCGAGACGAGGACCCGTCGCACCGGGGACTCCTGACCTTGAGTGCCTATGGCAGCTCCCAGACCGCCGTGCTCGGCGGTGCCGATGCCGTACACTCATTCGAACTGCTGCATCCCTCCGCATGGGGCGCCTTTACCGAATATCTGCGTGCCGGCATCTGGCACATCTGGAGCGGCATCGATCACCTGCTGTTCCTGCTATCGCTGCTGCTGCCGGCGGTGCTGACACGCCGCAACGGCCGCTGGGAGGCCGTTCCCATGGCGACGCCGGCGCTGCTCAACATCGTCAAGGTGGTGTCGGCCTTCACGCTGGCACATTCGATTACGCTGTCGCTGGCGGCGCTCGGCGTGGTCCGCCTGCCGACCCGGCTGACCGAGTCGATGATCGCGGCCTCGATCATCGTCGCCGCGCTCAACAACGTCTTTCCGCGCGTGACCGAGGGCCGCTGGCGCATCGCCTTCGCTTTCGGGCTGCTGCACGGCTTTGGCTTTGCGTCGGTGCTTGCGGACATGGGGCTGCCGACCGGAGCACGGCTGGTGTCGCTGGTGGCCTTCAACCTCGGCGTCGAAGTGGGTCAGCTGGCGGTGGTGTTCACGGTCATGCCGCTGGCCTACTGCTCACGCCACACGCTGTTCTACCGCTGCACGCTGATGCCATGGGGTTCGACCGCGATTGCCGCCCTGGCAGCGGTATGGCTCGTGCAACGCGCAACCGGCTGACGAGTACGGCGCGCCCATGACCTGATTGCTCGCGCCTGCCGACACGGCAGCGAGTGCGACCGCGCTCCTTACCCTCCATCTATCTGACACCGAGGCGAGCGGTTATCCGATGCCACCCGGGGCGCTACGCGTGGCTTAGTTCGTAGTACGAACAGAGTCTCAAAGCGCCTTCAAGAGCAGATCGAAAGCCACCATGTATGTTCCGTATTGCGGCGCTCCTCCCCATCCGGGCGAACTGCTCACGCGCTTCAATCTCGATCCGGTTCTGATCGTGGCGCTGGCCTTGCTGGCCTGGGTCCACTGGCGGCTGGCTCGCAACTCCCGCGAGCGCGCCCTGGCTGTCGGCGGATGGGCCATTGCCGCGGTGGCCTTCATCTCGCCGCTGTGCGCGCTGTCGGTGTCCCTGTTTTCGGCGCGTATCACGCAGCACATGATATTGCTACTGCTGGCCGCACCGTTGATAGCAGCCGCGTGGCCCAAGCCTGCAAGTGATGGCCGTACCTGGCCATTGTGGCTGGCCGCCGGCATCTTCTTCGTGGCGCTCTGGTTCTGGCACATGCCGGGACCCTACGATGCCACCTTCGATTCGACGTCGATCTATTGGTCGATGCATGTGACGCTGTTCGGCAGCGGCATCCTGCTGTGGCGAGAACTGCTGCAGCACCGTCGGCTGTGTACGGGTGACGCGCTCGTCGTGGCGCTGCTGAGTTCGATGCAGATGAGTCTGCTCGGGGCCGTACTGACCCTGGCGACGCGCCCGTTGTTCTTCTGGCATCTGAACACGACCGCCGCATGGGGCTACACGCCGCTGCAGGACCAGCAGCTGGGTGGGGTCATCATGTGGGTACCGGGCATGGTGCTGTTCCTGTGGGCAAGCATCCGCTCGCTGCGACGCCTGGGACTGGCGCTCGATGAGGTAAAGCCCACGTGAGCGCGGCACCGCTCAGCTATCTGAGCTCAGCGGGTACTCGCGCCAATATCACCTTACCGCTCACCTGGCTAACGCTGGCCATCTCGATTCTGGTGTGCCTGATCATTGCCTGGTTGCTCTGGCAGGGGGCCGGGCGTGCACGCCCGCGCGCGGACGCTGCGGCCACGCGGGCTACGCCGGTCGAGCACGGCGGCGACGGCATCCGCTGGATCAAGCTGGGGCTGCTGCTTTCCGCAGCACCCCTGCTGCTGACGCTGGTGTGGACCATGGTGGCACTCGCCCGGACTGCAGGTCCCCCGCAGCATCCTGCACTCACGATTGATGTCACCGGCCACCAGTGGTGGTGGGAGGTCGAATACCATGGCGCGGGTCCGGTGGAGACCTTCCGCACCGCCAATGAGATCCACATTCCGGCCGGTGTACCGGTCGAGGTGAGACTGCACGGGGCAGATGTCATCCACAGTTTCTGGGTGCCGAAGCTGTCGGGCAAGACCGATACGATTCCCGGCCAGACCAATGTGAGCTGGCTGCAGGCCGACAGCCCCGGCCGCTACCAGGGCCAGTGCACCGAATACTGCGGCTTGCAGCACGCGCACATGGGCTTCGAGGTGGTTGCGCAGACTCAGGGCGAGTTCGAGCAATGGCGCCTGCACCAGCTCGAGGACGCGCCGGCGCCTGCGACCGCCGATGCGCAGCGCGGCATGTCACTCGTGGTCTATCGCTGCGGCCTGTGCCATGAGGTGCGCGGCACGACTGCCGGGGCTGTTTCGGCGCCGGATCTGACCCATCTGATGAGCCGGCGCATGCTGGCAGCCGGATCGCTGCTCAACAACCCCGGCAATCTGCTGGCGTGGATCGAGAATCCCCAAGTCATCAAGCCCGGCTCGCTGATGCCGGAGCAACATCTCTCGGCGCAGCAACTGTCCGATCTGCGCGCCTATCTGGAGTCGCTGCAATGAGAACGGCTGACCTCCGCACACCGGGCATCGGCATCGACACGGCAGAGCAGCAGGCGCGGTTGCGGAGCCTGTGGGAGACGGAGCCGGGGCTCAAAGGCTTCTTCAGCACCGTGGATCACAAGCGCATCGGCACTCGCTACATCGTCACGGCCTTTGTGTTTCTGCTGCTGGGCGGCATCGAGGCCCTGATCATGCGCCTGCAGCTGGCGGGTCCGGGCAGGACCTTGCTGACGCCGGATCAGTATGACCAGCTGTTCTCGACACATGGCATGACGATGATCTTCCTGTATGCCTCGCCGATCCTGTCGGGGTTCTCCAACTACCTCTGGCCGCTGCTGCTCGGCAGTCGGGACATGGCATTCCCGCGCCTCAATGCCCTGAGCTACTGGATCTATCTGGCCGCCGGCATCTTTCTCTATACCGGCTTCCTGACCGGCAACGGTCCCAATGACGGCTGGTTCAACTATGTGCCGTATGCCTCGCGCGACTACAACCCCGGACTGAACGAGGACTTCTATTCGCTTGGCATGGTGTTCCTCGGCATATCGGTAACGGTGGGCGCTGCCAATTTCATCGTCACGGCGCTGCGGATGCGTGCGCCGGGCATGTCGATCAACCGCATTCCAATTTTGGTCTGGGGCACTCTCACGGCCAGCGCCGCCAACCTGCTGGTAGTGCCCGCCGTGAGCCTGGCGTTCTTCATGCTGTGGATGGATCGGCAGTTCGGCACACACTTTTTCGATCCGGGCAATGGCGGACAGCCGCTGCTGTGGCAACACCTGTTCTGGATCTTCGGTCACCCCTGGGTGTATGCCATCGTGCTGCCGGCCATGGGCATGGTCTCGGACGGGCTGCCGGTATTTTGCCGCCGCCCGCTGGTCGGCTATTCGTTGGTGGCCCTGTCGACCATCGCCACGATGATTTTAGGGTTCGGCGTCTGGGTGCACCACATGTTCGCTACCGGCCTGCCAGGCCTCGGGCTGTCGTTCTTCTCGGCGGCGTCGATTGCGATCACGGTGCCTTCGGCCGTGGCCGTGTTCGCCTGGCTCGCCACCATCTGGCTCGGCCGGCCGGTGCGCACGACGGCATTTTTGTTCTTCTCCTCCATGATCCTGCTGTTCGTGATCGGCGGCGTTTCGGGCTTCATGACCGCCAGCGTGCCGGTGGATTGGCAGCTCACGGACACGTACTTCGTCGTCGCTCACATCCATTACGTACTGGTCGGCATCAACCTGTTTCCGGTGGTCGGTGCACTCTATTTCTGGTTTCCGAAGATGACCGGGCGGCTGATGGACGAGCGCCTCGGCCGGTGGAACTTCTGGACCATGTTCATCGGCTTCAACGTGGCATTTCTGCCGATGCACCTGACGGGGCTGCTCGGCATGCCGAGGCGCGTCTATACCTACGCCGACGGCATGGGCTGGAACAGCCTCAACATGATCACGAGCGTGGGCAGCTTCCTGTTCGCGATTGGTGTGTTGCTGCTGATCGTCAATCTCCTGCGCAGCCTGCGCCACGGCGCTCCGGCCGGAAACAACCCCTGGGACGCGCCGACCCTCGAGTGGAGCGTGTCGTCACCGCCGCCGGCCTACAACTTTGCCGTCATACCGACCGTGGCTTCCCGTCATCCACTCTGGGAAGACCGTCTCAATGAGAGCGAGGCGCGCTCGTCGCTGGACCGCGGCATGCAGCTGCAGTCTGGCAAGGTGACCATCGCTACCTCGGCACTGGATGCCGCGCCCGACATGATTCTGGAAATGCCCGAGGACACCTTCGCCCCGCTCTGCCTGACGGTGGGCATGGCGCTCGGCTTTGCGGGACTGCTGCTCAAGTCTTGGCCGCCGGTGTGGGTCGGCGGACTCATCGTCGCGCTGTCGCTGCTGGACTGGTTTTGGCCGCGTCGTCGCCTGCGCGAGCGCGAGCCACCGCCGCCGTCGGCCACACCGACGCTCGATGGTGGACTACCGCAGGAGCCAGCCCATGGTTGAGACCGTCCTGGCGCAGCCGCGGAATCTGCCGGTCGGCCCGACCGGCCGCAAGGGGCTGGGATCGTGGGGCGTGGGCACACTGATTGCGAGCGAAGCCGCGCTGTTCAGTTACCTGCTGTTCTCCTACTTCTATACCGGCGCGGTCACGCCGCGTGGCTGGCTGTTGGAGAGCAGCCCGAGCCTGCGGCTGGCGTTGCCGAACACGATCCTGCTGCTGGCATCCAGCGGCGCCGCCTGGTGGGGAGAACGGGGCGTGCTGACGCAGCGCCGTCCGCAGGCCCTGATTGGATTTGCCGCCGCCCTGGCGATGGGCGCGGTATTCGCGCTGGTGCAATGGTTCGAATGGCACAGCAAGCCCTACAGCTTTGGCGCCAGCAGTTATGCCTCGTTGTACTTCGTCACCACCGGCTTTCACATGGCCCACGTGCTGGTCGGACTGCTGGTGCTGGCAGCGCTGCTCTGGTGGACGGCGCTCGACTACTTCAGCCCGCGTCGTCGCCTGACGGTAACGGCCGGTGTGTTCTATTGGCACTTCGTCGATGCGGTGTGGCTGTTCGTATTTGCGACCTACTACCTAACGCCGTACCTGGGGTTCGGACGATGAGCGCCGATCACGCAGCGCTCGGCCAGCATCCGGCGCCACAGCGCGCGCGCGTCACTGCCGCCAACGCCGCCTTCGGCGTCGTCGCTGGGCCCGCGGCCTGGTTCATCGAGGTCTGTGGCGGCTATGCGCTGGCGAGCGCGCCATGCTACTCGCGGGCGCAACGCGGATTGGCGCCGCTGGCCAATCTTTCCTGGACCTGGCCCGCCATGATTGCGCTGCTGGTGGTGTGCGTGCTGGTGGCACTGTCGGCGTTGGTCGTCGCTGCACGCACGTTCGAGCGCACCCGCGGCGAGTCCGGCGGCGATCATCGATTGCTCATGGAAGTCGGCGCCGGGCGCACGCGCTTCCTGGCGCTGTGGGGTATGTTGCTCGGCGCCGGATTTGCCGTCGCCACGGCGGCCACCGCCGTGGCCTTCGTGGTACTGCCGCGATGCGCCGGCTGATTGCCCGCGACACCCGGCGCTGGCGCCGCTCGCCCATGCCGATGCCCGACTGCAGCCCGAGCCACCCCTTCACCAAACTGGAAGACCGACGATGAGAGCCCTCATTCCCGCATTCTCTTTGACGGTTCTGCCGCTGGCAGCCATGGCGCAGACGGTACCGGCACCCGTGCCGGCTGACGAAGTGTTTACGCTCGAGCAGATCGGTCACGCCATCGCCGAGCCGACACCACAGGCCGGGCGTACCGCGCCGAGCGCAGCCAACGCACCGGCCGATGACGGTCAGTGGACCATGCCTTCGAAGAACTACGCCTCGACACGCTTCTCCTCGCTGACGGAAATCACGCCGCAGAACGCCCGGGATCTCAAGGTCGAGTTCACCTTCTCGCTGGCCGTCAACAAGGGCCAGGAGGCGGCGCCCATCGTGGCCGACAACACCATGTTCGTGGTCACCGCCTATCCGAACTACGTTTACGCGCTCGATCTCACCAAGCCGGGCGCGCCGCTGAAATGGAAATTTGCGCCCAAGCCACTGCCCGCGAGCCAGGGACTGGCGTGTTGCGATGTCGTCAACCGCGGCGGAACATACGACAAGGGCAAGTATATTTTCAGCACGCTGGACGGCCAGGTCATTGCGCTCGATGCCAAGACCGGCACCGCGGTCTGGCGCACGCGGCTGGCCAATCTCAACAACGGCGAGACCATCACAATGGCGCCGACAGTGGCCAACGGCCGCGTCTACGTCGGCAATTCCGGCGGCGAGATGGGGGTGCGGGGCTGGATCGTGGCGCTCGATGAGGGCAGCGGCAAGATCGACTGGAAGGCTTATAACACCGGTCCCGACAAGGACGTCCTGATCGGCTCGGATTTCAAGCCTTTTTACGCCGGCGATCGCGGCCAGGATCTGGGCGTCAAGAGCTGGCCGCCGGATGCCTGGAAGATCGGCGGCGGCAATGTCTGGGGCTGGATCACTTACGATGCCGAGCTCGGCGAGCTGTATCACGGCACCGGCAACCCGGGCCCCTGGAATGCGGATCAGCGACCGGGCGACAACAAGTGGACCGCCGGAATCTTCGAGCGCAACCCCGCCAGCGGCTCGGCACACTGGTACTACCAGTTCTCGCCGCACGACAATCACGATTACGACGGCATCAACGAGCAGATTCTGCTCGACATGCCGTTCGGTGGCAGCATGCACAAGGTGCTGATCCATTTCGATCGCAATGGCTATCTCTACGTCATCGATCGGCAGAGCGGCCAGGTGCTGTCCGCCGATCCCTTCGGTCCCACCAACTGGACACGCGGCATCGATCTCAAGACCGGACGGCCGATCATCAATCCTGACAAGGACACCCGGCAGGGTATGGATGTCACAAATATCTGCCCCACCGCTTCTGGATCGAAGGACTGGAACCCGAGCAGCTTCAGCCCCGACACCGGCCTGATCTACATCCCGCACGAGAACATGTGCATGGACAAGAAGGATCTGCAGGTGAATTACATCGGCGGCACGCCCTACGTCGGCGCCGAAGTCCACATGAAGCCCGGGCCCGGCGGTAATCGCGGCGAATTGACGGCCTGGGATCCAGTGGCGCGCAAGCCCGTCTGGGCCGACAAGGAGAACTTCCCCATCTGGTCCGGAACCGCGGTCACAGCGGGCGGCCTGGTGTTCTACGGCACCATGGATGGCTGGTTCAAGGCAGTGGACGCCAGGACCGGTACGCTGGCGTGGCGGTTCAAGGTCGACAGCGGAATCATCGGTCAGCCCATCAGCTACAAGGGACCCGACGGCCATCAATACATTGCGGTGCTAGCGGGAGTCGGCGGCTGGTCCGGAGCGGTGGTCTCGGGTCCGATCGACCCACGTGATGGTTCCGCGGCGCTCGGCATGGTGAACGTCATGTCGGATCTACCCAAGTACACGACCGCCGGAGGGACGCTGTATGTGTTCTCACTCCCGCATTGAGCTGCTGCTGCTGGCCGCGCTGGCACTGAGCGGCTGCCATTCCGCAGCGGCACCCCCGGCGTCACAGCTGGGAGGCCCCGAGACATCCGATGTGGGGCGCGTCATCGACTCGGCACTCGATCCGGGTGTGGACCACAGCCTCGCCACCGTCGATCCGCGCGCCGCACAGTACTATGACAACCCGAGCGCCGTGCAGACCGGTAAGCGGCTGTTCGACCAGTACAACTGCAGCGGCTGCCACTCGAACGGCGGTGGCGGCATGGGCCCGTCGCTGATGGACGATGAGTGGATCTATGGCGACCGGCTCGAGCAGATCCATCAGACCATCGTACAGGGTCGTCCCAACGGCATGCCGTCCTGGGGCGGCAAGATTCCGGACGAACAGATCTGGCAGATCGCGGCCTACGTGCGCTCGATGTCGTTGCCCGCAACTTTGGCGGCGCAGAACGGGCCGACGCCATCGCAGTCGCCCGCACCCATTCCCCGGGACGCCGAGCAGGATTCAGGCTGGTCGCCGCCCGATGACGCTACCAATCATTACACCACCACCACCAAGGGCGCGGACTAGGCCGATGCGCCGGACCCAGAAGCTGCCGATCTTCGTGCTGACGCTGGCATTGGGCTCGGTCGCAACAGTCGCCGGCGCCGCGCAAACGCAGCGGCGAACGCTGGTGGTATGCGCCGACCCCAACAACCTGCCGTTCTCCAACCGGTCCGGGCAGGGCTTCGAGAACAAGCTGGCGGAACTGCTCGCACGGGACATGCGCGCGCACGTCGAATATGTCTGGTGGGCGCAGCGCCGTGGTTACGTGCGCAGCACGCTCAACGAAGCGCGCTGCGATCTGTGGCCCGGGGTTGCCACCGGCGTCGACATGGTGAGCACCACGCATCCGTACTACCGTTCCACCTATGTATTCGTGACGCGCCGGGCGCGACACCTGACGGGCCTGTCGCTCGACGATCCTCGTCTCAAGCGGCTTTCCATTGGCGTGCAGATGATCGGCAACGACGCCACCAACACACCGCCGGCCCAGGCACTCGCCCTGCGCGGGATCACCGACAACGTCCATGGCTACATGCTCTATGGCAATTACGCACAGGCCAATCCAGCGGCGGCAATCGTCAGGGCCGTGGAGCAGGGTGACATCGAGGTAGCCCTGGTCTGGGGACCGCTGGCGGGATACTTCGGCAGCCGCTCCCGCGTGCCGCTGCGCCTGGAACCGGTAGACCCCAGCTCCCCGCGGCTGCCGATGTCGTATGACATCTCCGTGGGCGTGCGACGAGGCAACGCCGCGCTCCGGGATACCATCGATCAGATCCTCGAACGTGAACGACCCCGCATCGATGCGCTGCTGCGTGCCTACCATATCCCGCAGGCGCCGGCCGGATGGTCAGTCGCCGAGCGTGGCGGGTAGGCCGCGCACCCTCAGTTCGAGGGCTGCGTTCTGGCTACCTCAGCGGCTTTGGCATTCGCTTTGGCGGCGGAGTAGGCCGCGTCGGTCTGGTCCTTGCAGTGAGACTGCGCGTCCCCGCTGAGCGCCTTGCACTTCTCGAGCGCCACGTTGTGATCACCCTCGGCCTGCGTCATCGCCACATCGTAGGCTGCCTTGGCCTCGGTGTTGCTCTGCTGTATGGCCTTGTCGTCCGTGGCCGTCTGAGCCTTCTGCATGCTCTGCGTGGCATCCTTGTCAGTATTGGCCGTGTCCTGGGCCGCCTTCTGCTGTGCCGCTGCCACGTCACCACTGACGGCATCAGGCGACTTGGCATTGTTGCAGGCATTGAGACCCAGCAGACCGATGGCGACCACTGCTATTTCCATGTACTTCATGAGAACTCCCTGGTTACTGGCCTCAGGCCACCCGTACGCGGGCCTTGGCATTGAGAAAGGCAATATTCATCCGTGCACGCTGATTGTCCGAGAAATGCTGTTTGACGTCCGCCCACACCTGGTTTTCTTCTTCCTGGATGTGATGCTCGACCAGTTCCTTGAGCACCTTGGCGGTAGCTCGATGCTCGGGAGAGGTGGTATTGGCAATCGCCTCGAGCCGCTGCAGAGTCTTTGAGGCCCATTCGTGTTCGAGATAGCCCTCGTGCCCGTCGATCTGCGCCTCCTTGTCCCGCAGGCGGATGACCGCGTCGTAGACCACTTTCTCCTCCGCCTTGGTATGCGGCACCAGGGCGGCCTTGATTTCCTTCACCAGGCGCCGTCGCTGCGCTGCCGTGTCGGCGTCTTGCAGATCCGCAAGCAACTGCTTGACCTCGTCATGCTCCTGCTTGAGCATGGCGAGGATATCGGTCGCCTCGTCGCTGTCGTGATCCGACGCAACCGCGTCCTTGATGGCGCGGCTGGCCTGCTTCAATCTGGTTCTGAGACTCATGCGTGCCCCTCGTAAGAATTGCAGCCAGTCTCGCTGCGCAGCGCATCGGCGCCTAGACGTGAAGGGCTGGGATCGCTGTCGGCGCCATCTTGCAGGCCGACTGCGGGCAGGTAGCAGAGCGCGCTATTTACGCCGCTTGAGACGGTGCCTGTGCGCCGCCTGCTTGGCGCGATTGCCGCAGATGGCCATGCTGCACCACTTCCTGGCTTTGCCGCGGGTGTGATCGGCAAATAGAAGCGTGCATGCAGGCCCTTCGCAGGTTCTGATGTTGCAAAAGTCCTCGGTGCAGATGAACCTCGCCAGCTCTTCCGCGATCGGCAGCAGCAGCGACTCCGGGGTTCGCCATCTGCGCACGCCCCTGAGCTCGAACGCCCGGCTGCCGGCCGTGGCGGCCGGCAGAATCTGGCTGTAGCTTTCAGCGCGCTCGAGCAGCCGATTGAGCGGCTCCAGTTCACGGAGGGCGTGCGCATCCAGGGGACGCCCCTGATGAGCCACGACCAAGCCGCGGAACCAGCTCCGAAGCTCTCGGGCCTGGGCCGCCACCCTGTCCAGTTTTGCGGGCGGCGCCCGTCGACGAATGGTCTTCAAAGCCTCGACGGGTACGAGCCTGGCCTGTGCCAGCCAGCTCAACAAGCCCTCGCCATTGTCGATCCAGTCGACCACGGCATGTACGGGCGTGGCCACTGAATTCAGGAAGTCGAGACCGGGAGAATCGGCGACGAAAATTGCAGGCGGGCGGGCGGTCATGAGGCTGTCTGACCATAACCCCTCGATTGGCGCTTGACAAGTTACGTCTATTGGATAACCTCACTAAGTAAAATAGAGTGGTTACAGCATTGAAGGCAAAAAATGTGGAAGGACGCGCCGAGCTGGTTTCTGCCGGCGGAGCGCGATCGCATGATCGTGCCTGCACAGCGCTTCATGGCTGAGCGCATGCAGGCGCGAGTGGAGTCGTACCCGGTGGATCGCGCTCCAATCCTGACGGCGCCGCAGCTGGTCGCCGGCATCATCGACATGCGCTAACCGAGACGCTTTGCGGCTTTCCGGCTGCCGTGTCATCGACCGCAGGAGGCAAACTCATGTCCGTGGTTCACTATCATTTTTTAGATGTCGACGGATTCAAGATCTTCTATCGCCAGGCAGGTCCGCGCGATGGGCAGAAGCTGCTGCTGCTCCATGGCTTTCCTAGCGCCGGCCACATGTTCCGAGATCTGATCCCGCTGCTGGCGGATCGCTTTCGCATCATTGCGCCCGATCTGCCAGGCTTCGGCAACTCGGATATGCCGGCGCGCGGCCTCGGGTTCGACCGGATCGCTGAGCAGATCGATCGCTTCACCGAACTCGTCGGTTTCGACCGTTACGCGGTCTACGTGTTCGACTATGGGGCGCCGACAGGGTTTCGCCTGGCGGTCAAGCATCCGGAGCGGATAACCGCAATCGTTTCGCAGAATGGCAATGCCTATCTGGAGGGGCTCAGCCAGGGCTGGAATCCCATCCGGGCCTACTGGGAGGAACCATCGCAAGCCAATCGGGATGCACTCCGCGAGTTCCTCAAACCGGAAACGACGATCTGGCAGTACACACACGGCGTTGCCGACGCGGCCAGGATTTCCCCGGACGGCTACTCGCTGGACAATTTCTATCTGGCGCGACCGGGCGCGCACGAGGTGCAACTCGATCTGTTCGGGGATTACAAGAGCAACGTAGCGCTCTATCCAACCTTTCAGAATTACTTCCGAAAGCACCAGCCGAGATTCCTGGCCATTTGGGGCAGGAACGATCCATTCTTTCTTCCACCGGGCGCAGAGGCGTTCAAGCGCGACATTCCCACGGCGCAGGTGCGCTTCCTGGACACCGGTCACTTTGCGCTCGAGACTCACGCTGCTGAGATAGCCGCCGCCATGCGCGACCTATTGAGCCGCTGACAGCCATAGGAGCAGCACCGAATGAAGCAGCCGTCCCTGATCGTATTCGACGTCAACGAGACTCTGCTGGACCTCACGGCCATGGAGCCCATCTTCGAGCGCATCTTCCAGGACCGGGGTGCCATGCGTCTCTGGTTCGCCAATCTGATCCTGTATTCGGCAGCCCTGACGGTAGCCGGATGCTATGTGCCGTTTACAGACATTGGTTCGGCCGTCATGAAAATGCTGGCCGATGCAGCTGGGATCAGGATCAGCGACGCGGACAAGCGGGAGCTGGTAGACAAGTTCTCAACCATGCCGCCCTATCCGGAAGTCCCCGCAGCCCTGCGGAAGTTACGTCAGGCGGGTTTCCGCCTGCTCACACTGACAGACAATCTGCTGGAGGTTCAGACCCGGCAGCTGGCGAGCGGCGGCATCGCCGATATGTTTGAACGACGCTTCAGCGCAGATGGGGTCAAGCACCACAAGCCATCGGCCGAAGCATACCGCTACGTCGAAAGCGAACTGGGTGCCAAACCGGATCAAATGTGCCTGATTGCGTGCCATACCTGGGACACCCTGGGCGCCGTCGCTGCCGGATGGCAGGCTGCGTTGATACGGCGGCCGGGAAACGACCTGCTGGCGGTAGGTCCTCAGCCACACATCGTCGGGCCCGATCTCGATGCCGTCGCCGACCAGCTGATCGCACGCCGGCGCGCGGGCTGAATCAGGCAATCAATTGGATTCGTGACGGTGAGCCTGGAGTGCGTTCGCGCCCGTGCCGACGCGGCGCACAGCCCATGGTCCGCCAGCCGCGCCGCTGTGACCCGGGGTGCATACTCGTTCACCTTTTGGCTGGATACCGTCCTTGAGTATAGTGGCCGTCATTCGGCCCCCAAGCTTAGAGGAGCATGCATGTCACCGACGGTTGACGGTCGAGCGCGATTCATCCTGAGCTGCGCAGCGGCGTTATTTTTCGCCCAGGCTTCAGCGTCGCCGAAGGCTGCAGCCGCGCCGGCCTGTCCCTCCGACACGGGCATCACTTTGGCGCCGGGATTCTGCGCCACGGTGTTTGCCGACAACCTGGGCCATCCGCGCCATATGGTCGTGAGTCCGCAAGGGGTGCTCTACGTCAACACCTGGAGCGGCGTCTATTACGAGAATGACACGCCACCCGCGGGCGGCTTCCTCATTGCATTGCAAGACACCCATGGCGACGGCAAGGCCAATGTCGTGCGGCGATTTGGCGATGGCGTGCCGCAAGGCTCGGCCGGCGGCACCGGCATCGATCTCTATCGCGGCGCCCTGTACGTGGAGCAGAACGACAAGATTCTGCGCTATATGCTGCCCAAGAACGGCATCGTGCCTACCGCCAAGCCTCAAATAGTGGTATCCGGTCTACCGCTTGGCGGTGATCACCCGATGCACCCCTTCATCATAGATCGGGATGGACACCTGTTCGTGGATCTCGGTTCGGCCACCAATGCCTGCGAGATCGAGAACCGCACGCCCGGGTCGAAGGGCAATCAGCCCTGCGCCGAGAAGGAAACCCGTGCTGGTACCTGGCAATACGATGCCAACAAGACCGACCAGGTGTTCTCACCCGCCCAGCGCTATGCCAGCGGCATCCGCAATGGCGAAGGATTTGCGATCGATGCCGCCGGTCGACTGTTTGTGACCCAGCACGGGCGCGATCAGCTGTCCGAGGACTGGAGCCGCCTCTACAAGCCGAAGGCCGGCCCCGATCTTCCCGCGGAGGAGATCGTGCAACTGCACCAGGGCGCCGACTATGGCTGGCCCGAATGCTACTTCGACGGCGCGCAGAAGAAGCTGGTGCTGGCGCCCGAATATGGCGGTGACGGCGGCAAGACGGTCGGACTGTGCGCACAGCGCACCGGCCCCGCGGCATTCTTTCCGGCGCATTGGGCACCGGACGGGCTGTTGATCGTGACCAACCCCAAATTTCCCGCGGTCTATCGGCAAGGTGCATTCATTGCATTTCACGGCTCCTGGAACCGCGCGCCCGCGCCCCAGGCCGGGTACAACGTGGTGTTTCAACCCATGAAGGATGGCAGGGCGTCCGGAGACTTCGTGGTCTTTGCAGATGGATTCGCAGGTGACGTGAAGGAGCCGGGTGGCGCCGCGCATCGTCCAACCGGGCTTGCCGTAGGACCCGATGGGGCTCTTTATATTTCCGACGATACCCACGGCCGCATCTGGCGGGTGACCTACCGGGGCACCGGCGAGGCGCAGCTTGGCGCGGCACCCACGCCGCCGGGCACGGCGACGGCCAGCTCGACGAATGCCATGCCACCCGAGGGAATCCATCCAGATGCCGGGCGCAGCACGGCGAATTTGCCGATAGCACCGGGCGCTACCAAGCAGCAGGTGTCGCTCGGCGGGCAGATCTTTCACGGAGAGGTGGCGGACGGGGTCTGTGCGGGCTGCCATGGTTCCAATGGCCACGGCAGCCCCGTGGGAGCAAACCTGACCAGCGGCCCGTGGCTCTGGGGAGATGGATCCCTGGGAGCCATCGCAAAGACGATTCAGCAGGGGGTGCCGCATCCCAAGCAGTCCGAGGGCGCCATGCCGCCGATGGGAGGTGTCGCGTTGACGGCAGATCAACTGCAGGCCGTCGCTGCCTACGTCTGGGCCATTGGTCAGCGCAAGACGCATTGAGCTTCCGGAGGGTGAGGAAACATGGCACGCATAGTCGGGGCGATCGGCTCTTCACACACTCCGACGATCGGTTTTGCGCTCGATCGCGGCAAGCAGAACGATCCGGAGTGGGCGCCGATCTTCTCGGCCTACGAGCCTGTGCGAGAGTGGCTGAAGGACAAGAAGCCCGATGTCCTGGTCGTCATCTACAACGATCACGTCACGTCCTTTTTCTTTGATCACTACTCGGCCTTTGCGCTTGGCATCGGCACCGAATACCAGCCGGCCGACGAGGGCGGCGGGGCGCGCGCGCTGCCCACGATTGGCGGGCACGCGCCACTGGCGGCACACATTGGCGCATCGCTTGTGGCGGATGAGTTTGACCTTGCGTTCTTCCAGGGCAAGCCGCTCGATCATGGCTGCTTCTCGCCGCTGTCCATGCTCAAGGAGCGGAACGAAGCATGGCCGACGCCCATCGTGCCTCTTGCCGTGGGTGTTCTACAGTTCCCCATTCCCACGGCCAGGCGCTGTTACCGGCTGGGCCAGGCGCTGCGACGTGCAATCGAAAGCTACCCGGAAGATCTGTCTGTCGTCATAGTCGGAACCGGTGGATTGTCACACCAGGTGCACGGAGAGCGCGCCGGCTTCAACAATCCGGGATGGGACGCGCGCTTTCTGGATCTCATCGAACAGGATCCTGCGAGCCTCACCGAGCTTACGCACGCCGAATATGCGCGCCGCGGCGGGCTGGAGGGATCGGAGGTCATCATGTGGCTGGTCATGCGCGGAGCACTTTCTGCCCGGCTGGTCAGGCGTCACAGAAGCTACTACCTGCCGTCGATGACGGGCATTGCGACCGTCGTATGGGATAACGAAGCGGACGCGCCGTCCGAGGAATGGCTCAAGAATCACAGGGACAAGATTGCCCGGCAGCTGGCGGGAGTCGAGCAGCTGGAAGGAACTTACCCTTTCACGCTCGAGCGCAGCGTCAAAGCCTTCCGGCTCAACCGGTATCTCAATAGATTGATCATTCCCGAGCACCGGCAGTTGTTCCTGTCGGACCCCGAACGGTCCTTCAGTGACTTCGGCCTCACCGAGGCTGAGAAATCGCTGCTGCGCGCGCGTAACTGGCGGGGCTTGATTCACTACGGCTGCATCTTCTTTGGTCTCGAGAAGCTTGCCGCTGTTCTCGGCATCCCGAATGCCGCGGTCTACGCCGCCATGCGCGGACAGTCTCTGGAGGAATTCCAGAAGACGCGCAACGCCCCGGGAGCTCTCTATTCGGTAGCAGGCACTTCTGCGGGCGAAGCGTGCTGACAGGGCATCTCGTGGCATCTCGACCTTTGCGCTACGGCAGGCGCTCTGGAATAGCTCTTTAGATAAGACATTGACTAAGTGTCCTAACTATATGATAAAGCGTGTCTACCGGTGCAGTTGCCACCTGCGCCAGCCAAAGCCCCAGGGGCGCCCTCTCAAAGAGGCTGCAACGATCCACGCCGCCGCGGCGAGCAGCAGGTTCACGACCAGTTCCGACCATTGATTCTGCGGCGGCGTTGCCCAGGCGGGCCTGGGGTAGGCGAAGAAACTCGGCACCCAGACCAGCAGGCCGAACAGGCTCATCATGATGGCTTCGAGCGTGGCCGCCAGGCGGGGAAGGATCCGAAACACGATGCCTATTCCAGCGGCCATGTGACAAAGGCCGGTGACGTAAGCGAATCCTAATGGACCCGGTAGCCACGCAGGCACCATGCTGGCGGTGTAGTCGGCGTAGGCAAAATGGGACCACCCGTAGAAAACACAGCTCAGGCCAAACAGAATCTGCGCCCAGCGCACGGCGCGCTCGGCGGCAGTGGGCATTGCCGATCCGTGCAACTGCCATTTCAACAGGGTGTATACGATCCAGGCACCAATCAAAGGCGCCAGGGCTTCGCAGAAGCCGTACCACGCGCCAACGCTGCGCGGTTCCGCGAGAACCGGCAGTGCACAGATTACGGCCCAGAGCGCTTGATAGGCACAGATAGTCAGCGCACTCGACAAAGCCGAGCGCGGAAAGCAAACACCGACGCTTGCCGCCAGCAGCAGGAGTGCCGAACCGTACACCCAGCTTTCCCGCCAGGGAATCCAGACGGGAAAGGACTGCCCTGTTGGAACAAAGTCGCGGAAACTCAGCCTCAAGATGGCGACGCTCGCCACGGCGATAGCGAGCAACGACTGGCTGAGCCGAATACCGCGCATGCGCAGCTCCCCCGCATCTCTGACGGCACGACTGCCGCCGGTCGGGCAATTATCACAAGACCGCGCTCAGGTATGGTGCGTTCTTTGGCTCCGCCGACGGTGGCGCGCATTCATTTGGGGCAGCGCGGGCAGCGTCGTCCCGCAACGCGCTGAGTCGGTTTATCCTGCCCCCATGCTGAGCTTGGAGCGTCTGTCCTATGTCGCCGCGTACCCGGGCCCGGTACGCTGGCTGGCGTCTCATCGACGGAAGCGGGAATGAAGATTCGCATAGGCTGTGAGATTGCCTACGACTGTGTTCAGCAGACCCCCATGATCCTCATGCTGCACGTGCATTACAGCCGCGCGGCCGATTTGCTGCGAGTCGATCACGTGGTCACCAACCCCTGCACCCCGCTGTCCATGTACCGGGATGGGTTCGGCAACTGGTGTACACGCCTGGTTGCTCCGCCCGGGCGCATCGCCCTCGGGACCGACGGCCTGATCGCCGACCGTGGCGAGCCTGAGCACGCGCAGCTCGATGCGCCACAGATCCCGGTAGAAGCTCTGCCGGAAGATACGCTGGTGTACCTGCTGGGCAGTCGTTATTGCGACACCGAGCACCTGTTGCAGTTTGCGTGGAGTCAGTTCGGTGGTACCCACACCGGATGGCAACGCGTCCAATCAGTGTGTGACTTCGTGCATCAGCATCTGCAGTTCGGCTATCCGTATGCGCGTGCGACCCGCACCGCATTCGAGGCCTTCAATGAAGGGCGCGGCGTGTGTCGCGATTTTGCGCATCTGGCGATTACGCTGTGCCGTTGCCTGAATATCCCGGCGCGCTACTGCACCGGCTATCTGGGTGATATCGGCGTACCACCGGACCCGGCACCGATGGATTTCTCGGGGTGGTTCGAAGCGTACCTCGGCGGACAGTGGTACACCTTCGACCCGAGACACAATATTCCACGCATTGGCCGGGTCCTGATCGCTCGCGGGCGTGATGCGGCCGACGTCGCCATCAGCACAGCCTTTGGCCCCAACTCGCTGGCGTCTTTCAAAGTCTGGACGTACGAGGCTTAGCGCTCGTCGGCGCCGGTGACCGCCATGAAGCGCGGCGCTCCATCCCTGACCACCCGCAGCAACAATGGCAACTTGGTACTGGGCGGCTGCACGTCCGCCAGATCGCCGACCTCCGTCAGCTGCTTGCTGCCGGCATGCGTGATCAAATCGCCGACCTTGAGGCCGGCCAGCGCCCCCGCCCCGACACGCCGAACCTGCGTCACGATGAGCCCACCGGACTCGTTCTCGGCTTTCAGCACCTTGCGGATCTCCGGAGTCGCCACGGCGAGCCCGATCGCCAGATTTGCCGCCCAGGTATCCGGGCCGCCACCCATCTTTGGGTCGGAGGGCGGATCGGGGAGTCGGGCCACCGTCAGCGGCACGGAGAGCTGCGTCCCGTCCCGCATCACCATGACGAAGACGCGGCTGCCGGGCGTCAGCCGTGCGGCGACTTTCGGCAACTCGTTGAAGCGGACCTGCGCCTTGCCGATGCTCAGAATGACGTCCGCCACCCGCAGCAGGCCGGCGGCAGGGCCCTCCGGTTCAAGCGCTGTCACCAGGGCGCCGTTCGTGTTCTTGAGTCCGAGCGCGGTGGCGATCGCAGGCGTCAGGGCCTGGACGGAAACGCCGAGGTAGCCCCGGTCAACCCGACCGTGAGCCGCCAATTGACCGACCACAGCGGCGACCGTCTCAGCCGGTATCGCAAACCCAAGACCCACCGAGCCGCCGTTCGGCGAAAAGATGATCGATGTGACACCGAGGACGCTGCCATCGACCGATAGCAGGGGCCCCCCGGAGTTGCCGCGATTAATCGCGGTATCCGTCTGCAGGAAATCGATGTAGGGGTCGTCCTCGAGCGTGCGGCCCCGCGCAGAGATGATGCCGGCAGTGACTGTCTGACCCAGGCCGAACGGATTGCCAATGGCGATCACAGCATCGCCAACCGCTGTGGTTTCAGACGATCCCAGGTGCAGGGCCGGTAGCTTGCCGGCATCGACCCGCAGCAGCGCAATATCGGTGGCGGCATCAGTCCCCACGATCTGCGCCGGCACTTCGCGCGCATCAGACAGTCGAACGCGCACCGCGCGGGCGCCGATGATGACATGGCGGTTGGTGACGATGAGTCCGTTGGCATCGATGACGAATCCGGACCCCAGGGCGCCGCCGCCGTCGGTGTTATCGGCTCCGCCGTCGGGTCCCGACAGCAGACGCCGCAGGATCGCCGTTATGGCTGCATCCGGATCGTTCGCGGCAGCTGCGAGTGCGCGGTCGGCGGCCCGTTCACCAGCGCCTTGCTCCTGCTGTTCGACCAGCACGGTTACAACGCTCGGAGCCACGCGGCGGACGAGTTCGGCATAGCCAGCGCCGGGCGCCGCCGCTGAGGCTGCCTGAAACAGCAGGCCGACCGCCGCGGCGATGCCGCAGACGCGGGCGAGCAGAGGCAGTGAGTGCTTCAGGGGCGGCACTCGTCGAGCGGGCTCGAGGGATTCATCGGGTTGAGTCTACGCCGGTAAGGTTAACCGGGTCTGAAGCGGGCATTAAAGTTAGCGCATGTGCTCTCAGCACGCCCCGCGGCAATCATTCCATCGGTGCGTCTTTCTCCGCCGCGGTCACTGACGGCGCAGACGGCGATCCGCCATCCGCGACGGCCGTGACAATGGGTTCGGATGCAGCCACGGATACGCGGCGACTGCGGCTGCGAGGACGATGCAGTATCGGGTAGGCGAAGCTCGCCAGATGCGAATGTACCCGCCGCAGGTCGCGCACGGTACGCAGAAACAGGTCACTTTCCTCGGCAATCTGCTCGGCGGCGTGACTATCTGCCAGGCGGCTGGTGGCGGCGGCGCTCCGCAGCAGGCGGACGCTCAGGGCGGTGGCGGTCGCCTCGAATTCCCGGAACTGGGTCTTGCGGGCGACCAGGCGCCGCGCATCGCGGAGCTGGCCATGCAGGAACACCGCCAGCGCAAGCCGCAGGCTCTCGAGCAACTCGCCATGCATGGCGGTGACCTGGTCGAGCTCCTCGGTCGAAAAAGCCCGCCCGAGTTTGCGGCTGCGGAGGGCGAATTCCACCAGGCTGTTGGCGACGATGTCCCCCACATGCTCGAGGTTGATCACAGCCGAGAGAATGTCCTGCGATCTTGCACCCTCCTGCCGGTGGTCCAGGGTTTGCTCGTCACCCACATCGGCCAGATAGCGGCGGATGGCGCCGCCGAGCTGGTCGACGCAGCGGTTATGCGATGCCACCGCTTCCGCTCGCACCCGGTCGTTGAGCTGCAGCACTCCGAGCGAATCGCGCAGGATGGCTTCGACCATATCGGCCATGCGCAAGGTTTCGCGGGCGGCGTTGGCCAGTGCGACAGTGGCCGAATCGAGGGCGGCCGCATCCAGATACAGTGGCCGCCCCGGATCGGCGGATGCAGGCGGATCCGGCAGCCACCGCGACAGCAGGCGCGCCAGTCTGTCCACCGGGCCGATGAAGAGGGCAGCCAGAAGGAGATTGAACGCCAGGTGAAAATTGACCACCAGGCGCTCGGGGGCGGCCTCGAGCAGTTCGAACAGCCGGGTGATCTCGTGCAGGAACGGCAACGCAATCAGCACGCCGGCGGTCCGCACCAGCAGATTTCCCAGCGGCAAGCGGCGGGCGGCGGGCGTCGAGGCGCTGATGAGCGCCGGCAGCGCGCCGCCGAGATTGGCGCCGAGCACCAGCGCCAGCGCCCCAGTGGGATCGACCACATTCGTGGCGGCAAAGGATGCCACCAGCAGTACGATGGCAATGCTCGAATGACAGGCCCAGGTCAGTGCCGCGGCGACCAGTGTCGCCAGCACCGGATCGTTCACCAGCGAGGCCAGTACCGGACGCAGCAGCGGCGTATTTTCGAGCGGTGCGAGCGTGTGAATCAGTCCCGAGAGCGCCATCAGCATGAGGCCAAGCCCGATGGCCACACGCCCGATGTTCTTGGCCCGGCCGCCCGCGGCCCAGCGGAATACCAGCACACCGGCCAGTACCAATGGCGGTCCGACCAAGGCGACGTTGAATGACAGCACCTGGGTCAGCAGCGCGGTACCGACATTGGCGCCGAGCATGACCGTGAGGGCCGGGGCCAGCGACATGACGCCAATGGCGGTAAAGGACGTGGCCAGCAATCCGGTGGCGGTGCTGCTCTGGAGCAGGGCGGTTACCCCGATACCGGTGAGGAATGCCCGCAATGGGCTGCCGAGATTCTGGCCGAGCCAGCGCCTGAGGATGGTGCCGAATCCGCGTTGCACACCCGTGCCCACCATGTGGGTTCCCCATAGCAGGAGACCTACATGGCCCGCCAGTTCTATGAGTGACAGCGTCCCGTTCATGCCGAACGAGTCTACAGCGAACCGGCTGCCTCGAAACGCGTGCCTGTTCACGCAGCGCCGAGCGCCACCGTTTGTCTGAATGCGTCATGCAACCAGAACCATTGCACGAGCAAATTCAGGTCTCGGTGCGACTACCTCGGCGCGCGGCTAAGCGTTGCGTTCAATCCTGCGTGACGCGATTGTCATCGTCCTGCGCGGCGATCCCAGGCTTGATCCGGCCATCGGCCAATGGCACCGAGATGGGAGCTACCACTACCTTGGCTACCCCGATATGCCGGGTGATTCCAATACGCCGCGCCGTGGAAGGGGAGAGGTCCACGATCCTTCCCTTGGCATACGGTCCACGGTCCTCGATGACCACGACCGCGCTCTTGCCGGTGACGAGATTGGTGACTTTGGCCTTGGTACCCAGCGGCAACGTTCGACTGGCCGCATTGTCGCCTTGAGGGTCCATCTTGACCCCGTCGGCCATCTTTCTGCCGGCAAAGCGGTCCGCATAAAAGGAGGCTACGCCGACGCGAGCGCGGCCGGATCGATCGATCGGCGGCTTGGCAGGCTTCGCCTGGCTGATCTGCGGCATGGTCGCTGCTGGCGCAACGGCGGCGCCACCGTGATGGTTCGAACAGCCGCTGCCTATTGCTGCCAGCAGCAGCGACGGCATTACTAGCTGTCTTGTCCACTCCTGCCACACTGCACCGCTCCAGCGGAAAAAGAACCAGAGTCGAGTGTCGCAACTGGCACGACTTCTCTCTGTACGTGGACGGATCCTCTGTGCGTAAGATCAGTGGACGTCCGCCGGTACGAAGCCGTCGGAATAGGCTGACAAGAAGTTATTGCGGCGCAGCCCGCGCGCGGGTCACATGAACTGAACTTTGACTTCCAGCCCCGGGCCGGCATCCGCAAGAGTGACAGTGGCGTTATGCAGGCTGGCAATGGCGGCAACCAGCGAAAGACCGAGTCCATGGCCGCCAGTGGAGCGGCTGCCGGAGAGCTGGTAGAAGCGCCTGAACACCTTTTCGCGCTGATTCTGCGGAATGCCAGGGCCGTCATCCGCAACATACGCCGCGACCGGAGATGCGGTGACGCCAATTCGGATGTGAGAGCCGGCCGGCGTGTGTCTGAGGGCGTTTTCGATGAGGTTGCTGAACATCTGGGTCAACAGTTCAGCATCGCCGAGCACCGTCACGCCTGGTTCGATCGACGCCGTCAGCTGGTGTTGGTGGTCTTCCGCGACCGGCTGGTAGAGATGGTGAATGCGCTCGAGCAGCTCGCTCAGCGACAGCTGCGACATGGATTGCAGACGAGATCCGGATTCGATCTGCGACAAGCGCAGCAACGCCGTAAACAGCGCCAGCAGTTGATCGGTATCGTCAATGGCATGTGCAACTGCCGCGTCGAAGTCGGGGAGCGTCACCGATTTGAGCCGCGCTTCCTCGAGGCGCGTTCGCAGGCGCGTCAGCGGCGTGCGCAGATCGTGGGCCACATCGCTTGATACCTGCCGCAGGTTTTCGAGCAGCGATTCAATCCGGCCGAGCATCTCGTTGATGGCAGTCGCCAGTCGATCCCACTCATCGCCACTGGCTCCGACGGGGATGCGCTGACTGAAACGGCCGGCGATGATTGCCTCGCAGGTCCGGGTAATCGAATCCACGCGTCGCAGAAACCGCGTGCCGAACAGCACGCCGCCGCCGCAGCCGAGCAGCACGGCTCCGCTGGCGATCCAGAGGAACGCCTCCAGGATCAGCAGACGGGTCTCACGCAGCTCATGCGTGCTGCGGCCGACGAAGACATAGACACCTGGGGCGATGTAAGTGCCGCGCCCCAGGATCTCGGCCTTGCGCAGTTGGCCGCTATCAATCCTGTGGCGCCGCAGCGCCGAATAAGCTGACTCGGGCAACGGCAGTTGCAGCGCTCCCTGCCGTGGCGCAAAGCTCGAAAGGTTCCCGGCGAGCTTACCGGCCGAGTCATCCTGCAGCAGGATGTAGGCTACCGGCGGATAAGCATCGGCATAGCGTTGCGGGCCGACGATCTGCCTGACGACCTCGACGGCCTCATCTCGACCCTCCGCGGCATAGCCGTTTTCGATGGTCGCAATGTCGGCATCATTGGCGCTGCGCAACGCCGCCATGCCGGTACGATCGAAGATCCAGAGCACCGCCACCAGCAGCACGCCGGTGAGCGTCAGGAACAAGGCGGCGAAGGCGGCGGCAAGCCGGAAGCTTTCCGACTTGATCAGCCTACAGGGGCGTAACGAGTTTATAGCCGATCCCTCGGACGGTTTGGATGACGTCGGTGTCGAAGCCATCATTGAGCTTGGCACGCAGCCGGCTGATGTGGCTTTCAACCACGCTGGTGTGGGGATCAAAATGGATGTCCCACACATGCTCCAGCAGCATTTTGCGCGTGACGGTGGTATCGACATGACGCACCAGATACTCGAGCAGGCGAAACTCCTGCGGCAGCAAGTCGATTTGCCGACCAGCCCGGGTGGCGGTTCGCTGCAGCAGGTTCAGCTCGATCGAGCCGGCTCGGCGCACCGGTAGCCCCTGTTGCAGACGGCGGCCGAGGGCGCGGACACGTGCGAGCAACTCCTCGAACGCAAAAGGCTTGACGAGATAATCGTCTCCGCCCGCTTCCAGTCCCTGCACGCGGTCGTCGATGCCGTCCATGGTCGTCAGGAAGATCACAGGTGTGGTCAGTGCCTGCTGCCGCAGCGTCCTGACCAGCGACAGGCCGTCGAGACCCGGGAGCATGCGATCGACAATGAAGACCTGGTGCATGCCGCGGCGAGCGGTGGCCAGACCGACCACCCCGTCGGCCGCGTGGTCTACCGTGTAACCGCTACCCTGCAGGAAATCGATCAATGAGGCCGCCAGATCCTGGTCGTCCTCGATCAGCAGCAACGGTAACGGTGAATCTTGCGCGTTGCTAATGGCCGCTTCCCCGGGCGAAATTCCGCTGGCACGGCAAGATGACCGACCGCTGCGACCAAAACAAGCCAGTGGCAGACCCGCAGGCCTTACAAATATACAAGGTTGAGCTATTCCGGGCGGTGCTAGTTTCGCGATCATGCAGCGACTGTCGATCGTAGGCTGGCTGGTGGGCGGCTGTCTGTGCGGCTGTACCGCCGATGCGGTGAGACCATCACCCCCGCCACTACCTGCGGCGTTTCAACACGCGGCGCCGGATGTGCGAGCACAATGGCCTGAAGCCGATGTACTGCAGGCGTTCGGTAGCACGGAGCTGGATCGGCTGGCAGCACTGGCAGCTCAGAACAACTTCGACGTGGCCGCCGCCACCGCGCGGGTTCGACAGGCCGATGCCCGTGCCCGGCAGGCGGGCGCTGCGATTCTGCCGTCGCTGGATCTGAACGGCAATGCCACCGAATTCACCGGCCGCTCGGGCGGCACCAGCGGTCACGAACTTGATTGGGCCGGGGTGCTCTCGGCCAGCTACGAGGTGGATTTCTGGGGCAAGAACCGCGCCGCGGCGCGCTCGGCCCGAGCGCAGGCCGAAGTTAGCCGGGATGATATGGCCATCGTCAGGATGACGACGCTGGCCGGGCTCGCGAATACCTACTTCCAGCTGCAGTCGGTGCGTGAGCGCCTCGAACTGGCGCAACTCGACGTCGACAACGCGGAAAAGTTATTGGGCGTGGTGCAGGCACGCTACGAGGACGGCGCGATGAGTCCCACCGAGCTGGCGGCGCAGCGCGCGCTCGTCGCCAGCGCGAGGCTGCCGATTCCGGAGTTGCAGCAGCAGGAACTCGAAGCACTCGATGCGCTGGCGCTGCTGGTCGGCGCAATGCCCGAAGGTTTCGAAGTGCAGACACAGCCGCTCTCCGGCATCAAGGAGCCGGCAATCGAAGCGGGGTTGCCGGCGGAGCTGCTGCAGCGACGTCCGGACGTCATTGCCGCCGAGGACAACCTGGTGGCGGCACATGCCGATCTGGCAGTGGCGCGCGCGGCGCTGTTTCCCTCCCTGAACCTGTCCATGACCGGAGGCCTCCAGAATCCCGCGATCCAGGCGGGTGTGCTGACGCTCCCCGGAACGGGCCCGGCACTCAATTTCAGCGGCGCGCTGGTGCAGAGCATCTTCGATGCCGGTCAACGTCGCGCTGCTATCCGCGAGGCGCGCGCCCACGAAGAGGAACTGCTCGCCAACTATCACAGCGCCATCGTTGCGGCGCTGGCGGACGTCGAGAACGCACTCGGGCAGCGGCAGCATCTCGACGCCCAGCGCCAGGCGCAGGAAGACACCCTCGCCCAGAGCGAACGCGCCTTAGAGGCGGCGCAGCTGCGCTATCAGGCGGGCGCCGGCCAGTTCCTGGCGGTGCTCGACGCCCAGCGCGTGCTCTATGCGGCACGCGACCAGTTGAGCCAATACAGACTGAATCGACTTCAGGCACTGCTGGGCCTCTCCAAGGCTCTCGGCGGCGGTTGGCAACGAGCTGCGACGGCGCAGCCCGAGATGGCACGCGCCAGCTCGCGCGATGGCAAGACGCCGTAAGAAGACTGCAGAGACATGCTGGCTATTCATCGATCACCACCGGTGCTGCTCAGTCTGCTGGCTGCCTTGGCCGCGCTCTCTAGCCTGACTGCCTGCGGCAGGACTGCAACAGACCCGGCGTCGCCGGCTCCGACCGCTGCCAGTGCGGCCGTCCACAAGGGCGCCGCGGACAAGGCCGATGCGGACAAGGCCGATGCGGACAAGGCCGATGCGGACAAGCAGGGTGATGCCAAGGATGCAGCCGACAGGCAGGTGAAACTGGGGCCGGATGATGCCGCCAAGATGGGCATTGTCACCGTGCGGGCAACCGCCGCGCAGTTCACACCCGAGACGGCAGGGTACGCTGTCATCGTGGGTCACGACGCCGTGGCTCAGGTGGTTGCGGATCTGGGCACGGCCGAGGCCATGTCGAAGCAGAGCCACGCTGCACTGATGCGGTTGGAGCACTTGCAGGGAACAGTGGGGGCGGAAACGGCTGAGACGCGTGAGGCTGCGCAGCGCCAGGCTTCGTCCGACGAAATCGCGGTGGCACTCGCGCATCGCAAGCTCTCGAGCCTGCTCGGTCAGCATTCACCGTGGACACAGGGAAACGATGCCACCTTGCAGGAGGTGGCCTCGGGTCGGACCAAGCTCGTGCGTGTCACCTTTGCGCTCGGTGCTATTCAGCAGACGCCGCACAGCCTGCGACTCGCGCGGCTCGATGGGCCAACCGTAGAGGAGCAGTGGCACACCCATACGGTCTGGGCCGCACCAGCTGACGCGACCATGCCGGGCCGCAGTTTCCTGGCGCTGTTGCCGGATGCTGTCGTCGAAGAAGGTGAGCGGCTCAATGCCTGGGCTCCAGTCGAGGTCGCGAATGCGGAATCCGGCGCCTGGGTGCCGGGGTCGGCGGCGATCGCTGAAGGTGGGCGCTACTGGTGCTATGTCGAGCACGAAGCGGGTACTTTCGAGCGCATACCCCTCGATATCGGCCACCCGCTGCGCAACGGCTACTTCGTCAACGATCTCAAGCCTGGCGACTCGGTCGTGACTGTGGGGGCGGGGCTGCTGCTCGCGCGGGAGCTCAATCCCGATACCGGACCCGCCGATTAAGCGCGATGCACCGACTCGTCTCTCTCTGCGTCCGCCACTTTGGCGCCGTTACGGCGCTCTCGCTGCTGGCGCTCGTGGTTGGCTACTGGAATGCACGCAGCGCACCGCTCGATGTATTTCCGGAGTTCGTGCCCTCGCAGGTGGACATCCAGACCGAAGCGCCCGGCTTCGCTCCACAGCAGGTCGAGGAACTCGTCACCAAACGCGTCGAAAGCGCCGTCAACGGTGCCGCGGGCCTCGCAACGATGCGCTCGGAGTCGATTCCGGGCTTATCGGTCGTGACCGTCACCTTTGCCGACGGCGTCGACGTCCATGTTGCCCGCCAGGGCCTCTCCGAGCGCCTCTCTGAACTCGGCAGCAGCCTGCCGTCCGGCGTCGGCTCGCCGAAATTGTCGCCGCTGGTATCCAGCACCATGGACCTGCTCAAGATCGGGCTGACCTCGGAGCGGCTGGACCCGTACCAACTGCGTGACACGGCCGACTGGGTCATCAAACCGCGACTGCTTTCGGTACCCGGCGTGGCGCATGTGATCAATTTCGGCGGTGCCGTTCGGCAGATCCAGATCCAGCCGGACACCCGCAAGCTGGCCAGCTACGGCATTAGCCTCACCGAGGTGGGCGATGCGGCGCGGGCCGCACTGGCATTGCGCGGTGCGGGCTTCATCGACCTCGAGGCGCAACGGATCCTGCTGAAATCGCCGACGCCGCAGCCCGACGTCGATGCGCTGGGTCATGCGGTGGTCACGCTGCGCAACGATGCACCCGTGCGCATACGCGACGTGGCGCAGGTCAGGATCGGACCCGCCTTGCGCTCGGGCGATGCGCTCATCATGGGTAAGCCCGGGGTGTTGCTGTCACTGGCCAGCCAGTACGGCGCCAACACGCTGACCACGACCCTGGCGGTCGAGAAGGTTCTGAACGAGCTCGAGCCCGCGCTGCGTGCTCAAGGGATCACGGTATATCCGGCACTGCACCGCCCTGCCAATTTCATCGAGCGCGCTCTCGGCAACCTGAAGCAATCGCTCGAGATCGCCGCGCTGCTGATTCTCGTGGTGCTGTACCTGTTGCTGCGTGACCTTCGCGCCGCGCTGATCGCATTTTCCGCCATACCGCTGTCGCTGATCGCCGCCGTGGTCGTGCTCGATCACTACGGCCAGACACTCAACACCATGACGCTCGGAGGTTTCGCGGTGGCACTGGGCGTGCTGGTCGATGATGCCATCATCGGCATAGAGAACATCCTGAGACGGCTACGCATGAATGCGGCGGTAGCAGCACCGCGACCGCGGCTCGAAGTCATCCGGGATGCCTCGCTCGAAGTCCGCGGTCCGGTGATCTACGCCACGGTGGTGGTGATCGCCGTGTTTCTGCCCGAGCTGTTCACTTCCAGCGTACAGGGACACTTCGTCGGGCCGATGGCGCTGTCTTTCATACTGGCTGTACTGGCATCGCTGCTGGTTGCAATGACCACCACCCCGGCTCTGTGTGCCTTGCTGTTGCGACAGCATGACACGAGCGACTTCGGCTGGCTGGTACGGCTCAAGGCGGGCCAGGCGCGGGCCATTCGCTGGATCGAAGATCACTTCAAGCTCGCCTTGGGACTGCTGGTCGCTCTGGTCGTGGCGGCGATCGCCGTGCTGCCCTTGCTCGGTGGCGTCTTCATGCCGGACTTCAGGGAAGGGCATTTCGTCATGCAGGTGTCGAGCTCGATTCCGGGCACCTCACTGGACGAGATGCTGCACGTGGGTCAGCGCATCAGTGCCGAAGTACTCAAGTTGCCGTACGTCCAGACCGTCGAGCAGCAGGTTGGACGCGCGGAACTGGGCGAAGATACCTGGGGTCCGCACCGTAGCGAGTTTCATGTGGAACTCAAGCCTGACGCCACGGTGGATCAGGCTGCGGCTCAACAGAAACTGCGCGACATTCTGTCCCACTATGCCGGCATCCAGTCCGAGGTCGTCACCTTTCTCGGAGACCGCATCAGCGAGAGCCTGACCGGTGACACCGCCCAGGTGGATATCAAGGTGTTTGGTGACGATCTCGATGCGCTCGACGGCGTCGGCGATCGGATCGTCTCCGCGCTTGCCACGGAAAAAGGCGTCGTCGATCTGCAGTTCAAGCGCCAGAGCGGCACGCCGACCATCTCGGTCCAGCTCCTGCCCGCTGCGCTGGCGCAGACTGGGCTGAAGAACCAGGACGTGCTGGAGGCGGTGGAGACTGCCTATGCAGGTGCTACTGTGGGACAGACCTTCGCCGGTACTCGCATCGTCGACACCGTGCTGCTGCTACCCGACGAGCAACGTCATCGACCCGAGCAGATCGGTCAGCTGATGATCAGCTCGCCGCTCGGCGCCGTGCCACTGTCGCAGGTGGCACAGGTGACGCTCGGAGCCGACCGGTACAGCATCGAGCACGACGGCGGCCAGAGGCGTATCAGCATCACCTTCAACGTCGACGGTCGCTCGCTGCAGGCTGCCGTCGGCGAGGCACGGCAGCGCATATCCAGCGCGGTCAAATTGCCGTCGGGATTTTTCATTGAATTTACCGGCGCGGCGCAGGCCGAGCAGCAGACCCGTAACCAGCTGGCGCTTTATTCGGCACTGGCATTGGCGCTGATCCTGGGTGTGCTGTTCGTTTCATTTCACTGGCGCGCGAACAGCTGGCTGGTACTCATCAATCTGCCGTTCAGCCTCATCGGCGGCGTGCTCGCCATCCTCATCACGGGCATCGGCATTTCCCTCGGCAGCGTCGTCGGCCTGGTGACGGTATTCGGCGTCAGTGCCCGCAACGCCATCCTGCAACTGGCCCACTACGAGCATCTGGTCGAAGTGGAGTCGCAGCCGTGGAACCTGCAGACCGTATTGCGGGGTGCCAACGAGCGCCTCATACCGATCCTCATGACTGCGGCCGTCACGGCACTCGGTCTTGCGCCGCTGGCATTCGCGCTACGCCAGCCTGGACAGGAAATCGAAGGACCGATGGCCATTGCGGTTCTTGGGGGCCTGGTATCCTCGACCCTACTGAATCTGCTTGTGCTGCCGGCGCTCGCCGGGCGATTCATCACGCCGCAGAGGCTCAAGACCGAATCGCCAAGATAGAACAGCGAGTGAGCGGTGTTACCAACGCTCGCCGAAAGGCCGTGCCTCCACCTGAAAACTCCAGGCGCTCTTGTCCTGCCGGCACAACCCGTACATTGTCTCAGCGACGCCCCTGGGGCTGACGAAGAATTCATCCGGTTTGCCAGCCATCCTCGCGCGCGTTCGCGGTGTGTCGACAACGCCATCCACCACGACCAGAGCGACGTGAATGCCCGCGGGCCAAAGTGCTTTCGCCAACGATTCGGCCAGACTGCGTTGTGCCGCTTTGGCTGACGCAAACGCCGCCGTGTTCGCTCCTCCACGCACCGAGGCGGTAGCGCCGGTAAAAATGATATTGCCGGATCCCGCGGCTTTCATGGCAGGCATGACTTCCTGAACACATAGAAAGGCGCCCAGTGCATTTACCTGCCATAGCTTCTCGAACTGCGCGGCAGTGGTGGATTCGACGTCCTGGAAGAGGCCCTGGCCGGCGTTGTAGAGGAGCGTGTCGACCTGGCCAACATCCCGCCGGATGGCGGCAAAAGCGTTCGCTACCGAGGCGCTGTCGCTCAGATCACAGACGTATGAGTGCGAGCCTTCGACTTCTTCCGCCACCGTATCCAGTGTCAACTGTTGCCGGGCCAGGAGCACCAGTTCGTAGTCGGCCGCGAATCGGCGCGCCAGCGCGGCGCCAATGCCCGGGCCGGTGCCTGCAATCACAGCAATGGGTTTGGAAACATGTGGCATCAGCATGACTCTACTCGCCAGAGTAGATCGGCGCTGACACACGCGCTCCCCGCTAATAGATTGGGGATTGTATATATTCTCCAAGCTATTGATATAAGTTGCTTTATTATCTGACAGAAACTAAATGCCGCGTGGGCGCCGCGCGATGCATGTGGGGTTCGTGAACCCGACCGTCGCCGGCGGGCCTCAACACAGCTAGCCTCTCTGCAACCGATGCAACGTTGGGAGAGAGGCCGTGCTTGTCGTTACAACAGAGAACGTGCCCGGACAGCGGGTGCGCGAAGTCAAGGGTCAGGTCTTCGGCCTGGTGGTCAGGAGCCGCGGCCTCGGCGGCAACATCATGGCAGGGCTGCGCTCGCTGGTGGGCGGAGAAATTACCGAGTACACGCAGTTGCTCGAGGAGGCTCGACGCCATGCCGTCGACCGGATGGTCCGTAACGCGAATCTCATGCATGCCAATGCCGTTGTCATGATGCGATTCGATTCGGCCGAGATTGGCCAGACCATGAGTGAGATTGTTGCCTACGGAACCGCTGTCGTGCTGGAACCGGCGGCCTGACCATGCTGCGAACTGCGGTACTTGCGGCGGCGGCCATGCTTATCTGCGCCGGCATCACCCTCATAGCCTGCGGGGTTCACGTTCCTGGCTGGCAACTGCTGGTGATCGGCGTGACCGTCCTTATCGGAACGTTATTCGAACGTTGGCGCTATCGTCGCATCGAGCAACCGCCGGCAGGCCCGTGGCAACACACCGGTGAGCGATTTCTCGATCCGTCGAGCGGCGATCCCGTCGAAGTAATGTTTGATCCGCGGACGGGAGAGCGGCGCTACGTGGCGGGGGCGCCAACCAGTCCAAAGGATCCGATACGCTGAGGTGCAAGACGGCGCACGCGAGCGGCCGTTTTTACCTCCTGTTGAGGGCGCTCGGCTGGCTCGCTGGCTCAGTGTGAGCGTGCGCTTACGACCGCCAGCGCCGGTCTCCGGCTGCCTGGGGCCCGATCCAGGAACAAACTCGGTCCTTGCTTCAGGCTTCTACGCAGCGAGGATGATCCCATGAGCGATGTACGAACCCAGGAATTCTCCGAGCCGCGGCTGAATATCAACGGGCCCGACGCCGATGCCGATGCCGGCCCGCACCATGAGATGGCGGTCAAGCGCGAGGACGACCGGGGCGCACAGGTCAGCGAGGCGTCGAGGGTCAAGATCCGAAGGCAAAGTCGGCTGCCCGCTCTGGATGACGATGCCGAAGTGGGGGTGCAAAAGGAGCACATTGTCACCCGAGATGGCAAGGCAGACCTGCGGTTCACCGGAGTGCTGCTGGCTTCGGCCGCGGTCGATTCGGCCCCCAAAGAGCAATGGCAGGAATATCGCATTTACCAGACAAATGGCGACAAGCATGTTTTCTCGCGAGTGACTCGGAACCTGAAAGAGGACGCGGACGACACTTACGAAGCGGAGGTGTTCGATCCCGCTCCGTCCTCGGTGCCGTCGCAGCTGATGCGGAGCGCGCGCGAGATTGCACGGGCGCGTCCGTTGACTTGGATGGATGCAGCGGTTGCCTTCTTTGGTTACGACCCACTGGCCAAGGCTCTTTATCGAAAGCTCAGCGTGCGCTTCGAGGAACAGATCAGCTGAAGCTGAGCCCTTATCGCGTTGCGGACGCCGCGGTCCACGCATAAGATGCGAATCGCAGGCGCACCGGTCCTGTTAGAAGATGACCGAGATTCCGAGCAGATCAATGTCGGCATTCTCGCGCGAGGAATATCGCTCGCGCGTCTCCCGTCTGGACGCGCTGATCCAGAAAATGGGAGTTGACGTATATCTCGGATCGACGCCTGAGAATCTCAATTATTTGGCAGGCTTCGATCCGCTTGGCCTGTATTTCTACCAGCATCTCTTCTACCGGGCCGGAGCAGCGCAGCCGTTGCTGCTGACCCACAAGTGTGAGAAGGAGCTCGCCCGGCTACAGTGCTGGATAGACGACGTACGGATTTGGCAGCACGGCGATGATCCAACAAGGATGACCGTCGATATCTTGCGCCACCTCGGGGTCAGATCCGGCAGCCGGGTGGGCCTGGAGATGGGCAACTGGTATCTAAAGGCGTCCACTTACCAAAGCCTGAGGACCTCGCTGCCGGATGTCGATTTCGTCGATATCACCGACGATGTGTTGAAACTGAGAACCATCAAGTCCCAAGCCGAGATCGCATATATGCGAGCCGCGGCGCGGTTCTCCGATATCGGCTTTGCGGCACTGGTCCATGCACTCCGACCCGGGGTGACCGAGCAGCGGCTGCTGACCCGGGCCTATTCGGCGATGGCAGAGGCAGGTTCCGAGTATCCGACTCTGCCGTTCATCATCGGATCCGGACCTCGCAGCGGGCTCTTTCATGCAGTGCCAACGGACCGCAAAGTGGAGCGGGGCGATCCGGTGATGGTGGAACTGACAGGCTCATGCAAGCGCTACAACAGCAACATTGTGCGAACAGTTGTCGCCGGAAAAGCCTCGACTGCACTCCGGGAACTGTGGGAGATTGCAAACGATGCCTTCTGGCGCCCATTCGAACTGGTCAAGCCAGGAGCGTCCGTCTCCGAGATCGACCGGTTGAGTCGCGAGGTCCGGGCTGCTTATGACGCGTATATTCCCGCGCGGGCTGGATTTGGCATGGGGCTTGCCTATCCACCGGTCTGGGCCGGGCGGCCCGATGTGCTGGTGGGTAGCGATGAGACGCTGGAAGAGGGCATGACCTTCTCTCTCGAGCCCTCCATCGGGCAGTTTCATGGTGTGACGGTCATTTTTGGGTACAACATCCTGGTGACGGAAACAGGCGCGGAGATTCTGCAGAAAACGGATCGGTCGATCTTCGAAATAGGCGCCTGATTGCCGCCGCGGGGTTGCGGCACATAAATTACGAGGGGGGTCAATGCCCAGTGTCCAGATAATTCTGGTCTCCTTGTTTCTACTTGCAGACCTGGCGGTGACGGTGGCCTGGTACCGAGCGGTCCGTCTGCGAGGGTTTGCCTGGCGCCCGTCGATCTCCGACATCGCCATCGGTTGCGGCACGTGCTTCCTCGACACGCTCGGCATTGGCAACTACGCGCAGATCACAGCCTTGTTCAAGGTGCGCGGTCATCCGTTGGATGAGCTGATACCGGGCACCCTGAACGTCGGGCTCGGCCTTCCCGTGTTCGCCGGCGCTCTGCTGTTCATCACTTCCGTGGCGGTCGATCCTGCGCTCCTGCTCACCATGGTCCTCAGTTCGGCGGCTGGAGCCTGGCTTGGAGCCGGCGTCGTAAGCCGAATGAACCGCCGGACGATTCAGTTATGCATGGGAATCGCGCTGCTGATCGCAGCCGGATTCTTCTCGATGACTAATCTCGGCATGCTGCCTCCCCTTGGAACGGCGATGAGTCTCGAGGGCTGGCGGTTCTTCGTTGCGGTTACGGCAAGTTTTGCCCTGGGAGCATTGATGTGCGCGGGCATCGGCAACTATGCACCCAGCATGGCGCTACTGGCGTTTCTCGGCATGCACCCCATGGCCGCGTATCCAATCATGCTGGGGAGCGATGGGGTGCTCATCCCCATTGCCGGCATACGCTTCATAAAGTCCGGGCGATTCTCGTCGCAGGCCGCGGTGGGGCTGACGATTGGCGGCATCGTGGGCACTTTGTTTGCGGTTCCCTTTGTGAAGGCCCTTGGGGGTCACTTGACGCTGATGCGATGGGTGGTGATCGGCGTCATCACGTACGCTGCCGTGGCGATGCTCCGCACTGCGTACCGCGAGTCGGGTGTTGTAAGGCCGCAGCAGGCCGATGACGCCACCGCACGCTAGTACCCTGGATGCGTGCTGCAAGGATGATTGGCGTGAGCGTCAGTAGCCGGCAAGATGCAGGTACATAACCACGCTCGCAGCAGCCAGGCAATAGATTCCAAACAGATACCAGCGATCAGTCTCGAGCCAACGACTGAGCCATTTGAGCGCCGCAAGTCCTGCGACGAACGCGATCAGCGCGCCAAGCAGACTGAAGCCGATGGCAGAATGAATATCGCTCGGGGCGCCCGCCGGCTGCGCACGTACCAGGCGCCAGGCTTCGCGAGCGACCACCGGCGGCGTCAGCACCACCGCCAATGCAAAGCTGAAGGCCTCCACTCGGCGCCGCGATGCTCGCAGCAACATACCCGTACTGATCGTGGCACCGGAGCGTGAGAAGCCGCGGAAGGGCAGACAAAGCCCCTGGACCGCGCCAATAGCCGCGCTCTGGGCCGTGGTGAGTTCGGAGCCGCTGTCCGGGCGACGCCGGGCCGCGACGCCGGCGGCCAGTATCAGAACGCCCGCCGCAGCCAGCGCCGGTGCAATCAGCTCCAGATGAGTGAATAGATCTTCGATCTGACCGCGCGGCAGACCGGCAAACGCGGATTTCTCGATCAGCAGAGTGAGTCCGCCGCCGATGAAGGCAGTGAGCGCGGTGGCGATGACGATCTGCAGCGCGAATGATTTGAACGCGGCGGCGCTCCGGAAGTAGGTCGCACCCCAGGTGCGCCAGAAATAGGCGATTACCGCGAGCATCGTACCGGTGTGGAGCATGACCAGCAGCAGGGTCATCGGTGGCGAGGAGGGGTCCAGCCCCAGCAACTTCTCCGCTACCACGACATGGGCAGAACTCGAAACCGGCAGCAGCTCCGCCAGGCCCTGGACAATGGCAAGAATCACGACATCGAGAAGGGACATTAACCTGCCATTCCTCTTGGGTTGCGATAGTGCGCAATTTTCATCCGCGGAATAGTAACCTCAGACTGAGCGATGGGCTAACACCCATTGCGAATAGTTGCCAGGGGAAGGTCCGCATGAAAGCAGTCCTCTACGAATCGTTCTGCGGCAGACCCGCACTTCGCAAGGTTCCCGATCCCACGCCCGAGGCGCATGGGGTGGTCATCAAAGTCATGGCCACTGGCCTATGCCGTAGTGACTGGCACGGCTGGGTCGGACATGATCCGGACATCAGGCTACCTCACGTTCCTGGTCACGAGTTCGCGGGCGTCGTGCAGGCAGTCGGAGCGAATGTCATCAAGTGGCAAGCGGGCGATCGCGTCACAGTTCCATTTGTGATCGGATGTGGTGACTGCCCGATGTGTCATTCCGGCAATCAGCACATCTGTGACCATCAGTTTCAACCGGGCTTTACCCACTGGGGATCGTTTGCCGAGTATGTGTCGATCGATCGGGCGGATATCAACCTCGTAGCTCTTCCCGACACCATCACCTTCGCCACCGCGGCCAGCCTGGGCTGTCGATTTGCAACCGCATTTCGTGCCGTGGTTGAGCAAGGCAAGCTATCTGCGGGACAGTGGTTGGCCGTCCATGGCTGTGGCGGAGTCGGGCTTTCGGCGGTCATGATCGCCAGTGTCCTCGGTGCCAGAGTCGTTGCCGTCGATGTCAGCGACGACACCTTGGATCTGGCGCGGGCGCTGGGCGCTGTTGCCGCCATCAATGCAAGCGGGATCGCCAACGTTGCCGAGGCTGTTCGGGACGTAACCGGGAGTGGTGCGCACGTATCGCTCGATGCACTCGGGAACTCCAGCACGTGCTTCAACTCGATCAGCTGCCTGCGCAAGCGCGGCAAGCACGTGCAGGTGGGCCTGATGCTGGGTGAGCACGCCATGCCCGCGATTCCCATGCACCGGGTGATAGCGAATGAGCTCGAAATCCTCGGAAGTCACGGCATGCAGGCGCATTGTTATGCCTCCATGCTCGCGATGATTACCTCCGGAAAGCTGAGACCCGAAAGGCTCGTTCGCCGGAGAATCAGCCTGGAGGAGTCGATCGATGTTCTAACGAAAATGCACCTGTTCGAAGGCACAGGTGTAACGGTCATTACCGAATTCTGAGATGGCCTGACGCTAGGTACGGGGCGGACCGAGTGTTGCAGTATCGCGTCCGTGGTCGACCCCTAGCTGCAGCTCGGCCACCACGGCGCGCCACTCACAAAAGCATTCCGGGTGCATCGCCACCACGTGCGTCCCGTGCTCTACCTGGAGGCTTGTATCGTCTTGCTCGATAATCTGATCGCAACAACCGCAGACGCCACCCGCGCCACTTGCGAGATAGGCGAAGCTGGTCGGACTGGTTGGTAATCTTGAATCACCAATGCGGGCGCAGATCACCTGTCTCTCATGCGACCAGCGATTGTTGGCGGCGAGCGCATGAAGTCGTGCTGCTTGTTCCACGCTCGACTGGCGCTCGGGATCGGACGGCATGCGCGACACCTCACGATCCCATATTCGCCCAGCGATCCGCGCCCGCCTGCCATCATTAACGCCGTACTGGACCTTCAATTCTCTGACAGACAGAGAAACTGGATAAGCATAGCGGAGTAACAGCATGATTGTAAATAGTTTTCTAGACCGCAGGGAGTTCTTGAAGGTCTCGTTGGCTTCTGCAATCGCACCAGCGATTACCTCTCCTGCTCGGGTCCTCGCGCAAACGGAGGCGCCCCGGGATGGCAAAGCTGACTACAGGCTGCAGATTCGCCGGACGAACATAGAGTTGGCGCCGCAGCACATCGTTTCCACGACCACCTATAACGATCAGTTCCCGGGCCCCTTGCTGCGGTTCACGGAGGGGCGACGTGTCATCGTCGATATCTTCAATGACACCGGTGTGGCCGAGCAACTGCACTGGCATGGGCAAGAAGTGCCTGTGGACGTGGACGGCGCGGCGGAAGAAGGTACCCCCTACATTCCCGCCCATGGCATGCGACGCATCGCTTTTACGCCAGGTCCCAGTGGATTGCGCTTCTATCATACGCACCTGATTGCAGGGGCCAATCTTGGAGCCGGGCTCTATAGCGGCCAGGTAGGCCCGGTCTATATCGAGCCCCACCGCGAGCCAGGACAATACGATCGAGAGATCGTTCTGGTGCTCAAAGAGTTCGGGCCTGAGTTGAGCCATGGCGGGGACATGGCGATGGATTTCATGCGCCCGGCGGCGACGGACCCCAATCTGAAGAGAGCCGGTGAGACTGCCATGGCGGCGTCGGTCAAGGCAGGCATGCCTCACGGGTATGAGGTCGGCTACAAGCTATTTTGCATCAACGGACGGATGCTCGGCTACGGCGAGCCCATACGGGTCAAGCAAGGCGAGCGCGTGATGTTCCACGTCCTCAACGCCAGCGCGACGGAAATCCGCAGCCTCGCATTGCCTGGACATGACTTTACCGTCGTGGCGCTGGATGGCAACCCGGTGCCCAATCCCGCCGCCGTACCGGCGCTTTGGATTGGCACCGCCGAGCGGGTCTCTGCCATCGTCGAGATGAATCGGCCAGGTGTGTGGGTGTTGGGGGACCTCGACGATGATGATCGCTCTCACGGCATGGGCGCGATCGTCGAGTATGCGGGCGCCACGGGTAAGCCGCAGTGGGCGAAGCCCAAGTCACCCACGTGGGACTATACGATGTTTGGAAAAGGCGCTTCGATTGCTGCCGATGAGACCCTAGACATGCTCATCGAGAAGAACAACGCAGCCCTCGAGGGTTTCAATCAGTGGACGATCAACGGCGCAGCCTTTTCAATGGGCAAGAGTACTCCTATGTTTCACCTGCACAAGGCTCGTCGCTACCGTGTGCGGATGCGCAACGCCAGCGATGACATCCATCCCGTGCACCTGCACCGGCATAGCTTCGAGCTGACCCGAATTGCCGGCAAGCCGACGGCCGGCGTCATGAAGGACGTCGTGATGCTGGGTGGGTACCAGGAAATCGAATTCGATTTCGTTGCCGACAACCCGGGCCTGACGCTGTTTCACTGCCACCAGCAACTGCACATGGATTTCGGCTTCATGGCGCTGTTTGACTACCTGTGATGTGAAGCCGCACCGCTGCGCAAAGTCAATAATACCCGAGCATGTTTATTGACGAGACGACCTTGACCTTCGCGCCACGCTGCCCTCGCGGCAAAGCGGCTTTGAACGACGGCGGCTTGATCACCAACAGGTCGCACGTGAGGTCATCCAGAATCCTCTCGGCGGTATTGCCTATCACTATCCTCGCCAAGCCGGATCGAGCTACCGCGCCCATTACGACAATGGCACTTTGTGTGCGTTTGGCCACGCTGCTGATCGCGGTCACCGGGGTCGCCGGCAGCAGATGACGCCGCGCTTTCGCAATCTTGAGAGGCCGCAGCAGGCGAGCAAAACTTGCCGCCGCCTGACGCCTGGCCTGCGCTTCAATTGCGTCAATGACATCGCCGGTTACATTCTGCGCGGCACCGATGAGCGGCACAAATTCGTAGGCATGCACAGCGTGCAGCTTGCCGCAAAGCTTGCGGCTCAGCATGCCGGCCATCTGCAGGATTGAGCGGTCGAGCCGGGAGCTTGCCGGCACCCGGTGACTGGGATCGACCGCGGCCAATATGGCCGGATGGCGATACGGTCTTGGATTCTTGACCAGTAGTACGGGGATCGGGCTGAGTTTTATGAGCTCCCAGTCCGTCAAATGCATCAGACCTGCAGCGACGTGCCGGCCACCGTAGCGCTGCGCCACTATCATGTCCGCCTTGCTCTTGATCGCCTGGCGAACGATGGCCTCATACGCAGGGAAGTCCCAGCTGACGCTGGTACGCACGCAAATGCTGTGGACTCGCAACCGGTCGGCGATTTCCTCCAGGGTTCGGCGTGCCCGTAGCAGTATCTGATCCTCGATGACGCCCGCGCTGAATTTGTGTGCGCGATACAGGTCCAGGACCACTGGTTCCGCCAACGCATGAAACAGCTCGATGTCCGCCCCCGTTGCGCGCGCTATCTGCGCGGCCTTGAGAACGGCCGGTAGTGACATGGACTCGAGATGTTTGATCGCTACGAGAATTCGTCGCGGATGCGTTGCTGTCATCTGACCGCTCCCACTGCCTGACGCTGGAATCTCACTCTACGGCGATGGACAAACAGCGCCATAAGGATTTGCACCTATGAGCGCGGGTTTCGGCTAGGTAATTAGCCGTATTCTCGCCGCTGACGCGCCACGACACACTAACGGCACTGTGGCGGGACGTACAAGGGGAAGTGCCATGGAGCATCGCTGGGGTCAACGCGCAGACTTCGATCTCGCGGCCGAGGTCAGAGCCCTAAAGCACGAAACTGGGACGGCTGCGCGTATCCTTAACATGAGCATCAGCGGTGCGCTGATTCGGACGGCCCTGGATGTCGAGGCCTTCACTGGCATTGAGGTGCAGGTGAACCGGCATTGGCTTCTGGCATGGGTGACGCGTCGCGAGGGAGGCGTGCTTGCTGTCGAGTGGATGGAAATGGCACCCGAGGCGGTTGTCCGGGAGCTGGAAGTGGCGGCTCTCGGGCTCACTTTCCGCGGGGGCGCGTCCACGATGGGGCACACATTGAATCGATGAGCGCCATACAGGAACTGCTCAGGTCGGAGTTACGCGCGACCGGAATTCAGCTCGGTCTCGATCGCACACCGACCGACACAGCGATCCATGAAGCGCGCCAACATGTGAAGCGCGCCCGGGCATTGCTGCACCTGCTGCGGCAGACGATCAGTGACCGATCATATCGAGGGGTCAATCGCCATCTGCGGCATGTCAATCGTCACCTTCGCTATGTGCGGGATCGAGCGGCCATTGCGGAAACCTTGCAGTGGGTCGGCGCCAGGTCGCCGTACATGGGTCCCGCGGTCCTCTCTGTGCGCCAATACTGGCGGCGGCACCAGTGGCGGCGCGTGACAGAGGATTTTGAGCAGGCGCGCCGACTCGCTCGCAAGCACCTGGCGCGTGCCGTAGCGGCCGCGCGCCACTGGAAAACCGCGCCTGCTCAGGATGAACTTGTCCTGCACGCAATTCGATTGGCTTACCGTAAGGCTCGCAAGGCCTACCGCCGTGCTACGCGCGCGGACTCCGCGGCAAGCTGGCATGATTGCCGCAAAGCGGCTAAATCCCTTTACTATCAATCGCAGGCTGTCAGTCCAGCGGCCCGCAAATCCAGCCCGATGATCCGGGAGGCACACCTGCTCGAAGCGATTCTGGGCAGAGACAGAGATCTTCGCCTCCTGGCGGCAGAGATACGCCGGTCCGGCGCCGAGCAGACCTCGAACGCCGCGGTGCTGCTGGAACACATTCAGCTGCGCCGAGCTGCATTGCGGCAGAAGGCCAAGCGAGTGGCAACGCAACTCTTTCGGGATCATCACCAAGCGGATCCGATGACTTTGCACCCGAGGCGGCGGGCGGGCAGGTAGGCGCCACGGCACGCAGTCAGCGCGCCTGGCACTGAGCCAGACGCGCCCATCGCTCTAGGTCCTCTTAAGGACGTACGCTCAGATTGTCGATGACCTTGCATACCCCGGGGGCCTGCCATGCTGCCATTTCGGCCTGCTGACGTTCCGCCCAGGAACTCACCTGACCCTCGAGCGTCACAGCCCCGTCCGCGGCCTGCACCTGAATGTTCTGGGCATCGGTCTGAGCGCGACGCCGGATGGCGTCCTGGATCTTGCCCTTCACCTCGGTTGCCGACACGAATGCGCGGATGCTGATGTTGTTGATGATTCCCTTGACGCCCAGCAGGTTGGCAAGCGCATTCTGCGCCGCGCTCTTCTGATACCACATGGCCACCTCGCCATCGAGCGTGATCCAACCGTCACGGACGACCATTTTGATGTGCTCCGACGGCACGGAAATGTTGCCCTTCAGTGCGCTGACCGCTGTCTCGGCCAGCTCCGCATCGGTCCGCCCCGCCTCGAAAGCGAGCTCGATGATGATATCGTTCGCCACCGCTGTTACGCCTGCCACGGACTGCGCCGCCTCTTCGGCGCCGCGCCGTTCGGCATAGGAGCCGACGTGACCCGAGAGCGCGACCACGCCGTTCTTGACGGCAACACCGATATTGCGAGAGTCGAATCGAGGGTCCCAATCAAGTTCGGACAGCACATCGTGCCGAATCGCCATGTCATCCCTTTTCATTGCTGCAATCTCCTTTGCTGTTTGCTCACAGTCTTTTAGAGCGCCTGCGCTATTTATGAAATAAGGACTAACCGAAGCCCTGGCAAGCGATGCTAGCCGCAAAAGCGGTTGCGAACGGCAGCCTCGGCTACGGCCGCCAGAGCAGGGCGAGTGGTATCGAGTTCGATTACTTCAATCCCCTCGTTGTCTCCCACGGGTTCACGCCGTTGCAACTGCCAATCGAGCACGGCGCTGTCCGCTTCGGAGAGGTCCTGACCAGCCCGTTGCCGTTCCGCAAGCCGGGCCCGCAGCACGGGGAGTTCCGCTTGGCAGTGAATCATGCCGATGCGCACGCCGACCCGGCTTGCCAGGGCGGCAAACCGCCGGCGCTCATCCCGGCTCGAGAAGGTGGCGTCGATGAGAGCGCTATGGTTACCAGCGAGAATCGCCTCAGCGCACTCGGAGAGCCGCTGGTAGACCGCCTCCGTCATTGCCGGCGAGTAGAGATCTTGGCCCAGATCCGAATTCGAGTGCGCCACAGACCCCAGCCCGCCCAGGCGCCTGCGCTCGCAGTCCGAACGCACGTGTATCATCCGCAAGGCCGGCGCCAGACGCTGCGCAAGCCAGGTCTTGCCCGAGCCAGACACCCCGCCGATCAGGAGCAACAGCACCGGGCGTGGGGCCAGGGCCCGATCGGCCGATTTCAGCAGAGCGCAATGCTCGTCGAGCAGTGGTTGCCGCTCCGCTGGCGGGCTGGCAGGATCCATGGTCAAAGCGGCAACCTTGGCACGCACCAGTGCGCGGTGGGCTTTGTAGAGATCCAGTACCCGGTGGGCGCCGTAGTCGCCGCTGCTCTCGAGCCAGCCCGCCCAGAAGGCCTGGCCGTGCTGCGGCCAACCGCGCGCCTCCAGCTCCATCAGCAGCAGCGCTGCCTCATCGGCTACATCGATCCATCGAAATGCCGGCTCGAAATCGACGCAGTCGAACGGCAGCAGACGGCCGTCGATACGGACGATATTGCGGGTGTGCAGATCGCCATGCCCTTCGCGTACATATCCAGTGTCCCGCCGCTGCTGCAGCGACGACTCCACTGATTCCAGCTTCTGCAGTAGCGCCGCCCGTATCGGCTCGACTTTCGGAATGGTAGAGATCGTGGCGGCTGCCTGCAGAAGCTCGTCGAAGTTCTTCATTACAATGATTCGCAGTGTTTCTGGTCGACCCCACGAGTCGCCTGCTTGTGCCCGCGGCAACCGTGCCTGCAGCTGGGCCAGATCGCGCCCAAACTGCGCCAGTGCGGGAGGCTCAACGGCCCGATCCGCCAGCAGCTGATCCAGCTCCTGCACACGATCGAAGCGATGCATGCGTACCGCGTATTCGATCGCAGCATTCTCGGCACCGATTCGAGCCTCTCCATCCTGTAATCCAATGCCGACCACGTCGAGGTACAGCGCGGGAGCGAACCGCCGGTTTAGACGAAGCTCTTCCAAACATAGAAAATGCCGACGTTCGAGCGAGCTCTGATCGAGGAACGGCAGGCACACGGGGCGCTTGATCTTATAAGCGAAGGCGCCCGCCAGCAGTACCCACGAGATATGCGTCTCGACCAGCGTCACTGAGCCTGCCGGATGCGGATAGGCCCTCGGGGAGAGCAGCGCTCTCAGCGCCGCTGGAAAGGAACGGGGTCGGGCATGGGTCACGAGCCTCTCCCACGGGGGCCGAAAACTAATAGAACCGACCTGGCGTTGCAGCCTAAATATAAACGCGCGCCGCTCACCATAGGTATCTGCCGCAGCCGCATGCGGATCGGTTTCGGCTTGTCCTGATTGCCGCTTCGGTAGCCAACACGCACTGTAAACGCCACCGATAGTCACCGAGGTGCAGACCTGGATGCGCGGCATATTACGCATCGCCTACAAGCTACTCATCAACGATAAAGCCAAGTACGCGGCATTGTTGGTGGGCATTACGTTTGCGGTATTCCTGATGATCGAGATGACCTCTCTATTCGCCGGCATATTGAGCCGCTCGTCGGCCACCGTCATCAACATCGGTGCCTCGATCTGGGTAATGGATCCGGCAGTGCAGACGGTAGCCAATGCCATTCCGCTTCCGGACTACGTCCAGGACGAGGTGCGCAGCATTCCCGGGGTAAAATACGCCGTGCCACTCTACTCGGGCGCGGCGTTATTGAAGCTCCGCGATGGCGCTTATCAGGCCGTCAACGTCCTCGGCCTGGATGACAGCAGCCTGGTAGGCCGGCCGGCGCTTATCGGCGGCAAGATCGAGGACATCTATGCCGAAAACTCCTTCCTCGCGGTCAAGGATTCCGAATTCGGGAAGCTCGAGAACCCCAAGATCGGTACCGAGTTCGAACTCAACGATCATCGCGGCGTTATTGTCGGGATCGCGCGTGTAGCCTCGAGCGGGCTGTTCGGGGTACCGACGCTCTATACGACCTACAATCGAGCGCTGCAATACATCCCTCAAGGCAATTTCACGATTTCCTATCTGTTGGTCGAGCCTAAGACGGCTGCAGATGTGATAGCAATCAAGCAGCAGGTCGCGGCAGCGGGTTACCTGGCCCTGACCCGGGACGAGTTCGTCCAAAAGATTTCAGATTTCTATATGTATCAGACCGGCATCGGCACCAACATGCTGATCATGACGGTGATCAGCTTCATCGTCGGCTTATCGATCTCCGGCCAGACCTTCTACACGTTCGTGCTCGAAAACCTGGAGAAGTTCGGAGCACTCAAGGCGATCGGCGCCAAGGGGCGCGAGCTCATTGGCATGATCCTGTTTCAGACGGCCTTCGTGTCGCTGACGGGCTACGGAATCGGCGTGGGCCTATGCGCCGGCCTGATCTGGCTGGCGCGCGCGCACCTTCCCGATTACGCAGCGATCATCACCTACGGCAATCTCGGGCTCGCCTTCGTCATGGTGGTTGTGATTGCGGCGATCTCCAGTTACGTCGGCGTGCGCAAGGTACTCAAGATAGAGCCGTTCGATATCTTCAGGGGATGACAATGGCGCGAACGGCGATTGCGGCGACGGGGCTCAATAAATGGTTCGGAGAGGACGACACCAGGACGCACGCGGTCAAGGACGTGACGTTTGAAGCAAGCTTTGGCGAGATCCTCTATGTCGTCGGTCCATCCGGCAGCGGCAAGACCACCATGCTCAGCATGATTTCGGGGATTCTGCGACCCAATTCTGGCACGGTGAAGATAGAAGACATCGAGATCTGGCGCTTGTCGAACGACGCACTGGCGGAGTTCCGATTGCACAAGATCGGCTTTGTTTTCCAGGACTTTCATCTCTTTCCGCGACTCACCACGGCCGAGAACGTGGCCATTCCGCTCATTCTGCAGAAGCGCGACTGGGACCAGGCGGTTAACGAGGCCGCCGTGGACTTGGAAATCGTTGGGCTCAAGGGTCGCTCGGAGCTGCCGCCTGTCAAGCTCAGCGGAGGAGAGCAGCAGCGCGTCGCCATTGCCCGCGCCATCATCAGTCGGCCGGAGATACTGATTCTCGATGAGCCGACCGCTTCGCTCGATGGCGATACCGGGCGGAACATCGTCAAGTTTGTTCGAGACCACATTCTCTCCGACAGGTGCTGCATCGTCATCGTTACGCACGACAGTCGAATCTACGAATACGCCGACCGCATCATGAAGATGGAGGATGGGCGGATGACGGGGATAGAGCGGGAGAACTTGAATGCGCAATAGATGGCTCTTCGTCGGATCCGGAGCCGGGCTGCTGGGGGCGCTCATCAGCGCTTACATCTTTGCAGAGCAGCCTGCGGTGCTGCCACCGGCCTTCAATCCCGCCGCCAACCCCTATGCCAGTGGCATCTATGCCGAAGGCATCATCGAGAGCGCGCAGCCTCAAGGGGAGAACGTCAACATCTATCCCGAGGTGACCGGTCCGATCACTCAGGTCATGGTGGTCGAGGGGGCTCAGGTACACAAAGGCGACTCCTTGCTGGCCATCGATGACTCGGTGCAGCGGGCCACAGCCGAACAGCAGCAATCCCAGGCGCAGGCGGCTCTGGCGATGTTGCAGGAACTGAGGGCCGAACCGCGTCCGGAGAGTCTCGAAATAGCCACGGCGCAGGTCGAAAACGCAAAGGCAAGCTTGAAGAATGCGGATGATCAGCTGGCCAAGGAGGAGCAGTCCTACGCCATCGACGCCAAATCGGTGAGCGGCAACGATCTGGATAACGCCCGCAACGCCCGAAAAATGGCAGCGACCAACCTCGCAGTCATTCAGAAGCAATACGATCTGACCAAGGCGGGTGCCTGGAACTACGACATCCAGAATCAGCAGAAGCAGTACATAGCTCTCTCCAAGGCATATGCCGCCTCAGCTGCGTTGCTGGGCAAGTATACGATCCGCGCCCCGACGGACGGTGTGGTGCGCTCCGTCAATGCCGCCGTGGGAAGCTACGTATCCTCGCAGGGAGCGTACGATTCTTATACACAGGGCTTCGATCCGCTCATCGTGATGGGGACACCAGACGACAGTCTCCAGGTACGCGTCTATGTCGATGAAATCCTGATTCATCGGCTTGCCGATAAGCCGAAACTCGATGCCGAGATGTTCATTCGCGGCACCGAGACTCATGTGCCGCTGGCCTTTGTGCGCATTCAGCCTTACGTCTCGCCGAAAATAGAGCTGTCGGACGAGCGTACCGAGCGGGTGGATCTGCGGGTGCTGCCGCTCATTTTCCGCTTCGACAGGCCAAAGACTCTCAAGGTTTATCCTGGACAGCTGGTCGACGTTTATGTCAGCGACAAATAGGTACCCCCCCAAGCAGCGAGCGTGGCCGCTCTCAAGCAGGCTCGCGCATCGGGCGTGTGGATTCGCTCTCCTGGGCATGGTGTCCGGTTGCGCAGTCGGCCCTAACTTTCATCGGCCTGATCCGCCTCCAGTGAGCCATTACGCGAACGGCACCGATCCCGCCGTTACTGCCGCAGTTGATGGGATCGCACAGCGGTTCTCGCCCGGCGCCGAAGTGGCCGCCGATTGGTGGCGTTTATTCGGATCGAGCGCGCTCGACGCGGTGATTGCCGAGGCCGTCGCGAGCAATCCGGGGCTCGATGCAGCGCAGGCCAGCCTGCGTGCAAGTCAGAACAGCCTGCGTAGCGGCTACGGCATTTTCTATCCAGCCATCGACGCCGGATCGGCGGCGACCAGGGAGCGATTCAGTGCGGCCAACTTCGGCGAAAGCACCGCCGGAAGTGTGTTCAACCTCTTTACGCTTTCTGCCTCGGTCAGTTATGCATTGGACGTCTTTGGCGGACAGCGGCGCATGGTCGAGGGGTTGCGCGCTGAAGTGGACGTCGCGCGGGCGACCGAGCGGGCCACCTACCTGACACTGACCGCGAATCTGGCCAATACGGTCATTGCCAAGGCAGCCTATCGGGCGGAGATCGAGGCAACTGAGCAGCTGATAGAATTGCAGACGCAGCAAGTACAGCTGGCGGAGATTCAGGCACGGAGTGGTACCGTACCCTATTCGAACGTGTTGAGCCTGCGCAGTCAGCTGGCGTCCTACCGGGCGACCATCCCGCAACTGCAGCAGAAGGCGGAGCAGAGCGACAATCTGCTGGCGGCCCTCGCAGGGCGTACCCCCGCCGAATGGCAGACCGTCGAGGTAGCCCTGCATGATTTGACCCTGCCCGTGGACTTGCCCGTAAGCGTGCCCTCCGATCTCGTCCGGCAGCGCCCGGATATCCTCGCCGCTGAAGCTGCCGCGCATGCCGCAAGCGCGAATGTAGGGGTTGCGACTGCCGAGTTGTTTCCGAGCATTACCCTTGGCGGTGGAGCGGAATCCCTCAGCAACTCGGCGGCCAATCTATTTCCCTCGAACGGCAGAGCCTGGAGCGTCAGTGCCCAGGCCACGGTGCCGGTATTCGAGGGGGGCACGCTTTGGTTCAGGCGCAAGGCCGCCATTGCCGCCTATCAGCAGGCGCAAGCCCTCTATCGCCAAACGGTGCTGAGCGCCTTTGAGCAGGTGGCCGACACATTGCGCGCGCTGGATCATGACGCCATGACGTTGAGCGCAGACGAGGAAGCCCTGGTAACGGCCAAGGAGGCCCTGCACCTGATCCAGGCCAACTACGTCGCGGGTCTTTCGACCTATCTTGAGGTGCTGAACGCCGATACGCAGTACCATCAGGCGCAAATCGCCGAACTGCAGGCGGTTGCCGTACGCTATCAGGACACTGTCGCCCTCTTTGCCGCGCTGGGCGGGGGCTGGTGGGCGCACAAGCCAGGAGCCGAGCCATGACAATGCCGCGGGGCTCTCGGAGCCGGCAGATTGCCGCCTTCGGCGTCGGGATGGCCTGGGTGCTCTTGGCGTGTTGCACACGCGCCTCATGGGCCGATAGCACCGAATCGGCAGATGACTACCGTACGGTGCTCCGGGCCAAGCCCGATATCGCGCATGGAAAAATTCTGTTCGAGACTTGCGCGCGCTGTCATGGCCCAGGTGGCTCGGGGGCGCAAGATGGCAGCGTGCCGGCAATTGCCGGACAGCACTTCCGCGTGATCGCGCGCCAGTTGATCGACTACCGGCATGATGAGCGCTGGGATGTGCGCATGGAGCACTTCGCTGACTTTCCTTATCTCATTTTCGAGCAGGACGTGGCAGACGTCGCCGCCTATATCGCGCAGCTTGAACGCACCGGGTCCGGTGACCTGGGCGACGGCAATTATCTGGAGCACGGTGCTGGCGTCTATCAAAGAAGCTGTGTGCGCTGCCACGGAGTGGCCGGCGAGGGCAGCGACCTGCAGGGCTACCCGCGCTTAGCCGGTCAACACTACCCCTACCTGGTGCGGCAGATGCACGATGCACTCGAGGGCCGGCGTCCCAATTTTTCGCCAGCACACGTGCGACTGCTATCGCACTTCACTCGCGATGACATCGATGGCGTGGCCGACTATCTGTCCCGCATGCCCCCTTAGGATATCGCGCCCACTTCTCTGAGACCCAGCACCATGCGCACCAGCTGCGCCAGTGAGTTAGCCTGCATCTTTTCCATGACTCGGGCGCGGTGGATCTCGATGGTACGCTGGCTCACCCCTAAATCCGCCGCCATCACCTTGTTAGCCTTGCCGGCGGTCACGAGATCGAGCACTTCCCGCTCGCGCGGGGTCAGCGACTCATACAGCTCCCGGATGCGGTCGGTGCGCGCAATCTGCTGACGATTGCGGGTATCTTTTTCGAATGCCTTCTGCACCCGGTCCAGAAGATCCTGATCCCGAAATGGCTTTGGCAGAAAATCGAAGGCACCATGGCGCATGGCCTCGACTGCCATGGAGATATCCCCGTGCCCGGTGATGAAGATGACCGGTATCATGGCGCCGCGCAGATTCAGGTGCTCCTGCAGCTCCAGGCCGCTCATACCCGGCATCCGGACGTCGACAATCAGGCAGCCCGGCTGATCCACCGAATATTTGGGTAGAAAATCCAGCGCGGATGTATAGACGGCGACCGGAATCTTGACCGATCGGAGCAGCAGCTTGAGTGAACTGCGAACGGCATCGTCATCGTCAATGATGATCGCCGTGGGGATAGGCTCTTTCATGCAGTCGCATCCTTGGCTATCGGCAATCGAATCTTGAAGCATGCGCCGCGGGGGGCGTTGGCCTCGTAATTGAGGCTTCCCTTGTGGGCTTCGATAATACTGCGGCTGATCGCGAGCCCTAACCCGGTGCCGTCGCTCTTGGTTGTGGCAAACGGCTGGAACAGCCGGTCGACCATGCTCGCACTGACCCCCGGGCCGGAGTCGCACACCCGGACCTCGACCTCGCCGTCGGCGTCTAGACGGGACTGGATCAGTATCTCGCGATCGGGCGCGGCGGAATATTGCACCGACTGCACGGCATTGCGGACCAGATTCAGCAGCACCTGCTGCATCTGAATCTGGTCCAGATCGATCAGCGGCAGTGGCTCGCTCAGCTCGAGGCGTACCCGCACGTCGTGCAGGCGCGCATCCGCGCGCGTCAATGTGCCGAGCTCCTGGATCAGGAGGTTGATCTGAGTGGGCTCGCGCTGAGTTTCGCGGTTGCGCACCAGGCTGCGCAGCCGCCGGATGATTTCTCCGGCCCGCAGCGCCTGGGCTGCAATCTGCTCCAATGCATCACTCACGTCCTCATCCGGATCCGGTGTATTGCCGAAGATACGGCGTGCTGCCTGGGCGTAGGTCGTTATGGCCGCCAGCGGCTGATTGAGTTCATGCGAGATTCCAGCCGCCATCTCACCCACCGTGGCGAGTCTCGACACGTGCATCATCCGTTCACGTGCCTCGCGCGCGTCCTCCTCGGCTCGCCGAATGTCGGTGACATCATCGCCGGAACACAGAATGCCCGCCAAATCCGTTTTCGGCCCAGACACCGCGCCGTAACGCCAGGCGATCAGACGCTGCGTCCCGTCGCGCGCCAGAATGGGCGATTCGAGGATCTGGGAGGCCTCGGTTCTCTGGGTCAAAAAGCTCTCGAAGCCGGCTCTCGCGGCCATGCGCTCAGCGGGAGGGACCGCGACGGAAAACCAGTCGCGGCCGAGGAGTTCCTCTTCCGCATAACCCAGCAATTCGCATCCCTTGCGATTGATGAGGGTGATGCGCCCATCGATGCTCAGAGCGAGCAGAATGGTCTGGGCCGCCTCGAGATAGCTATTGGCGCGGTCGCGCTCGCGCACCACGGCTGCCAGCGCCTGATCGCGGACGGTCAGGTCATGCAGAAATCCGATATAACGCGAGGGCACGGCATGGGCGATCTGACCGACCGACAGCAGGGCGGAGAAGACATTGCCATCCTTACGTCGGGCGCGGACTTCGCGCCCGATGCCGATGATGTGCGGCACGCCGGTGCGCTCGTAGCGCTCCATATAGGCGTCGTGCGCGTCCCGATCCTGTTGGGTCATGAGCATCGAGACGTTTTGACCCAATACTTCGGCCGCTTCGTAGCCAAACAGGCGTTCCGCGGCGTGGTTGAAGAGTTCGATGTGCCCGCCATGATCGATCAGGATGACGGCATCCACGGCGGCGTCGATCAGGGCTTGAAACGCAAAGGATGGCGAGGCGGGTGCACCGGTCATAGGATGAATATCATAGGGCGCCAAGGGCTTCCGAGACTGTAAGGGATTGTGCTCATTTACCCCGCGTCGTGCTCTCGGGGACAATGGTTATTGACATGGAACGACCCTCCATTCTCGTTATATTGGAGCCGCAGGCGCCGGCGCAACCCTGTCTGCCACGGGCCGCGGTGCTCGCACGCTATCTCGGCGCACGTCTGGATGTCCTCTACCCGGTCCAGACCCATCGCGGCGACAGTCCCTTGCAGGCAGGCGAGATGCTGGCGGAAGAGTGGGATTACCTGGCGGCGCTGCGTCGATCAATCGCCGGGACAGATATCGAGATGTCGGCGGGCTTCGCAAATGGACCTTTGACCGAGGCCATTGCGGACAAAATCCGCTCGAATCGGTACGCCTTCGTGGTCAAGGCGCCGTGGCGACTGCACCCGGAGCGGTCAGATCCGATGGACTGGCAATTGATCGCTAGCTGCTCGTTGCCGCTACTCCTGACGCACGGCAAGCCCTGGCAGCCGCGGCCGAAATTTCTGGCCGCCTTGGAGGGTTTCGATTCGCTGCCCGAGGGTAGGCGTGCGGTGGCGGAGACCGCAGCGGCGCTGCAAGTGGCCTGCGCGGCCGAGCTCCATCTGGTGTCCGTACGGCCGCAGGTAGCGAGCCCGACAGGCACGCCCAACTCGGAGCAGGCGCGCGGACTTAGCGTGCTTCCCGAGCACATGCATTCCTTGCAGGGAGAGCCCGCCGCTGCGCTCCGGGCCTTTGTCGCCCACCAGAGCTTTGATGTGTTAGTGGTAGGCGCGACCTCACGGCGGCATCTGGCGCCGCCCGTCTGGGGACGTCCGCAAGGCCTGGCTCAATCCCTGACGGGAATCGCCTGCGATCTGCTGTCGGTCCCGGCTCCCCTCGGCCCGCATGCCTCGGCGTTCTCGGGTTCTCCCGACTCGCTCTGGAGTGCCGGTCGCTTCGGGCACTGGCTCGGTGTGGACTGAGTTCGTCGGAGCGCTCGCGCGGCGCCGGCCCGGCGCGCCGGCGTCGGCTCTACTGCTTGCCGTACTTTGCCTGGCTGCCGGGCCCGGATTCGGCAGCGAGGGGGCCGGCGTCGCCCGCTCTCCGTGGCCGTCAACGACTGCAGCGCAGCTGTTGCCATCGCTACACGCGGCGGCGGGCTCGCAGTACCTGTGGCGCACCCGGCAAGGGTTCCCCACTGCGCAGGCAAGGGAGGTTATCCGGCTTCTTTCTCGTGCCGGTGATGAAGGTCTGGATCCGGCTGACTACGACGCCCCATTTCTGCAGGAGACATCTGCGCACTTGTCGAGCGGCGCGGAGTCGTTCGATGCATGGCAGCGCTTTGATGACCGGCTCTCACTTACCTGCGCGCGCCTGGTGCACGACCTGCACTATGGGCGCATCAATCCGACTGCGGCAGGATTTGACTTGCACCGTCGGGCCGATCTCGATCTGCCATCGGTCATTTTGCAACTCTCGACGACCCAGGATGTCGCCGGAGCATTGGCGTCCCTGGAACCAACTTTTTATCACTATGGGCTGCTGAAGCGGGCACTCGCGCGCTACCGCGCGCTGGAAGCGGACCCGCTGATCACCACGCTACCCCCCGCGGGAACTCGGGCGCTCCACGCAGGCGATGCTTACACCGCTACGAGGGCGCTCAGGTACCGCTTGAGGGCCGAGGGCGATCTGCCGGCCGGCGAACCGGAGCCAGAGCGCGATCGATTGGACGCAGCGTTGGTGCAGGCGCTGCAGCGATTTCAGGCCCGCCACGGTCTCGCGACGACCGGTGTCTTGGACAAATCGGCGCTGAAGGCGCTGAACACACCGTTGCGCCAGCGCGTTCGACAGATCGAGCTGACACTGGAGCGCTGGCGTTGGCTGCCGGCCTGGGCCGCGCCCTCGATTGTGGTGAACATTCCGGAGTTCCGGCTGTTCGCTTTCCCCGGGCCATCGGACCGGGTCGATGGCATGTTGCAGATGGCGGTCATCGTCGGGCGCAGTTATCTGCGCACGCGCACGCCCGTCTTCATTGGCTCCCTGAACGAAGTGGTGTTCCGTCCCTACTGGGACGTGCCGGCTGATATCGCGCGCGAGGAGATGCTTCCTGCCATCAGCAGGCAAAGCGACTATCTGCAGCGCCATCATCTGGAGATCGTCGGCGGCGCGGCCCCTGACATATCGGCGCTGCCACCGAGCGAATCGAGCCTGGCGGCTCTTGCCACAGGCCGGGCGCGATTGAGGCAACTGCCCGGCGAGGACAATGCGCTGGGACTGGTCAAGTTCCTGTTCCCGAACTCTTACAACGTATACCTTCATGACACGCCGACCCGGGAACTGTTCCGGCGCGCCAGACGTGACTTCAGCCACGGGTGCATCCGGGTCGAGGATCCCGCGGCGCTCGCTGCCTTTGTTCTACGCAACGAACCCGGAGGCTGGGATAAAGATAGAATTCGCGCTGCCCTCGAGGGGACCCAGACGGTGAGCGTGCGCCTGACCAGGCCCGAGACCGTATTGATACTCTACGGCACAGCGTTGGCCACCGAAGCCGGTCCGGTACAGTTCTTCGACGACCTGTACGGGCACGATGCCAGGCTCGAAAAACTATTGAATCTGCAGCCGGTCCCCCGTACCGCGAGCATGTCTGATGCCGCGCTCAATAGCTTCCCGACCAGGGCGAGAGGGATGGCATCCACACCCGCGGACCTTGCACACGCCGGGGAACCCGGCTTTTGAAGGCACGAGGCTTGACCACGAGCACATCACAGGTGAGTTCATCGAGTATGCGCTCCGCGGTATTGCCGATCAGCAACCGCTTCAGGCCGGACCTGGACACCGCGCCCATGACGACAATGGCACTGTGGCTGCTGCGTGCCGCCTGCAGGATGGCGTCCACCGGGTGGCTTCCAATGAGATGCCGATTGGCTGTCTTTACTACGGTGCCTTTGAGAGCACGCTCAAAACCTGCCTTGGCCGTCTGCTGAGCGTCCGTCTGGATTCTCTTCAGCTCATGATCCGTGATGCCCAAGCCATTCGGGGGTAGAGCGCCGGCCGGAATCCGCGCATAAGCGTGAACCGCATGCAGGGAGCCGTGCAGGCTCTGGCTCAATGCCGTGGCTTGCCGCAGGAGAGTTCTGTCGAACTGCAGCGGCTTGGCAAAGGCGTGCGTCGGGTCGACGGCCACCAGCACGGCGGGCCGGTGGTACGGGGTTGCCTTGCTGACGAGCAGCAGTGGCACCGGACTGAGGCGCACGAGTTCCCAGTCGGTGAGACGCATGATGCTGGGTAGCATATGAGGGCCGCTGTGCCGAGAGGCCACGATCAGACCCGCCTTGATTTTTCTGGCCCGGCGGACGATGCCATCGTAGGCCGGCGCATCCCATTCGGCAGCGAGCGTTATCTTCAGCTGAGTATGTTGCCTCCGTACCGCGGCAGCGATCCGCTCAAGCTGGTGCAAGGCGCGGTCTCGCTGGGCTCTTTGGAGACTGTTGAGATTGCGATTCTCGTCGAATGCGTAATCCAGCACAATCGGCTCGGACAGGCAGTGGAACAGCTCGAGCGCAGCACCGTTCGCGCTGGCGATCTGCGCCGCCTTGTAGACGAGCGGCCGTGCGGCCTTTAATTCCTTGACAGCGACAAGCACCTGACGAATGGCTCGCATCATGGTCTCCCTCAGAAGGTCGTTGGTCGACGGACCCCAGAATCAGGCCTGAACTGTACGTATGCGCGGCCACTGCTCCATCCGCGCTTGCGCCTACGCCTATCCGCACAGTTACTTACGGTCAATATCGTTCGGCCATACGCCGTAGGACCGGGTCCCAGTGACCGCTGCCAACACGGCAGCTAGCGGTAACCGCCATCAAATACGCACCCTTTTGAATTGGGGTCATTACGCCGAATTGTTTAACTACGATGACAAGCTGCCTCGATCTATAGAATAAACCGGCACCGGCTTTGATAGACCGATGATTTTGACCTATCCCAAACCCTATGTAAGAATTATCGTGGTTCCCACGACAGGGCCCCTCAGGTACCCGCTGGCTGCATTCCTTGTTAACGGCCCCGCCCGAACTTGCCCGCAGTGCGCTCGAAGCCGCGCCCGATGCCATGATGATGATCGATGCGTCGGGCATCATCCGGTTCGCCAACCGCCAGGTCTCGGCGCTTTTTCGACGCCCCCATGACGATGTCATTGGCCGCCACATCGAGGACCTGATGCCGGAGCGTTTTCGCGCGCGGCACGTGGGGCACCGCGATGCGTTCTTTCGCAATGTGCGATTGCGACCCATGGGCGTGGGCTTGGAGCTGTATGGTTTGCGGCAGGATGGCACTGAATTCCCGCTGGAGATCAGCCTGAGCCCGATCGAAGATGGCGAGCGGCTGCTGGTCGCCGCAGCCATTCGCGATGTCAGTGATCGAAGGCGGATCGAAGCTCAATTGATCACAGCGCGCGAGACCGCCGAGGCGGCGCGCGCCATTGCCGATCTGGCCCGGGAGAGTGCCGATCGCGCCAATCAGGGCAAGAGCCGCTTTCTGGCGACCGCCAGTCACGATCTACGCCAACCGCTGCAGACGCTGGCGCTCTTGAACGGTACTCTGCGGCGACTCGTGAACGACCCAGAAGCGTCGGAGGCAATCACACAGCAGGAGCACGCAATCGGCTCGATGTCACGCTTGCTCAATGCGCTGCTCGATATCAGCAAGCTCGAATCAGGAGCCATCAAGCCAGAACCGAGCGACTTCACCGTTGCCGGTATCTTCGAGGAGATGCGTGCCGAGTTTGCGGGTCTCGCGGCTAATAAGGGTTTGCAGTTCAGCGTCGAAACCGGTCCGGACTGTGTGCACAGCGATCGCTCGTTGGTCGAGCAGATCCTGCGCAACCTGGTATCCAATGCAATCAAGTACACCAATGCCGGGTGGGTGCGCCTGCGCAGCCTGAGTGAAACGGGGTTGGTTCGAATACAAGTCATGGATACTGGCATCGGGATCTCGCCGGAGCAGATACCCTACATCTACGAGGAGTTCTACCAGGTCGGCGTTGCCGCCAATAGCTCGCGCGACGGCTACGGACTGGGCCTGAGTATCGTGCAGCGTCTGGTCAGGTTGCTGACGCTTAGGATCGAAGTCCAGTCGGAGCTGGGAAAAGGCTCCGCTTTCTCGCTGCTATTGCCCCCGGGCCAGTCGGAGACGATCTCCGCCATCGGAGCCAAGCCCGTCGTCAGACGCGAGCCGCAACTTGGCGAGGTCCGCGTGCTATTGGTTGAAGATGATGAAGCTGTTCGAGCGGCTACGCGCATGCTGCTCAAAGTGGAGGGGTACCACGTTGCGGCGGTCGGGTCGGTGGCAGAAGCCATGCGCCAGGCGCGCGAGCCCTTCGACCTGCTTCTTACCGATTACCATCTTCGCGATTGTGAAACCGGCCTGCAGCTCATTACGGCGCTGCGCGAAACACTCGGTCGTCCGGTCAAGGCCGTGCTGATGACCGGCGATACCTCCACGGCGATGAAGGAGGTGCCGCGGGACCCTCACCTGCGAGTAGCCAGTAAGCCGGTCGACGCCGATGAGTTACTGGCGCTGCTCAGGGCACTGCTGGCCGCCTGAGAAACACCACCGCGAACGATCGCATCAGCGCTGCCAGGCGATACACGGTACCTCGAGCGGCAGGGCGACGCCTTCATGCCAGGGGATGGCCCGCGCCGTGTAATGGCCCGCTGGCCTCAGAGCCGGTATGGTCACCTGGAAGTGGAAGGCTTCCCGGTGATTGCCGACGTTCGCTGCACGGCGGGCCTCATGGGCCTCAACCGCCCACGTGCCGATAGCGTCCGCGTACAATTCCACCCGCACGCTGTCCGGATGGAGACCGCCCAATTCGAGCGTCATTTCCACCTGATGTTGGCCGGCAACGGTCTTGATGGAATACTCGCTGAAGTGCACCGCGGTCCAGTGTCGCCGCACGCTCGCGATCCAATCGGCGAGCTCGCGCCCGAGGTGACCGGAGTTCGCCGCGCGCTGGCGGTAACGCTCGGCGCACATGAGATAATGCCGTTCGACATAGTCGCGTACAGTCCTGGCGCTCGAGAAGCGTGGCGTCAGCTGCACCATGCTTCGTCGCATGCGGGACACCCATGCGCGCGGAATGCCCGCGTCGCGCTGGTAGAACTGCGGCAAGACCGAATTCTCCAGCAATCCATACAGCGCCTCGGCTTCCTTGCCGTCCCACGATGGATCTTGATCGTGGGAGGCATCATCACCCAGCGCCCAGCCCACCTCGGGTGAATAAGCTTCGGCCCACCAGCCATCGAGTTCGGACAAATTGAGTCCGCCATTGACCAGCACCTTCATCCCGCTGGTTCCACAGGCTTCCCATGGGCGTCGGGGCGTGTTGAGCCAGAGATCGACGCCCTGGACGAGTCGTTCCGTCAGAAGCATGTCGTAGTCGGCAAGGAAGATCACATGTCGTCGGGCGCGGGTGTGTCGGATGAAGCGCAGCCAGTCCGCTATCATGGACTGTCCGATCCTGTCGGCAGGGTGCGCCTTGCCGGCGAGTATGAGCTGAATTGGTCGATTCGAATCGGTGAGGAGCCGAAGCAGCCGATCCGCATCGTGCAGCAATAAGTTCGGTCGCTTGTAGGCGGCAAATCGTCGCGCAAAGCCTATGGTTAGGACGTCCGGATCGAGCAGCGTCTGCAGCAGTTCATCGTTGTGGACTGACATCCCGCATGCCTGTAGCTGCAGCTCAAGCCGCCCCCGCGCAAAATGTATCAGTTCGGCACGGCTGGCGTTGCGCAACGACCAGAGGTCCTCATCGGTAGCCGCTTCCAGGTCCGCAGCGCGGGCGCTGAGAGGGTCGCGCCATGGCTGCGTACCACCATATCTTGTCCAGAGGGCGTCGGCAGCGGCTGAGTCCCAGCTAGGCACGTGCACGCCATTGGTAATGTGGCCAATTGGTACCTCATCGATCGGCCAGCGCGGGAAGCTTTCCGCAAAGAGCCGGCGGCTGACGGCACCGTGCAGCCGGCTGACACCGTTGACCGCACCGCTGCCATGCATCGCGAGCAGTGCCATGCTGAAAGGCTCCGCTGCGTCGTCGGGATTGATTCGGCCGAGCGCGAGCAGAACGCGGGGCTCGATCGCCAAATTCGAGTCGGCGTATGCGCCAAGATAGCGCTCGACCATCGCCGGATCGAAGCGATCGAAGGCCGCCGCAACGGCCGTGTGCGTCGTGAATAAATTGCCAGCACGGGTAGTGGCAAGCGCCGACGGGAAGTTCTGTTGAGTGTCGCGCATAAAGGCTGCGCAGCGTTCGAGTATCGCAAAGGCGGCATGTCCTTCGTTCAGATGGCATACCTCCGGGGTCCGGCCCAGCAGTTCGAGCAGCCGCCAGCCGCCGATGCCGAGCACCAGTTCCTGCTGCAGGCGCAACTCTTGATTGCCACCGTAAAGTTCGCTGGTGATGCCACGATACGTCGGGTAATTGGCCGCATCATTGGTATCCAGCAGGTACAGGCGCAAACGCCCGACTCGCACCTGCCAGGCCCGCACCCAAACTGCGCATCCGGGTAGGTCGAGCTGAAAGCGCAGCCATTCGCCATTATCCCGACGCACCGGCGCAATTGGCAGCTGTCCGGGGTCGTTATAGGGGAATACGGCCTGCTGATAGCCCTGATTGTCTATGATTTGGCGAAAGTAGCCCTGCTGATACAGTAGACCCACGCCATAGACCGGAACGCCAAGATCTGCCGCAGCCTTCAGCTGATCGCCCGCCACATTGCCCAGGCCACCGGAATAGATTGGCAACGACTCGCTCAGCATGAATTCCATACTGAAGTAGGCTACCCCCGTCAGCGAACTGGCCGGATGCGCTCTCTGGAACCAGGCATCGGAGGATTCATCTCGATGCCGCGCCTCCAACAACGACTCGACCTCCTTGCGAAAGCCAGTCTCCCCCATGAGCCGCCTGACCCGATCTTGCGACACACTCTGCAAGACACCCCAAGGACTGTGGATCTGCTCCCACAGGCTCTCATCCAATTGCTTCCAGATCCGGTCCGCGGCGTGGTTCCAGGACCAGCGAACATCCAGTGCCAGATCTGCGAGCCGTTGGAATCCCGCGGAACCAGTGGCGGATGGTGATTGACTCAAGGCGCGATACTGGCTGGTTTGTTGCAGGCGTTACTCTTTCCAATCAACCTCACTTGCAGCCGCGACGCCGCCAGGTTGACACGCAGGCCGACGACTTTGGACTCGAGCTCTATGACCACCCCATGCTCGTTTTGCATCACCGCTGCGGACTGGCCGACCGCTACGGCTGCGCCGGTGGATACCGCTGTATAGGTGCCGGCGAAGTCCCGCAAGCATGTCAAGTGATAGACCGGCCCTTCCGACTTGAGGTGCACCGCGGCGACATCGCCCAAGTCCAATCCCCGGACCTTGAAGCTTACCGTTTGACCGTGATAGTCGAGCGTCCCGTGGCCCCACAGATAGCCAATACCGATCGCCGCTATGCCCCCGGTCACATGGACAGAGCCGTCCATGATCGCAGGCTGCCCCGCGCGCAGTGAATCCAGCGCAGATTGTCCTCGCGCGGGTAGGGCCATTGCCAGTAAGGCAAGCATCGCATAGCGGTTCACCGTGTTCACCGGAATTTGCATGGTCTGGATGCAGAGATTAAAGGTGTCCCAAGCTCTGAACATACGCAGTTGCCGAAAGTGCCGCTCAGCCGTCACACACTGATCCAGGAGCGCATCGCACCGTTAGAAGTTGATTTCCGCCCGAGCCTCTCGGTAACTACTTAGATAATTGCGCGCGCTACGGCTCGTCGCCCGAATACCGCAACGGCATAGTCACTGCGAGAGTCAACCAAAGGGGATGGCGGCAATGCAGGTTAAGGATGTCTACACACCGGAGGTCGTTTGCTGTTCGCGAGCTACGGACGCTCGAGCGGCTGCGTGCATGATGCGGCAGCATCATGTTGGGGCGCTGGTGGTCGTCAATGACGTCCAGACCGATCGAGCGCCCATAGGGATCCTCACTGACCGCGATCTTGTGATCGAAGTGCTGGCGCAGGGGCGCGACCCGAAAGTGACACGAGTCGATGCGCTGACCCGCAAGCCCGTGGTTATCGCCCAGGAAAGCGAGGAAGTCGAGGCGGTGCTGGAACGTATGCGTACTCATGGTATCCGTCGCATGCCGGTCGTCGATCACGACGGCATCGTCATGGGGATCGTGACTCTGGACGATCTGCTCGCAATGGTCGCCGATGAGGCCAATGCCCTGGTGCAGGTCAATCGCCGGGGACAGAAACAAGAGCGCCAGGCGAGACGCTAGCCTCTACACGAGCAGGCTGTGCGGATAATATCTGGGCCGTACGGCACGAGAAAGGAACCGGATGGCTGGCGGGGAAGCTGATTTGTCGGTGCCCACGGTAATGAGTGCGATGCGGTTGCCCTCTCGAGGCCAAATGCTTGCGCTTCAGCAAGTACGGCTGGCCCAGCCGCGGGCAGAGGAAGTCGTATTGAAGGTGGCGACGTGTGGCGTCTGCCGCACGGATCTTCACCTGGTTGACGGTGAGTTGCCACATATTAACTATCCGGTCACACCCGGCCACGAGATCGTGGGACGTGTGGTGGCGTACGGATCGGCAGTGACCAACCTCAGCTTGGGCAACCGTGTCGGGGTTCCGTGGCTGGGATATGCCTGCGGGGTCTGTGACTACTGTCGCCGCGGCAGCGAAAATCTCTGTGACCGCGCCCGATTCACCGGATACACCCTCGACGGCGGCTTCGCGCAATTTGCCGTCGCGGACGCTCGATTCTGTCTACGGATTCCCGAACAGTACTCGGATAGCGAGGCTGCGCCGCTGCTCTGTGCCGGTCTGATTGGCTATCGCGCTTACCGAGCGGCGGGGGATGCGGCGAACCTCGGCCTCTACGGATTCGGCGCCGCAGCGCATCTGCTGGCCCAGCTAGCCCGGAGCGAGGGTCGCCGGGTCTACGCGTTTACCCGGCCCGGGGATCTGGAGAGTCAGAAACTCGCGCGCGAACTGGGCGTGGACTGGACCGGCGGTTCCGACAAGAGGCCGCCAGAGGCTCTAGACGCGGCCATTATTTTCGCACCGGTCGGCGCCCTGGTGCCTACAGCTCTCGAAAGCTTGCGAAAGGGTGGGCGTGTTGTGTGCGCGGGCATACACATGAGTGACATACCGAGCTTTCCCTACGAGTTGCTGTGGGGCGAGCGGACGATTTGCTCCGTGGCCAACCTTACGCGCGCGGATGGCAACGAGTTCATGCGGGTCGCAGCCCGCTTCAAGCTGCGTCCGACCATCACGACCTTTCCGCTGGAGCGCGCCAACGAGGCGCTGCGGAACCTGCGCAGCGGCGCATTGGTCGGATGCGCTGTGCTGCAAGTGAACGATGCGAGTCGATCGGGTCAGCCAGCGTAGAGCTTAGAGCCTTCCCGAGGGCGCTGCGCGCCGAATGGTGTGCGTAGGCACAAGTGCGGATGCTCGTTCCGGGATCGATACCCATAATGGGTCAAAGCTCGGAGCTAATCTCGTGATTGATATTCGCAGGCGCTGCATACGCTTCTCCCGGGAGACAGGCACCGACGAGGTACCGATGGTTGGCGGCAAGAATGCCGCGCTCGGTGAGAGCCATGGCACGCACGACGCGACGGCGCGATTGGAAAGATCCGAGCACCGACGCACACTGCAGTCGATATCATTGCCGAAGCCATCGGCGCGCTCGAACATGTCACTGGCGAAAGCGCTGCAGCTTCGCTGCACCTGCCGCCGGATCAGGAGCCAACCGCTATCGCGACGGGCCCTGTCCGACCTTCTCTGGGCTGCCTGTGGAATCAACCGAGCGGATGGGCCTTTCGCTCAGCCGGGCCGCACGGCGGCCTCGGCCAGCAATTCCCAAGAGATCGATGTCTACGTGCTCTTGCCCGAGGGCGCGTACTTTTACAACGCTTTCGCGCACGCCCTGCTGCCAGTCGCAAAGGGAGACTTGCGTCCCCTGGCACTCAGCTCCGGGCAGCGCGAAGCGCGTGCCACGGCATGCACCCAACTCGTGTACGTCGTCGATATCGATCGACTTCGCAATACACGAGGTTATCGGGAGCCGGGCCTGTCGCAGCCCGAGGTACAGCGGTCCTATTACTGTGTCGATGTTGGGCTGATCGCCGCTAACGTCTATCTGCACGCGGCCGCCAACGGCCTGGCGGCGTGGTTTCACAATTGCGATCGGCGCCGCCTGGCGCGCAAGCTGCGCGTAACCAGTGACCAGCGGGTGCTGTTTGCTCAATCGGTCGGATATCCACGCAGCCGCAGCTAGCGACGCAAGCTATCGGCGTCAGGGCAACATAAGGATCGATGGCCATCACATGGCGCCAGAAGGGCACGTGTGCTCGCCGCTGGCCGCTCATTCAGGCTTCGCTGGCCTCGGCAGCACTGGTGCGACACGCCGGCGGGCATGCGGGACGGGTTGGCACCAGCAGGACCGGCACCGGACTGCGGCGCAGAATTTCTTCACCGTCGCTGCCGAGGAGTGCGCGCAGCAATCCGCTCCGTCCATGTGTGCTGCAGACGACCAGGTCTGCCGGCCACTCTTCGGCCTCTCGCGCAATCAAGTCCCCCAGGCGTGCTTTGGGTGTCTCGATGAGCTTGGTATCGACAGTCACTCCGGCCTTCGATACATAGGCCGCTGCGAGACCCAGCAGGCGGGCGCCATCGCCTCGAACCTGCTCATACACCGAATCGAAGTGCTCACCGGTCAGCCCCGGGCGGGCGAGGGGTGCATCATTGAAAGCATGAATGAGCCGGATTCGGCCCTGCATGGCGTGCGCCAGCTTGATCGCTTCGTCCAGGCCCCGTTCTGACTGCGCGCTGCCGTCCACCGGTACCAGGATGTGTTTGTACATGTGAGTAACTCAGCTGACCGTTTGCTTTTTCAACAGTACATTCCGAGCGTGATGCCGGTATCGATTTCCGCCTCCGCCGCCAGCCAGTCTTCCAGTTCGCGCCCCGGCACAAACCCTCGCCTCTTGGCTCGGAAGTATGCCGCGCGCGCGATCAACTCGTGACGCGCGTCGGGATCGGACATGGCTCCCGCCAGGTGTGAATAGCGCGAATGACCCGCGGCATGGACCCGATGTTCGAGCCTGCCGTCAGGCGCTGGAGTCGTTTGTGCGGTTGCAGATTTCATACATCCTCCTTTGAAAGAGGGTGCCAGAGCGCAAGGCCGACGACATTCGGAAATACCCGTACACCCTCAGGTGCATGGACGGCAGGCATCAAGGATGCCGCACTTGCGAAGAGGAGGCGGGAATCTGACGCACCCGTCACTCTGCGCACGCTACTCGTAGACGAACCAATCGACACAGCCGTACGAAAGATCGGCGCTCCCGTAGACAGCCGCGGACGGTCGGACCGAAGAGGCGGCCCCTGTTCGCGGCGTACTTTGTCCGTCCAGAGCCTCGTTCGTCGGTCTAACGCGCATGGCGCAGTCCCGCGTAATGAGCCGGTGCCTCATGGAACACTCGCAACAGCTGAGACGGGACAGGCGAGCGAGACTATTATCGGCGACGAGAGTATGACGCATCAGTTGCGCGTTTGGGATAATTAGTTCCATGGCGGCGAACTCCTTTGGTTACGAGGCTACCGAGCGAGACGGCGATCCGACATAGGTATTGCAACGTATTGCGGTTACACCGCAAAGGTCCTCAGGTGCGAGCTGTCGGTCCGGTTCCCTACGTAGTCTCCCGGATGCCCAACCCTCGCAGCTATCTCAGCATTGCTCTCCTACGCGAACCGGTAGCGGAGGCAAGAGATGTATGTGAGTGAGGTGATGACGCGGTCCGTGGTCACTGCTAAACCTACACACTGGCATGATGGTAGCAGCTCGACTGAGCCAAAGCCGTTCGGCTTGCCTCGCATTCGTTAGAGCGAGCTGACACGCCAGAGTCAAAGGCAGGCATGCAAAGCTCCCAGGAGCCTCCTAATGACCACCGGCGTCAGCGCGCCGGCAGAAGTCGTTGGTCTCGTTTGAAAGAACACCCGCTGGCGCGGCTCGGGCCTGGGCTAATAACCGGGGCAGCGGACGATGATCCCAGTGGCATCGTCACCTATTCACAGGCCGGTGCTCAATTCGGCCTGAATATGCTGTGGACCATGCCGCTGGCCTTTCCATTAATGGCGGCCATTCAATACCTGTGTGCCCTCATCGGGCGGGTCACCGGCAAAGGGCTTGCCGCCAACATCAAGAACGCATTTCCGCCCGGCGTGCTATACGGCGTCGTTTTTCTGCTACTGATCGCCAATACGCTCAATATCGCCGCCGATGTCGCTGCGATGGGAGAAGTCGCCGAACTCGTCTGCGGCATTAATCGACATCTCCTGACGGCGACCTTCGTGCTCGCTACCGTACTGCTACAGGTATATGTTCCCTATCATCGATATGTCTTTGTCTTAAAATGGCTCACCGTCACGCTGCTGGCCTATGCCGCGGTGCTGTTCACGGTGCACGTACCCTGGCAGCAAGTGGCACTGCGCACGATCTGGCCTCGATTTACCCTGGATCGAGCTGCGGCGGCGGTGGTCGTCGGCATCTTCGGCACTACCATCAGTCCCTATCTGTTTTTCTGGCAGGCGTCCGAGGAGGTGGAAGATATGCAAAGAGTTCGGGCCGCTGCGCCACTGGTGAGCGACGCGACTTTAGCGGGCGGTGAGCTGCGGCGCATCAGCTGGGATACCTGGAGCGGAATGTTCTATTCTGATCTGACGGCCTACTTCATCATTCTGGCGACCGCCGTCACGCTGCACGCGGCGGGCGTTACCGACATCAATACGGCAGCCGAGGCGGCCAGTGCATTGCGGCCACTCGCTGGGGATTTCGCATTCGTGCTATTTGCCGGCGGCATTCTCGGAGTCGGCCTTATCGGCGTCCCCGTGCTGGCGGGTTCTGGCGCCTATGCGTTGTGCGAAGCCATGGGATGGCGTTGGGGACTGGAACGCAAAGCCTCGGATGCCCGTGCCTTCTATGGAGTCATCGCTGTCAGCGTACTCTTGGGAATTGCGATTCAGTACTCCCCGATCAGCCCGATGAAAGCCCTCTTCTGGAGCGCGGTCATCAACGGTGTGGTTGCTGTGCCCCTTATGGTGGTGATCATTCGGCTCGCTTCGAATAAATCTGTTATGGGCGACTTTACCGCTAGCCGGTCACTCATCGTCCTCGGGTGGGTCGCAACGCTGGTTATGGGTGCGGCGGCCGTATGGATGCTCGTGCCCCTCTAGCCGACGGCCGCAAGGCCCGGCCTCAGGCGCAATCTCGCAGGCGTTGGCATAGGGGCTCCTACGTACAGACGCGCAGAGCCTCGGGTAGCAGACTGACCCCTTCTCAGGCAGCACGAGCAAGCCCCCCATGAACGAGCACTACCACGCCATTGTCTGGATCGATCATCGCGAAGCGAAGGTCTCTCATTTCAGCGCCACGCAGGTGGATCGAGTCGTCATTCGTTCCCAGGGTGGCGGGAAGCACATTCATCACAAGGCAAATTCAATTGGAAGCGGCCATTTGGGCGTGGATACAGATTTTCTGCAACGCGTCGCCGACTCGCTCACCCATACCGGCGCCATCCTGATCACGGGCCCCGCCAACGCCAAGACTGAGCTGAGGAATTACATCGTTCAGCACCGTCCCGAGCTCGGAAAGCGGATCTCCGGTGTCGAAGCGCTGGATCACCCGGCAGACGGCGCGTTGGTGGCGCTTGCCCGCAAGTACTTCAAGGCGGATGACCGGATGCACCCGCAGGTTCCGACGCGAGAATGAGCAAGGAGTCGGCTAATACAACATCCGCGCCCCTTTTCGCCGCGGAAGAGGGGAGCCTTCTCGATAGCGGAGACCATACACGACGAAAGTCATCCAGCGGCGTAGAGCGCCGCCACAGCGCAACTGGCGAGTCGGGTCCGCAAATTATCGGCACGGCTGGTCAGGATGATCGGTACGCGGGCACCGAGCACGATGCCGGCGGCGTCGGCATTGGCCAGGAAACTCAGTTCCTTGGCCAGCATGTTGCCGGCTTCAAGGTCCGGTACTAGCAGGATATCGGCTTCGCCCGCCACGGATGAGTCGATATGCTTCGCCGTGGCGGCCTGGTGGCTAATAGCGTTGTCGAGGCCCAGGGGCCCATCCAGAATCCCGCCTATGATCTGGCCACGCTGCGCCATCTTGCACAGCGCCGCTGCGTCGATCGTGGAGGGGATCTTGGAGCTGACGGTCTCGACGGCCGAGAGAATCGCCACTTTGGGTTGCCCGATTTTCAAGGCCAGTGCCAGCCCGATGGCGTTTTGCACAATGTCGGCTTTGACCTCGAGCGTCGGGGCAATATTGATGGCTGCATCGGTGATGAACAGCGGCTTCGGATAGGTGGGTACGTCCATGATAAACACGTGGCTCATGCGACGTCCCGTGCGCAGCCCGCCATTTTTTCGCACAACTTCGGCCATGAGTTCGTCCGTGTGTAGACTGCCCTTCATGAGTGCCTGGCCGTCTCCGGCCCTCATCATCTGCACGGCCTTTTCCGCCGCCGCATGGCTGTGCGGTACGTCTACCATCTCTACGGTGCCCAGATTCAGCTGCAATCCCTTCGCCAGCTCTCGAATGCGCTTTTCAGGCCCCACCAGCACCGGCTCGATTAGGCCCAGCCTGGCCGCTTCCCAGGCCGCGCTCAGTGAGCTTTCGTCACACGGATGTACCACCGCTGTCCGCAGCGGCGGCCTGGCGCGGCACGCTGCGATCAATGCATCGTACTTTTCGTGCTTGCGGGGCCGATCCACAAAGGGCGTCTCGGCAATTGAGTTCATGATGAAGGGCAGCTAAGGGAAGGGGCCAGCGCTTCTTCGATTGTCACGAGCTTGCCGAATTTCCGAACCACTGCCGCGCGCACGCAAGGCATTTGCTTACTCCATTCGCCAATTGAGGAGCAGTGTCTCTGCCTCGGCCGGCAGCGACCATACGCACAAGCCGCATTTCGTCAATGGCGTTACCGACCATCATCCGATCATGGAGCAGGACCGTCTCACGCTGCCTATAGACCACGGAAGGCGGCGCTAGATGGACCAGGGAAGCAAGACAATCTTGCCGCCAAGACCACCCTTGTCGATGCGGGCATGGACTTCACTTGCCGCTGAGAGAGGCGCTCGCCCGATCACGACCGGGTGAATGGCACCAACGAGCAGCATTTGCAACAGCGTCGACATGTCTGCTTTGAATTCCTCCGCGTGGCTCGATCGACGTGTCGTTATGCTGTAGAAGACGGCGCTGCGGCCCCCGAAAAGGAAGCTCAATGCGCTCCACAGCTTGAGCCTGGCCAATCCAAGGCCTGCGGCAATCAGGCTCTCGCGGCCCACAGCCATCGTTTGCGAGCCGTAGCCAATGAGCAGCCCGCCCGGTGCCAGGCACGCAAACGATCGGCCGAAGTGCGCCCCGCCAATCGCGTCGAACGCGATATCTACACCGACTCCGCCTGGGGTCAGTTGGCGCACGGACGCAACGAAGTCACCCGCACGATAGTCAATCGCCGCTGCTCCGAACTGTTCAATAATCGGCAGGTTGGTCGCAGAGCTAGTGCCAATTGCCTTCAGGCCAAAGTGGCGCGCCAGATCGAGCAGCGCCGTACCGACCGTGCCCGAAGCACCTATGACGAGTACGGTGGCGCCCGATGGCAGGTTGCGGTAGCGAGTCAACATCTGGAACGCCGTGAGGTAAGCAAGAGGGATGCAAACCGCCTCCGCTGGATCGATGCTGTCAGGAACGGGCACGAGGAACTTCGACGGCCTGATCGCGTATTGCGCGTAGCCACCCACCATACACAAATCAGCCACCCGCTCACCCAGCCGCGGTGCTACGACGCCGGTACCAGCACTCTCGATGATGCCAACGAGCTCATAGCCAGGAGTGAACGGAAGCGGTCCCTTGAAATCTGGATATCGACCGCGACGAATCATCGTATCGGTAAAACCAGTACCAGCGGCCAGCACCTTGATGCGAACCTCCCCGGGTCCCGGTTCAGGAATTGCCGGCTCCTCCACCAATTGTAGAACTTCGGGACCGCCATATCGCGAAATGCATACGTGTTGCCAGGCCATTGGGCGAGCATAGGTACATTCCAATTGCGCGTCGAGCGGAACGCGGAAGGTCGGCTAGCGATGCTTTCCAGCCGATAAGCGCGATCGGGTGAGCGAGTGGCTCATGACTACAGTGGGCAGCCGATTCGGACAGTGAAGCGCATTAGGGCCTGTGCTTTGTCGGCTTATCCGGCGAGACCGTCAGCGCGTTGCAGCGGGCAAACGTGCGCCGTCGCACCAAGTAGACCACAATCGCTGCATTCGCCAGTAGCACCAAGAGCTTGCCAAGACCCGGTCGGTGTTCGAGCGATAGGACCTCGATGGGTAGCAGACAGGCTAGTCCAATCGCTACAATCCATTCCGCCCAGGAGCTGCCGATCGATAGGAGGGCGGCTTCTATTGCCGTTGATACGCTATCGAACCAGGCCAGCACCGCGCCTTGGGCAACAACACGATGCGTCAGATTGCCTTGCAGCCACGCGCCCGCGCGCGCCCAGGCGATTCCCCCCTCGGCCAATTCATGCGCGAGCTTCTCCAGGATTCGAAAGGTTGGTCCGGGTGCCAGCGTCAGCCAAAGCGCCAGCGTCAGCATGATTGGTGCCTTGACGAACTTATAGCCAATGATGAGCCTGAGGCCCCGATCTCGTCGCTGTGACACCGATGGCACCGTTCGAGTATAGCGAGCGGCGAGTGGTGTAATGCGCCATGTCGCTCCGGGCGTCTACGCTCGGCGACCTGTCGACTGATATCCCGTGGATCGCAGGCGCAGTATAATTGACCGAGGCTTGGGGCCCGTGAGGTGCGTCCGCTGCGCACACTGCGCTATATCCTTCTTGCTCTGACGGAGCTGCTCGCGGTGATGCTGAGCCGAGCCGGGCGTCGTTGTGACACGTTTGCTGCCGAAGCGGCGGGTAATTTCAAAAGACGACAATGATCGTATCTGCGTGGCACTGGAAGGACAACACGCTCGGCAATGGAGGCCGGCCTCACACCACGATTACACTCTTTTTGGCGTTTGCTATTCTGGCGCTGATAGCCAGTCCGTCGGCGAGGGCTGATACCTTTGCCAGCGTGCACTACGACGCGCGCACAGACGAGCTCGTCGCGACCATGATCTATCGGGGTACCAATCCGCATCATGCGTTTACCTTGCAGTGGGGTGCCTGCCGTCAGCCGGCTGACAGCCACGGGCCGCAAGAGATTGCCGCCGATGTACTGGACAGTCAATGGAACGACTCAGCGCTACAGTCCTACCGGCAGACCGTGCGCTTCAGTTTGGCGAGCCTAAGCTGCCGCCCCGCCAAAGTGACCTTACGAACAGCACCTCGCTTTCTCTACACCGTGTTCGTGCCACGAGCACCCGTGAGACTGCCCTAAGATTGCCGAAGAACCTTTAGCAATGATTGCTCGGCGCCGGTGTGGACCCCGTGCTAGCCTTCATGGCTTCGCTTTCCCAGTAGGACGCGCGTCCGTAGTGCTTGAAGATTCTAAGTTCCTGATCGCGGCCGAGGGGTACCGAGGAGTCATAAATCGGAGCGTCCCTGATGGCCTGTCGCGTCAGTTCCACGGCGACCGTCTCATCGAACCAGCTCACCGCCTCTATCCATTGAGGCGCGACGAGTACCTGATGACCCAGCCACCATTGGCTGGTGTTAGCGATCAGGTATCGGATGGCCCAGGTTTCGACATCGACCAGCACTCCGTCAACATGGCCAATTTCCCCGTCGCTTGCCTGGATGTGATAGTTGATCACAGCGTCGCAACTGCGCAGATGTGGATCACCGTCCGGAGGCGGCTGCGATTCGGCTTGGCTGCGTTCGTATTCAGCCTGAGCTCTGAGATAGTCCGCCGTGGGTCCAGTCG
>JBAUYT010000135.1:0-2085 GCA_049584935.1 Steroidobacteraceae bacterium
GTGTAGGTCTGCTCACGACGGTAATAGAGCAGGCTTATCGGGGTAGAGCCGTCACCGTAAAGGCTGGTATCGGCATAGGTGTAGCTCAGATCGATGTCCGTGCTATCGGTCTGCCAGCCGACCTTGCCGAAGCCCTGCCAGACCCGCGTCGAGGACACATCACGCCAGCCGTTCTCATCGAAGTAATGGCCGGTAAAGAAATAGTCGAACGCGCCGAACTCGCCACCGGTCTCAGCCTGGACCGAGCGGCGGCCGAAGGAGCCGCCATACGCCTCGATCTCGGTGCCAGGGTTGGCATGTCCGCTCTTGGTCTGTATCGAGAGCGCACCGCCGAGGGTGTTCAGGCCGAATACGGGGTTGGAGCCCGAGATCAGCGATACCGTGTTGATCGCCGATTCCGGAATGAGGTCCCAGTTGACGGTGTCGCCAAAGGATTCATTGACGCGGACGCCATCGACGTAGACGGAAAGCCCCTCAGGCGTGCCGAGCAGCGGCGAGGCGGTGAAGCCGTGGTAGTAGATGTCGAGCTGGAAGGGATTGCCCGCGCTCTCGCTGGCGTTGATGCCGCTGAAGTTGTTATTGAGGTAGTCGCCCACCTCGGTGGTCTGCTCGCGCTGGATGTCGGCGCTAGTGGCAGTCTGCACGTTCGAGGGAATCTGGTTCAGCGGTAGGCCGAAGCCCGGCAGCGGCGTATTACCGATTACGATGACCTGCGGCAGTTCCTGTACCGCAGCGGGATTGGCAAGGGCGCCGGCATCGAGGTCCGCGTCCGCGGCTGGGGCAGGCGCGGAGAGAGCGAGGCCGGCCATGCCGGCGAGAGCGCCGAGCGTCCAAAACCCTGCCCAACGACCCATGGGGAACGCACTCCCTGTTCATGTGGGTGGCGGTCCGGCGGACCCCACCCGTTTCCTCAGCTGCAGGCCAACCGCAATGCATCGCCTGCCGGGGCCAGTATTGCCTAGACACGGTCGGGAATTTTTCCCGACTTCACTGGGGATATGTTCCTGAGGCCGGTCGGGAGCGGTAAGCCGCGGCGGCAACAGCCGCAGGCAAGGAGAATCGCCCGGTGTTTACGGCTTTGAGAGCGGCTTTCCAGCGTTCGCTTGCCGGGGCACTAAACGACAGTGATTTGGCTGTGCCGCTTCAATGGCTGAAATACCGGCGGCTCAACAGCGCCCCGACCTTTGCGTAGTGCGCGTCCAGCTGGTCTTTGGTCGTCTCCAGAAACTTCTTGAGACCGGGGTCGGGTTCCAGCCCCACCATCACCCCGGTCAGGTGACGTTGCTCGTTGAGCCCGTTGTAAAACATGAGCAGTGCCTCGCGCTCGAAATCCACGCCGGTCTTGCCAACGACCGGGGCAAAGTCCTTGGCCATGTCAGCACCGATGGCTTTACGCTCTTCGGCCTCGATCTCGGGCATCGGTGTTACGTCGATGCGCATGGCGGGATATTGCTTCGACAGCCGTCGCATGGTGTCGGCAAGCTGCTGGTAATAATTGATCAGATCCTTGGTTACCTGGCCCATTTCTTCGGGCTTGTCCTTGAACATCAGCAGCCACTTGAGTTTGGGAATCCCGTCGGCCTCCTGGTAGAGCAGGCTGTAGCCAATGGACAGCTGCGCGCGAGCTGCATTCTTGTCGGGCAGGGGCTTGCTGGTATCACCAAGATGGCTACAAGCCGCAAGCGCCAGCAACAGTGCCGCGACGATGAAGCGACCCCGGGTGAATGACCGCGGCGCAAAGCGTGACTCGATGTGCATCGGGAAGGGCCGCTACCGGCGGTGCCTCGCGTGCTGCTACTGAATCAGCGAGTTCTTCAGCGCGTAGGTCGTGATATCCGCGTTGCTCGTAAAGTGCATCTTCTCCAGGATTCTGGAGCGGTAGGTACTCACGGTCTTGACCGACAGACACAGCTCGTTTCCAATCGAGGAGACGGACTGGCCGCCGGCAATCTTGTAGAACACCTGAAACTCACGCTCGGTCAAACGTCCGTGCGCGGGTTGGTCCTGCTTGGCGCCGAGACTGGACGCCAGCATCTCTGAAAGCTCCGCGCTCACATAGCGACGACCTGCGGCCACCGCCTTGAC
>JBAUYT010000136.1:0-16393 GCA_049584935.1 Steroidobacteraceae bacterium
CTCCACGCTCGACGGGCCCAGCTCCTCCACCAGGACGCGCGCCAGATCCTCACGGGGGTCCTCGTCGCTGCCGGCGGCTTCGGGCCCAAGCTCGCGCGCGGCGACCGCCGCGCGTGCCCGCACCACCTGCGCGGCGCGATCGCGATCGCGCCGCAGCACGGCGCCGTCCGGTTCGAGCATGGACAGCAGCACTCGGGACCACTCCAGGTAGCGCCCGGTCACCGGGGCCCGGTAGTAGACGCACTGCTGCTCCCGGGACCGGTCGAGAAAACCGGCTTCCGTCAGCAGACGAAGATGGCGCGAAATGCGCGGCTGGCTTTGCCCGAGCACGGCGCACAGCTCACCCACGGTGAACTCGCCATGGCTCAGCAGGACGAGCAGGCGCAGGCGCGTGGGCTCTGAAGCGCTCTTGAGCGCGCGTACCACCTGAGTGAGATCCTGGCTGGCTGCGGAGCCTTTAAACATATAAAGATATCTTTATGGACTGTAAAGAGTCTAACAGCCCATGAGGCGGTCTGCTACCCTCGGCGCCCTTTTTCCCGCACCGTGGCTCACCGCAGTCCATGCAGCGCCCCATCCGCAACATCGCCATCATTGCCCACGTCGACCACGGCAAGACCACGCTGGTCGACTGCCTGCTCAAGCAGTCCGGCACTTTTGCCGCCCATGAGAAGGTCGGCGAGCGCGTGATGGACTCGAACGACATCGAACGCGAGCGCGGCATCACCATCCTGGCCAAGAACTGCGCCATCGAATACGGCGGCACCCGCATCAATATCGTCGACACGCCCGGGCACGCCGATTTCGGCGGCGAAGTGGAGCGCGTGCTGTCGATGGTCGACGGCGTGCTGCTGCTGGTCGATGCGGTCGAGGGCCCGATGCCGCAGACCCGCTTCGTGACTCGCAAGGCCCTGGCGCTGGGCCTCAAAGCCATCGTGGTAGTCAACAAGATCGATCGCCCCGGCGCGCGCGCGGGCTGGGTGGTCGATCAGACCTTCGAGCTGTTCGACAAGCTCGGCGCCACCGATGAGCAGCTCGATTTTCCCGTGGTCTATGCTTCCGCGCTGCAGGGTTGGGCCAGCCTGGACCTGACGCGGCGGGATCCGGACATGTCGGCGTTGTTCGAAGCCATTCTGCAGCATGTGCCGGCCCCGAGGACCGAGCTCGACGCGCCGCTGCAGCTGCAGATCTCGACCCTTGATTACAACTCCTATGTCGGGCGCATCGGCATCGGCCGCATCCGCCGCGGTACCTTGCGCGCCGGCCGCAGCGTCGCGCTGCGCTACGGCGACGAAGACCGCGGCCCTGCCAGGATCGGCCAGGTGCTCACCTTTCACGGCCTCAAGCGCACACCGGTCGACGAGGCCCCGGCTGGCGACATCGTCGCGATCACTGGTATCGAGGACGTCAACATCGGCCTGACGGTGTGCGATCCGGAAGCGCCGGAAGGGTTGCCGCCGATCCGCGTGGACGAGCCCACGCTGGCGATGAACTTCCAGGTCAACACCTCGCCGCTGGCGGGCCGTGAGGGCAAATTCGTCACCAGCCGTCAGATCCGTGAGCGTCTGTTCCGCGAACTGCAGAGCAATGTCGCGCTGCGCGTCGAGGAAACTGCCGACGCGGACGTGTTCCGCGTGCTCGGCCGTGGCGAACTGCACTTGACCATACTGGTCGAGAACATGCGCCGCGAGGGCTACGAACTGGCGGTCGGCAAACCACAGGTGCTCAAGAAGATCGTTGACGGCCAGGTGCTCGAGCCGTTCGAGGCGCTGACCGTGGACATCGACGAAGCCCACCAGGGCGCGGTCATGGAGGCTTTGGGACAGCGTCGCGCGGAGCTGACCGACATGGCCGTCGAGGGCACCGGTCGCGCACGGCTCGACTACCGCATTCCGGCCCGCGGCCTGATCGGATTCCAGGGCGATTTCATGACCATGACGCGCGGCACCGGGCTGATCAGCCACATCTTCGATGGCTTCGGAGTCGTCAAGGGCGAGATCCCCGACCGTCACAACGGCGTGCTCATCAGCAACGAGAACGGGCCGGCGGTCGCGTACGCGCTGTTCGCGCTGCAGGAGCGCGGACGGCTGTTCGTGAGTCCGGGAGAGACGCTCTACGAAGGCGTCATCATCGGCATCCACAGCCGCGACAACGACCTGGTGGTCAACCCGATCAAGACCAAGAAGCTCACCAACGTCCGCGCCGCGGGCAAGGACGACGCCATCCTTTTGACGCCGCCGATTCAGCTCACCATCGAGTACGCGGTCGAATTCATTGCCGAGGACGAGCTGGTCGAAGTCACGCCGCAGAGCATTCGTCTGCGCAAGCGGTTCCTCAAGGAACACGAGCGCCGCCGCGCGGCGCGCGAGGACACCGTCCCGGTCTGATCGTCCGGCGGCATGAAGCTATTTCCTCTCATGCTGCCGACTCCCACTCTTCACGAAGATTGACGCAACTTCACCGGTCATTTGCGTCTGCTCGACACGCCGCATGGCACTGTCGCTATCAGATCCTGTCTCAACGGACGACACCGGACGAACGAGGCGACTGTATGTCAAACCAATGGCACCGACTGATTCTTGCGCTGACTGCGACCGGCATGGCTGTGAGTGCCTGGGCGCAAGACGCCCCGGACGCACCGGGTGGTGCAGGACCTGAAGCATTCGGCGGCCCACCGCACGCATGGCGCGGGGACGGCGACCAGCGCGGCGGCGACTGGCACGGCCCCAATCAATGGGGCGAGGATGGTCATCCAGGCGAGGACGGCGGCCGTCGTTGTCATCACCACCATCCCTATCAGGGCAGCTGGGGCGGCGGCGGCCACGGTCAGGGCGAAGGACCCGGAGATGGCGGCATGATATTCCGCGATCTCAACCTCACCCCGGAGCAGCACCAGAAGATCCGCATCATCGTCATGAGCGCACGGCTCGATGCCATGAAACAGGCTGGCACGCACAAGCCTGATGACATGGCGGCACTCATGAATCCGGGAGACGCTAACTACAAGGCCGCCGTCGAGGCCGCCAAGAAGCGGGCAACCGATCGGATTCAGCGCATGAGCGATGTGCAGCAGCAGATCTACAACATGCTGACACCAGAGCAGAAGACCGAACTCGGCAAGCGCATCGCCGACTGGAAAATGCGCATGGCGCAGCGACAGCAGAACCCTAAAGGCCCGCCTGCTCCAGCAGTTCGATGAACTGACGCAGCCCGGCGGCCAGAGTTGGGTGCTCGACCTCGAAGCCGATGGCGAGTGCATCGAGTCCGTGTGGCGCGGCAGTCGTGGCGGCTGCCGCGCCTTTCCCGGGCAATCTGGCCTCGATATCGGTCAGCGCGGCCTGCACCCGCGCCCGGGAGTTCTCATCCACGCCGCGTACGCGGGCCAGCTCGGCACGCAGCCGTGCCAGCGATTGCTGCACTGATTCCAGCGGGCTTGCCACCATATTCAGGATCTTACGCGATCGGCTGGCGGCTTTGTTAGGGTGTGCGGATGAAGACCCGGCGTCCCCGCCATCCGACAGCCGCGCTTCCGGACACCACCGCCATCGACGCACTCTATGGTCTCGAGCCGGTGATCGAGCCGGATGCAGGCGGCGCCGCGGCGGCCGAGCGCGGGGGAATCTCGTTCGAGCGTGTGCAGTGCCCGTTCTGCGGCGAAGGCTTCGAGACCCAGGTTGACCTGTCGGCCGGATCTTCCACTTACATCGAGGACTGTCAGGTGTGCTGCCAGCCCATCGAGATGCAGCTCGAGGTCGATGCGGACGGCGCGCTGCGGCAACTGACAGCACGCCGCGGTGACTGATCGGTACCGCCGGGTTCAGTCGTCCACCGGTGCCTGACCCGGAAACAGCTCCTCGTTGAAGCCGAAGCGACTCATGTCCGTCATGCGCATGGGGTAGAGGATGCCGTCGAGATGATCGACCTCGTGCTGCACGACGCGCGCGTGAAAACCGCTGACGCGTCGATCGATGGCTTGGCCCTGCTGGTCGGCACCGCGATAATGCAGTTCGCGGTAGCGGGGCACGAGGCCCCGCATGCCCGGCACCGACAGGCAGCCTTCCCAGTCCTGCTCCATCTGCGAGCCAATCGGCACCAGCTCCGGATTGATCAGCACCGTACCGGGCACGACCTCTGCCTGCGGGTAGCGCGGATTGGGCGCCCCGGTGCCGAAGATGACTACGCGCCAGGGCACGCCGATCTGCGGGGCGGCGAGCCCGGCGCCGTTCAATGCCGCCATCGTGTCCCGCATATCCTCGAGCAGCGCCTGCAGCTCCGGGGTGCCGAAGGCCGCTACCGGCTCGCTGATCCGCAGCAGCAACGGATCGCCCATGCGCAACACTCGCCTGACACTCATGGCCAGCATTGTCGGCAACATTAGCGCTGCACGCCAGTGTCCGGCAGCGTCAGGCGGCCGCGGCGGCGCCGGCTTTGAGTTTTGCAGGCCGTGAGGCCATCATAAGGGTCCTACAGCCGAGGAATAACCAATGAAAATATTGTTGCCCTTATCCGCGCTGGCTCTGCTGTGCACGGGTCCCGTGTTCGCCGACTGCGCGGTGCCCGACAACAAAGTACAGATCCCGGATGGCACCACAGCGACGCGCGAGGAAATGATCGCTGCGCAGAAGGCTGTCCAGGCCTATGACGGGGCGGTCAAGCAGTACACCGATTGCCTGCAGCAGGAACAGCAGGCGAAGGTCGACGCTGGCGGCGATGCGGCCAAGCTGCAGAAGCACTACGCGGAGCTCAACAACGCGCAGGTCGAAAAGGTTCAGCAGCTCGCCGACAAGTTCAACACCGAACTTAAGGCATACAAGGCCAAGAGCGCGGGTTGAGCGCTCGGTAGCGGACGCGCCACCGCGGCACGTCCGTCCGCGCGCATATGACACGTCTGCCTGCGCGCACATGAACAGCGCTGAACTGCTCGACCGACTCGTCGGCTTTCCGACCGTCAGCCGCGACTCCAACCTGTCGCTGATCGGGTTCGTGCAGGACTTTCTGGGCCGTTGCGGCATCGAGTCGAAGCTCTACCCGGACAGCGACGGACGCAAAGCCAATCTGTTCGCGAGTATCGGGCCGGCCGAGCGGCCCGGCATCCTGCTGTCCGGTCATACCGACGTGGTGCCGGTCGATGGCCAGGCCTGGTCGTCGCCACCCTTCGAAATGCGACAACGCGGCGAGCAGCTGTTTGCGCGCGGCTCGGCCGACATGAAGGGATTTCTGGCGTGCGCGCTGCGAGCCTCACAGCTGGCGAGCCAGCAGCCGTTGCGGCAGCCGCTGCAGCTGGCGTTCTCGTATGACGAGGAGGTCGGCTGCGTGGGCGTGCGCTCGCTCATCGACGACATGGCGGGCTGGAGCCACCGCCCGCGCTTCTGCATCGTCGGCGAGCCGACGCTGCTGCGATCGGCCATCGGCCACAAGGGCAAAGTGGCGGTCAAAGTGCGCTGCCGCGGCCGCGCCTCGCATTCCGCCAATCCCGACCGTGGCGTCAACGCCATTCACCTGGCGGCCGACCTGATCGCGCGCATCCGCGAACGCCAGGGAGACATTGCCTGGTCGAGCGCGCCCGATGCCGCCTACGAAGTGCCGCACACGACCCTGCACGTCGGCGTCATCCAGGGAGGCACGGTGCTCAACATCGTGCCCGACCACTGCGAATTCGAGTTCGAGATCCGCAACCTGCCATCGGACGATGTCGGCGCCATCATCCAGGCCATACGCGGCGATGCCGCCGACGTCGTGAAGATGGTTGCCGCTGCCGACATCGGCATCGATTTCGAATTGCTGCACGAATTTCCAGCGCTCGAGACCGCCTCCGATGCCGACGTGGTTGCGCTGGCCGCGCAGCTGACCGGCAACCGCGAGCAGGTCAAGGTCGGGTTCGGTACCGAGGGCGGCCTGTTCAGCGGCAGGCTCGGCATCGCCACCGTGGTCTGCGGCCCGGGATCGATCGATCAGGCCCACAAGCCCGACGAATTCATCACCACGGATCAACTGCAGCGCTGTGACGCCATGATGGACGCGCTGCTCGAACGTCTGCGCTGACGTGGCTCGGCTCGATCTCCTGGTGGTCATGCTCTACATGGGCATCATCGTCGCTGCCGGATTCTGGGCACGTCGGCGCGCCACCACGCAGGATCAGTTCCTGGTTGCCGGACGTTCCGTGGGACCCTGGCTCTACTCAGGCACGCTGGCGGCCATCGTGCTCGGAGGTGCCTCGACCGTAGGCGGCGTCAAACTCGGCTACCAGTACGGTGTGTCCGGCATGTGGGTCGTGTTCATGCTCGGCCTGGGGATCCTGATGCTGAGCATCGTGCTGGTCGGCCGCATACTCGGGCTCAAGCTCTACACCGTGCCGGAGCTGCTCGAGCGGCGCTACAGCCGCATCGCGCGCATCGCCGGCGGCGTGGTCATGGTGGCCTACGACCTCATGGTCGCCGTTACCGCCACCATCGCCGTGGGTTCGGTCATGCAGGTGATCGTCGGTGTTCCGAGCACGCCGGCGATTTTGCTCAGCAGCGCGGTCATGGTGCTGTACTCGGTGCTCGGTGGCATGTGGTCGCTGACACTGACCGACATCATCCAGTTCGTCGTCAAGACCGTCGGCATCTTTTTCATCCTGCTGCCGGGCGCCATCTGGCATGCGGGTGGTCTTGCAGCGATGCACGCGCATCTGCCCGTCAGCTTCTTTTCCTTTGGCGCCATCGGCGGCGGCAAGATCGTCTCCTACTTCATCCTTTATTTTTTCGGCATCATCATCGGCCAGGACGTCTGGCAACGCGTGTTCACCGCCCGCAGTGTGCCGGTGGCGCGCTATGGCGGCATCGGCGTCGGCTGCTATTGCCTGTGCTATGCGCTCGCCGGTGCCGTTATCGGCGCCGCCGGCCGGCTGTTCCTGCCGCCACTCGGCGACGCCGACGCTGCGTTTGCCGAAATCGTCAACGCCGTGCTGCCGATTGGATTGCGCGGCCTGGTGCTCGCGGCCGCCCTGGCCGCCATCATGTCGACTGCCAGCGCCTGCCTGCTGGCAGCATCGACCGTACTGCTGGAGGACGTCTGGCTGCCGCTGCGCCGGGCCCGCGGCCGCGGCGGCGTGGACCAGAGCCGCGGCTTCACGCTGGCGCTGGGCGCGGTCATGATTGCGCTGTCCTGCTGCATGCATGATGTCATCGCGGCGCTCACGGTAGCCTATGATTTGCTGGTTGGAGGATTGCTCGTGGCCGTGCTCGGCGCCATTCTCTGGCGCCGCGGCACGGCGCCCGCGGCGCTTGCCTCCATTGCGGCGGGCAGTATCCTCGTCTGCCTGCTGCTGACGCTCAAGGGCATCGACTCCGATTGGCCCATCTATGTCGGCCTCGGAGGCAGCCTTACGGTGTACGTGCTGGTAAGTCTCGGCACCGGCCACATGACAAGGATGCACGCATGAACGATGACAGCTACCTGCGCTCGGACGCCGTATCGGCTGAGCGCTACGATCCGATGAAGCAGCCCCGTTTTACCGAGATCGCCACCTTCATGCGGGCGCCGCTCGCCAGCTCGCTCGATGCGGTCGACATTGGCCTCATCGGCGTCCCCACCGACCTCGGCGTCACCAACCGGCCGGGTGCCCGTCATGGCCCGCGCGAGATTCGCAACTCCTCGAGCCTGATGCGCGCCTTCAATCTTGGGCTCGGCGTCAATCCCTACGAGCTGTGCCGCATCGCCGACCTCGGCGACGTGCGGCTGACCCATCGCTACGACCTGGAGAAGCAGAACCAAGACATCGAGACGTTCTTTCGCCAGGTGCACGCCGCCGGCATCCTGCCGATCAGCGCCGGCGGCGATCATTCGATCACCTACCCGATCTTTCGCGCCATCGCCGCCGACGAGCCCATCGGCATGGTGCACATCGATGCGCACTGCGACACCTGGGGCGAGTTCTACGGCTCGAAGTTCACGCACGGAGCTCCATTCAGGCTCGCGGTCGAAGCCGGCGTGCTCGATCCCCGCCGCACCATCCAGATCGGCATCCGCGGCGGCCAGAATTTCATGGATGGCATCGAGTTTTCGCTCTCGCACGGCATGCGCGTCATCTTCATCGAGGAATTCAGCGAGCTCGGCGTCGAGCGCGTCATCGAGGAGGCACGCAGGGTGGTGGGCGACGGCTCCACCTACATCTCGTTCGACGTCGACGGCCTCGACCCGGTGTACGCGCCGGGCACCGGCACGCCCGAGATCGGCGGCATCACGACGCTCGAAGCACAGCGCCTGCTGCGTGGACTGCGCGGGCTCAATCTCATCGGCGGCGACGTGGTCGAGGTGGCGCCGGCCTACGATCAGACCGGCAACACCGCGCTGGTCGCCGCCACCATGATGTTCGAGATCCTGTGCCTGGTGGCCGACCGGCACTTCGGGCCGGATCGCGGGGGCCCGGCGCCTTCGCCGCCAGCGACGCCGCGCTGAGCGCGGCGTCGCCGCGGATCAGTGTGCCGCTGCCTTGGGTGCAGCGCCGCCCGATTCTTTGGCCACCAGGTATTTCACCAGCTCGATGAGCTGATCGGGGCCGCCGGCCGACTGCGCGTCCAGCCGGTACTTGCCGGCGACCACGATCGTGGGCGTGCTCTCGACCCGATAGGCCTTGATCATCTGATCGGCCTGCCGCACCCTGGTGTCGACGCCGAATGAATTTGCAGCCGCAACGAATGCTTCGGGCTTGATGCCGGCCGCGCGCGCGTAGAATGCCGCCGCATCCTGGATGCTGGGCAGCGGATTCTTGAGTCGGTTGGTGCGCGGATCGGCGATCGCCAGTTCTCCGGTCTTCCAGACGGCGTCGAACATCGCATCGTGCGTGCGCTTGTCGATGCCGAGCACCTGCGCTGCATAGAAGGCGCGCTGGAACATGGGCCAGTCCTCATCGGGCCGGAACCCCGCCGGTATGAAATCCATTTCCGCATTGGCGGGCAGACTTGCCTTGAGCTTATCGGCCACCGGATAGAAGTGATTGCACGCCGGACAGGCATACGAGAACACCTCGGTGACCTCGATCTTGCCTGGCGGCGCAGCGGTCGGCTGCGGCGGCTCGATCAGAAAATAGTTGACCCCCTGCTCCCAGCTTTCGGCCGCCTGCGTAACCGAACAGATCGCCAACAGCAGCGAGGCCCATGCCAGCACCTGTATTCGCATTGTCATCTCCATTAGGACTATCCTGCTCCTGCTATCATAACCGCGGGACTGAATCGTGACCGCCAGCGCCATCCTGCTCGCCCGCGCCCAGTTCGCCTTCACGATGGCTTTTCACATCGTGTTTCCGGCCATCTCGATTGGACTCGCCAGCTACCTCGCGGTTCTCGAAGGACTCTGGCTCGCCACTGGTCGTGAGACCTATTTCAATCTCTTCAAGTACTGGCTCAAGATCTTTTCGGTCGTATTCGGCATGGGAGTGGTGTCGGGCCTGGTGATGTCCTACCAGTTCGGCAGCAACTGGTCGGTATTCGCCGATCGCGCCGGGCCGATCATCGGGCCGCTGATGGCCTACGAGGTGCTGACGGCGTTCTTTCTCGAGGCGGGCTTCCTCGGCATCATGCTGTTCGGCCTGGCACGTGTGGGCAAATCGCTGCACTACGCTGCCACGCTGGCCGTGGCGGCCGGCACGCTGACCTCGGCCTTCTGGATCCTGGCGGCCAACAGCTGGATGCAGACTCCTGCCGGCTTCATCACCGGCGCCAACGGCCAGCTGCTGCCGCAGTCGTGGTTCGCCATCATCTTCAACCCCTCGTTCCCATTCCGGCTGGTGCACATGGTGCTGGCCGCCTACCTGAGCACCGCACTGGTGGTGGGTGGCGTCGCCGCCTGGCATCTGCTACGCGGTCACGATACCGCGGAAACGCGCCGGATGTTCTCGATGTCCATGTGGATGGCGGCGCTGGTGGCACCGATCCAGATCCTCGCGGGCGACATGCATGGCCTCAACACGCTCGAGCACCAGCCAGCCAAGATCATGGCCATCGAAGGGCACTTCGAAAGCAGCACCGGCGGCGCGCCACTGATACTGTTCGGCTTGCCCGATCAGGACGCCGGGCGTGTACGCGGCGCCATCGAGATCCCCGAGCTGTCCTCGCTGGTGCTCAAACATGATCTGCATGCGCCGCTCGCCGGCCTGGACTCCATCCCACGCAGCGATTGGCCTCCGGTGGCGGTGATCTTCTGGACGTTCCGCATCATGGTGGCCCTGGGCTTTGCAATCTTCGCGCTCGGCCTCGGCAGCCTGATTGCGCGCGCGCGCGGCACGCTGTACTCGAACCGCCTGTTGCACCGTGGCGCGCTGCTGCTCGGGCCAGCCGGCATTCTCGCCGTCATCGCCGGCTGGTTCACCACCGAGGTCGGCCGGCAGCCCTTCACTATCTATCACGTGCTGCGCACGGCTGACGCCGCCTCGCCGCTGGCGACCCCGGCGGTCGCTGCCTCGCTTGCCGCTTTCGCCGTGGTGTATTTCACGGTGTTCGGCGCCGGCGCGTTCTACATTCTCAGGCTCATGGGCTCGGCGCCGCACGCCGGCGAGACGCCTCCGACTCCGCCGGCACAGGAGCCGCAGCGCAGCGCCGGCATCGTGCCGCAGGGGCTGGTCTGATGTCGGGCGATATCGTGCTCAGCTACGTCTGGGCAGGCATCGTGGCGGCGGCCGTCTTTGCCTACGTGGTCATGGACGGGTTCGACCTGGGACTCGGCATCCTGTTTCCGCTGTTTCGTGACGAACACGAGCGCGGCACGGTCATGAACAGCATCGCGCCGGTGTGGGACGGCAACGAGACCTGGCTCATCCTCGGCGGCGGCGGTCTCATGGCGGCCTTTCCCCTGGCCTACGCCATCCTGATGCCGGCTCTCTATACGCCGGTCATTGCCATGTTGCTGGGCCTCATCTTCCGCGGCGTCGCGTTCGAATTCCGCTGGCGCACCCGGCGTGGCCGCAATTTCTGGGACCGGGCGTTCTTTGCAGGCTCGGCGCTGGCGGCCTTCATGCAGGGCGTGGCGCTCGGCGCCATCCTGCAGGGCGTGCGCGTCGAAGGGCGGCACTATGCCGGCGGCTGGTGGGACTGGCTGTCTCCATTCAGTGTGCTGAGTGGTCTCGCGCTAATGGCCGGTTACGCTGCCCTCGGCGCGGGCTGGATCATCCTCAAGACCGAGGGCGAGGTGCAGCAGCACGCCTACCAGCTGGCGCGTCGCTGCGGCGCCGGGCTCATCCTCGGCATCGCCGCCGTCAGTCTCGCGACCCCGGCACTGCACTCACAGTATGCGCAGCGCTGGTTCGCGTGGCCGAGCGTGCTGCTGTCCGCGCAGGTGCCGCTGCTGGTGTTGATCTCCGCGGTGCTGTTCTTTCTGGCGCTCAAGCATCGCTGGGAGCGCGCGCCCTTCCTGCTGACGCTGGGGCTGTTTGCGCTCAGCTACGTCGGCCTCGGCGTCAGCATGTTCCCCTACCTCGTGCCCGAGAGCGTCACGATCCTCGATGCGGCATCGCCTGCCTCGAGCCAACGCTTCATGTTGATCGGCACGGTGATCCTGATTCCGATCATCGTCGCCTACACCGCGCATGCCTACTGGGTGTTTCGCGGCAAAGTCGGCGCCGCAGGCTACCACTGAGGCATCTGCCATGCCGTCCGCCTCGAGGTCTCGGCGGCTGCTCTGGTTCGCCGCCATCTGGGGCGCCAGCGTGGCGGCGACTTTGCTCGCTGCCTCGGTGCTGAAGTGGTTCTTTGCCAGGGTGTTCGCCCGCTAGCAGCCGCTGCTCTGCCACTCACGCAGGTCGACCCCATTGTGACAGCGCATGGCCTCGCATGCGGCGACGCTGCAGGTCCTGAGCCGCAGTTCCGGCTCTGTGCCCGCTACGGGTCCTAGTGGGCCGCCGGCGCGCCCGCAGGCGGCGCCAGACCCTTGGTATAGAGGATGCGGCCGTCTGGCGTGACCAGGATCGCATCCACGTCCGGCAGGCTGTTATAGATGCGCAGTGCCTCGTCGGGGCCCAGCACGAAGGCGGTCTTCGATAAGCCATCGGTCCGCGTCGCGGTGGGCGCGATCACCGTGGCGCTGCGCACCTTGCTGGCGGAATGGCCGGTGTGCGGATCGATGATGTGGTGATAGCGCACGCCGCCCTCGTCGAAGTAGCGTTCGTAATCGCCTGAGGTCGAGAAGGCGCTGTCGGTCAGCGGCACGCGCGTGATGACCTGGTCGGGGTGATCGGGATGCCGGATGCCGATGACCCACGGCTTGCCGAAGCGGTCGCCGATGACGCGGCTGTCGCCACCCGCATTCACCAGCGCGTGTGTGTAGCCGCGCTGCTGCAGGATCTCGATACCCTTGTCGACCGCAAAGCCCTTGGCGATGCCGCCGAGATCGATGCGCACGCCGGGTTGCGAGAAGCGCACCGTGCTGGTGGCCGGATCCAGCAGCACGTGCCGGTAGTTGACCGCGGGTAGCGCCGCTGCAATCTGCTGTTCGGTCGGCCGCTTGCGCTCGCGAAAATCGTACATGTAGCCAACGCTGGCGTAGGTGATGTCGAAGGCGCCCTCGGTGATGCGCGAGTACTCGAGCGCAGTGGTCAGGAGCTGGAACAGCTCCGGACTTATCTTCACCGGCTGCCTGGCCGCCAGGTCGTTGACCCTGGACACTTCACTGGTCGGCTTGTAGACACTCATGCTCTCATCGATGTGCCGCATCTCGTCCATGACCGCATCGATGGCCTGCTCGCCGCGCGCCTTGGCATCGTCTTCCGCCCACAGCTCGACGTAGATGCGCGTGCCCATGATGCCGTCGACGCCGCGCGACAGCCACGCCGCCTGCGCAGGTGCGGCTGCCAGCCCAACCCAGAGCAGGCCTGCCGTCATTGCGCTTGCAGAGAATTTCATTTGTCCGACAGACCTGCGGCCTGCAGCAGCCCCTTCTGCGCCAGCCACTCCCGATTGAACAGCCGTGACAAGTATTTGGAGCCGTCGTCGCACAGAACGGTCACGACCGTGTGTCCGCGGCCGAGCTGGCGCGCCACGCGCACCGCCGCGGCCACGTTGATGCCACTGGTGCTGCTGACGAACAATCCTTCCTCGCGCAGCAGGCGATAGACATGACTGACGGTCTCGGGATCCTCGATGTGCACGGCATCATCGATTGGCGCATCCTGCATGTTGGCGGTCACGCGGCCAATGCCGATGCCTTCGGTGATCGAACCGCTGCCGGTGACCTTGACGACGCCATGGCGGATGTACTCGAACAACGCGCTGCCTGGCGGGTCGGCCACCACCGTGCGCACCTTGCTGGAGCGCGATTTCAGATACTCCGAAACGCCGGCTACGGTACCGCCGGTGCCGCTGGCGGCCACGAAGGCATCGACGCGGCCGCCGGTCTGCTCCCAGATCTCCGGTCCTGTTGTCTCGAGGTGTGCACGGCGGTTGGCGGTGTTGTCGAACTGATTGGCCCAGATGGCATCCGGCAGCTCGTCCGCCAGCCGGCCCGCCACTTTCTGGTAGTGATTCGGGTCACTGTACGGCACGGTCTTGACGCGCCGCACCTCGGCGCCAAGCGCTTCGATGAGCGCATACTTCTCCGGCGACTGATTGTCCGGCATGACGATGACGCAGCGATAGCCGCGCGCATTGCAGACGTGCGCCAGACCGATGCCGGTATTGCCGGCGGTCCCCTCGACCACCGTGCCGCCCGGCTGGAGCACGCCACGCTGCTCGGCGTCGAGCACGATGGCGCGCGCTGCCCGGTCTTTGACCGAGCCACCCGGGTTCATGAATTCAGCTTTACCGTAGATCTCGCAGCCGGTCTCCTCGCTGACACGACGCAGCCGGATCAACGGTGTCCGGCCGATGGCCGCGACAAAGTCCTGCACTACATTCATGCGTTTCCTGTCCTCCTGGCGGCGATCTCCAAAGCTGCGGCGGTAGCGCGGCCCGCCACCTCGCCCACCAGCAGCAGCGCGGGCGCCGCTGCGCCGGCTGATTGTGCGCGGCCGACGATATCGCGCAGGGTTGCCGCCAGCACCCGCTGTTCCGGCAAAGTGGCGCGCTCGACTATGGCGACCGGGCGCGAAGCCGGGGCCCCATGCGCAAGCAGGTGCCCGACGATCCGCGGCAACTGCGAAACGCCCATATAGAACACCACCGTCTGGCCGGGCGCTGCCAGCGCGCGCCAGTCGAGCAGCTCGGCGTCCTCGCCCTGGGCAGTCACGAATGTAACCGACTGCGCCAGGCCGCGCTGAGTCAAAGGCAGTCCGGCCGACGCTGCCGCGCCCAGCGCCGCCGTGATGCCCGGCACGACCACGACCGGAATACCGGCGGCCACCAGCGCATCGATTTCCTCGCCGCCGCGTCCGAAGATGAACGGGTCACCGCCCTTGAGCCTGGCAACGCGCCGGCCGCGGCCGGCGTGCTCCAGCAGCAGCGCATGAATGCGCTGCTGCGTCACGCGGTGTCTGCCCGACTCCTTGCCGACGTAGATGCGCTCCGCATCCCGTCGCGCGCGATCGAGCACCGCTGCGCTGACCAAGCGATCGTACAGCACCACGTCGGACTGCTGCAGCAACTGCAGCGCGCGCAGTGTCAGCAGATCCGGATCACCCGGCCCGGCGCCGATCAGGTACACCTCGCCGCGCGGCACACTCGCCGGGGCCGCGAGCTGAGCATCGAGCAGCGCCTCCGCCTCGGCATCGTTGCCAGCAAATACCTTGGAGGCTACGCTGCCCGCGAACAATCGATCCCAGAAGCGCCGCCGCTGTTCGATGTCCGGCAATGCCTGCTGTACCCGCGCGCGCGCACGGCCCGCAAGTCGCGCCAGCTCACCGAGCCGGGCCGGCAGCAGCGCTTCGAGCTGCGTTCGTACACGACGCGCAAGCGTTGGCGACTGGCCCGAGCTGCCGATGGCCACGATGATTGGCGAACGGTCGACAATGGCCGGCATGATGCAGCTCGACGCGCTGCTGTCGTCGACCGCGTTGACGAAGATGCCGCGCGCGCTGCCGGCCGCCGCTACGGCGCTATTCACTTCCGGCAGGTTGGTGGCGGCGATCACAAACATGGCGCCATCGAGATGGCTGGGCTCGAACGCGACCGTGCGCGCCTCGATGCGGCCTGCGTCCCGGTCCAGAACCAGCTCCGGGTGCAGATCCGGCGCCACAACTCGCACGCGCGCGCCGGCCTGAAGCAGCAGCTGCACCTTGCGCGACGCCACCGCGCCGCCACCCACGACGACCGTGAGCCGATGACGCAAGTCGAGAAATACTGGCAGATAATCCACTTGGCTGATGGTAGTCCAAGCGTGAGGTCCGGCACATCCGGCGTGACACTGCGTGACCTGCCTGCGCCCGTTTAACGTCATGATTTGTCGGTTATGAGCTCGATGAATCTACGCCGCCTGCGCCAGAACGAGCACGTACGGGAGCTGGTGCGCGAAATCCACGTGCGGCTGGATCAGCTGATCCAGCCGCTGTTCGTCGCCGAAGGCATCGCCTCGCGGCAGCCGGTGCCGGGTCTCACCGGCGTGCACCAGGACAACCCCGACTCGCTGCTGCGACAGGTCGAGCAGGACCTGGCTGCCGGCGTGCGCAAATTTCTGCTGTTCGGGGTGCCACGGGCACGCAGCGAGCGCGCCATCGACTGGAGCTTCACGTCCGGACAGATCCACGCGCTCAGGCAGCGATTCGGCCACGACATCTGGCTGGCCACGGACGTCTGCCTGTGCTCCTCGACGCCGCACGGTCACTGCGGCGTGCTCGCCGCGGAGGGCGACCACCTCGACAACCACGCCAGCGTGGCCGAGCTCGAGCAGGCGGCACTCAGCTACGCGCAGGCCGGTGCCGATTGCGTGGCGCCTAGCGACATGATGGACGGCCGCATCGGTGCAATTCGCCGCCGCCTGGACGGCGCGGGCCTGGAGCGCACCATCCTCATGAGCTACGCGGTCAAGTTTCATTCGACGCTCTATGGGCCGTTCCGCGTGGCGGCGGATTCTGCGCCCAAGGGCACGGCCCTCAAGGATCGCGCCAGCTATCAGCTCGACCCGGCCAGACCCGGCGATGCCTGGCTGTGCGCGCAGCGCGACGCCGATGAAGGCGCCGACATCCTCATGGTGAAGCCGGGCCTGCCCTACCTCGACCTGTTGCGCGAGCTGTCGCGAGAGATCCGCAAGCCCTGGGCGGTGTACCACGTCAGCGGAGAATTCGCCGCGCTCGAAGCGCTGGCCGCTCAGGGACTGGCGGCACGCGCCGCGCTGCACCGCGAGATCATGACCGCATTTGCCCGTGCCGGTGCTGCCATGATCATCACCTATGGCGCGCGTTTCGCGCGCGAATGGCTGCAGGCGTGAGCAGGAACACGGGCGGCGGCGCCTCCGAGGAGCTGTTCGCGCGCGCGCGGCGCGTCTCGCCGGGCGG
>JBAUYT010000137.1:0-33398 GCA_049584935.1 Steroidobacteraceae bacterium
GCCGCGAGCACCACCGTGGCCACTCGGACGCTGCCAGTCCCGCTCCGAACGACAGGGCCAGCAACAGCAGCAGCGTCAGGTAAACGGTCACGGCGCGCATAAGCCTCATCATAATGGGTAACATTAATGGGTAAAATCAGGGCATGCGGCTGCGTATTTGCTTTGTCACCTCCGAGACGACGCCATACGCAAAGACCGGCGGCCTCGCCGATGTTTCCGGTGCACTGCTCAAATACCTGCATGCTGGCGGCCACGACATCCGGCTGTTCATGCCGGCTTACGCCGCGATCCCGCGCGACGCGTTTGGCCTCGAGCCGGTGACCGGGCTGCAGCAGCTATCGGTGCAGATCGGCTATCGGCGCTACGAGTTCTCGATTCTGACGCCGCGCGCCGACGGCGCGCGCAACGTCGTCTACCTGGTGGAGTGCCCGGAGGCCTTCGGCCGGGCGGCACTCTATACCACCGACCCGGATGAGCACCGGCGCTTCCTGGTACTGACCCACGCGGCCTTCATCTGCTGCCAGAGACTGCAGTTCGCGCCGCAGATCATGCACTTCAACGACTGGCACGCAGCTGCGGGTACGCTGCTGCGGCGGACGCAGTACGCCTGGGACCGGCTGTTCCAGGACGCGCGCACGGTGCTGACGGTGCACAACATCGGCTATCAGGGCATCATCGCGGCCTCCTCGCTGGCTGACCTGCTGCCCACCGGCGAGACTCACCTGCTGGACCAGCGCGCATTTGCCGCCGGCCAGATCAATCTGCTCGGCACCGGCCTGCAATACGCCGACCTGATCACGACCGTGAGCCCGACCTACGCGCGCGAGATCCAGACGCCGGAATACGGTGCGGGCCTGGACGGGGTGCTGCGCGCGCGCAGTGCCGACGTGATCGGCATTCTCAACGGCGTCGATTACGACGACTGGGATCCGCGGCACGACCGGCATCTACCGCTGCAGTTCGGACCGGATACGCTCGAGCGCAAGGCGAGGCTGAAGCAGCAGTTGCTGCAGCGGCTCAGGCTCGACCACGCGTACAACACCGCGCTCATCGGCAGCGTCGGCCGACTGGCGGAGCAGAAGGGCCTCGACCTGCTGTTCGAGGCGTTACCGCGACTGATGCCCAGCCGCCAGTTCAACCTGGTCATCCTCGGCAGCGGCGAGGCGCGCTACGAGGCGTTCCTGCAGCGCATGCAGCAGCTGTTCCCGTCGCGGGTACATTTTCACGCCGGCTACAGCGATGAGCTCGCCCACTGGATCGAGGCCGCCAGCGACATGTTCCTGATGCCCTCGCGCTACGAGCCGTGTGGCCTCAACCAGATGTACAGCATGCGCTACGGTACCGTGCCGCTGGTGCGGCGGACCGGGGGCCTGGCGGATTCGGTCCGCCACTTCGATCCGGTGACCGGCGGCGACGGTACCGGTGTGGTGTTCAACGACTACGATGCCGGCGCGGTCATGTGGGCGGTGGGGTACGCGCTGGATCTCTATCGGGATCCGGCCATCTGGCAGAAGCTGGTTCGCAACGGCATGGCACAGGATTTTTCCTGGAGCCGGCAGGTGCCACGCTATGTGGACGCCTACGAGCGGCTGCTGCGCAGCTAGCGCCCGCTACATCCGCAGACTGCTGCGCTGGTCGAACGGGATGTTACGCAACAGCCCCTCCCCCAGGTGTACGACGCCGTAGAAGTGATAGTCGACGGTCCTGCGCCCGAGACCGCCGAGCAGTGCCAGCAACGCGGTATTGAGATTGGCGGTTACGTTGAGGCCGAAATCGGTCTCACCCGACGCCGGCAGCGTAAAGGCCGCATCGGTAGCGCCGGTTGCAAACGCCTGGCCGGACAGTTCCAGGTTGCAATCGATGCCGCGGACCTTGATCTCGCGCGCATTGGGATTGACGACGTGCACCGTCAGATGCAACTGCTGCTGATCGAGCGAGCCCCCGCCGAGCTCGACGCGCGTGACCGTCAAAACCGGTGGCTGCAGCTTTGGCACCAGGGTGGCGCAGCCGGCGGCAACTCCGAGCGCCGCCAGCAGTGTCGGGGCCAGACGTTTCATGCCGCGCTCCGCCAATCCTGCGGACCGATGCGGCCATAGACCCGATTGAGGGCGGCGTAGTGCTGTGCCATCGGCGCATCGAGTGCGCCGGCCGGCAGTCGCCAGCTCCAGTTGCCCTGGGAGGTACCGGGTGTATTCAGTCGCGCCTCGGATCCGAGCCGCAGCAAATCCTGCGCGCAGAGGATCGCGAGCTGCGCAACCGAACCGAGCGTTGCCCGCAACATGCCATCGAGCATGTGTTCGGCATCCCTGCCGAGGTAGAAGTCGACGCGGGCCCGTTCCGGCGGCAACAGGCTCCGGTACCAGCCCACGGTGGTATCGTTGTCGTGGGTGCCCGCATAGCCGACGATGTCGGTGGCATAGTTGTGCGGCAGATGAGGATTGGTACCCGATCCGTCGAAGCCGAACTGCAGCACGCGCATGCCTGGCAGACGGAAGTTGCGGCGCAGGGCATCGACATCGGCGGTAATGACGCCGAGATCCTCCGCCACGACCGGCAGTTCCGGGCAGTCCGCCTTGAGTGCCTGGAACAGCGCCTCGCCTGGAGCGGGCTCCCAGCGCCCTTCGCGTGCCGTGCGCGCGCCAGCCTTTACGGCCCAGTAGGCCGCCAGGCCCCTGAAGTGATCGATGCGCACCAGGTCGAACCGGTGCAGCTGGCGCGCGAAGCGCGCCCGCCAGAACGCAAACTGATCCTTGCGGGCCTGCTCCCAGTCGTACAACGGATTGCCCCAGAGTTGACCATCGGCTGAGAAGTAGTCCGGCGGCACACCGGCCAGCAGCGCCGGCCGGCCGTCGGGCTGCAGCCGAAACTGCAGCGGCTGTGCCCAGGTAGAGACCGAATCGGGTGCAACGTAGATCGGCAGATCACCGAACAGCCGCACGCCGCGCTGCTGGGCGTAGCGGCGCAAGGCGCGCCACTGCCACTCGAAATACCATTGGTCGATGCGCCGCTGTTCGAGCTGATCGGCATGCTGCGTGCGGACTCGCTCGAGCGCCTGCGGCGCTCGTGCACGCAACTCCGCAGGCCACTCCCACCAGGGCTGCTGCAGCTGCTCGGCGAGCTGCTCGAACAGCACGTAGTCATCCAGCCAGTCGCGGCTGGTAGCGCGGAAGGCGTCGTAGTCGGCGCGCTGCTTGCGCAGATCGGGCAGCTCCTGCCGGTCGAGCATGGCGAGATTACCCGCAAAGTCGGAACGTGCCCAGTAGGGGGAACCGCCCCCGCCCGGTGGACCCAGCGGCAGCAGCTGCCAGATGGCAAAGCCGGCCTGCGCCAGCCAGTCGACGAAGTCGCGCGCCTGCGCACCGAGCGCGCCGCGCTGCGATGTGATCAGCGAGGTGGGATGCAGCAGCACGCCGGAACGGCGTCGTTCGAGCACCCGTTCGGTCATGCGCGCTGGCTGACCAGCTTCGCGAGCATGTCGGGGGTCACCAGTACCACTCCCTGGTCGGTGAGGTAGAAGCGCGCCGCATCGGCGGCGCGATCGACTCCGATCTGCATGCCGTCCGGGATTTCGCAGCCCTCGTCGAGGATGGCCTGGCTGACGTTGCAACCGACTCCGATCTTGACGTTCGACAACACCACCGAGCGGAAGATGGTCGAGCGTTCCTCGACCCGGACGTTGGAGAACAGCAGCGACTGATTGACGAAGGCACCGGAGATAATGGACCCCCCCGAGATCATCGAGTTCACCGCCATGCCGCGCCGTCCCTGCTCATCGAGCACGAACTTGGCCGGCGGCTGGTGCAGCTGGTAGGTCCAGATGGGCCACTCCTCGTCATAGAGGTTGAGCTCCGGCGCGACATGCACCAGCTCGAGGTTGGCCTCGTAGAAGGCATCGACGGTGCCGACGTCCCGCCAGTAGTTCTGCGCGCGCGTCTTGACGTCGGTGAACGGATAGGCGACTACCTGCAGTGCCTCGATCGCCGCGGGGATGACGTTCTTGCCGAAGTCGTGCGCCGACTTGTCGTTGGCGGCATCGGCGATCAGCAGTTTCTCGAGCAGGCGCGCGTTGAAAATGTAGATGCCCATGGACGCCAGCGCCACGCCTGGCCGACCTGGGATCGAATCCGGGTTCTTCGGCTTTTCCTTGAAATCGGTGACGCGATTGTATTCGGTCACCGACAGCACGCCGAAGTCGCGGGCATGTTCCCGCGGCACCTCCACCACGCCGACGGTGATGTCGGCACCCTTCTCCACGTGATAGGCAATCATCGGGCCGTAGTCCATCTTGTAGATGTGATCACCGGCCAGAATCAGCACGTGCTTGGGCCGCAGCGCGCGGATCAGATCGAGATTCTGGTAGACGCAATCGGCCGTGCCGCGATACCAGTGCATGCCGACCTGCTGCTGCGCCGGCACCACGTCGATGAACTCGCCGAATTCGCCCCGCAGGTAGCTCCAGCCACGTTGCACGTGCTGGATCAGCGACTGCCCCTTGTACTGCGTCATCAGGTAGATCTGGCGGATGCCGGAATTGACGCAATTGGAGAGCACGAAGTCGATGATGCGAAATTTGCCGCCGAACGGCGTGGCCGGCTTGCAACGATGCAGCGTCAGGTCCCGGAGCCGCTCACCGCGACCTCCCGCCATGACGACGGCCAGTGCACCGCTGGTAAGGCGACTGACGTAGCGGCCGGAAGAAGCGCGCGACTGTGGTTTAGCCATGCATTCGAGTCCTCGGGGACGCGCATGCTAGTGTAACTTGCTGCGCTGGGAAAACGACAGCTATCTCGAGGGGCTGCGCGCTTGTCCTACAGCCGTTTCAACAGCCCGAGTTCCATCGGATGCGCGAGCAGATCGTGTGTCGGATGAATGCGGATTTCATAGGCGAATTGCCCCGACGCCGGCGGCCGCGCCTGCAGCTCGTAGATGTGCGAGCCGTCGGAGTCGATCTCTCCGGTGGCACGCAGTGCCACGCGCCAGGCATCGTCCGGCTCACTGCGGAACGATGACAGCGCCGGCAGCTCCGAGCGCGACTGCGGCAACACACGCCGCGCCAGGAACTCCACGCGCACGTCGCGCTCGCCGAGCCCGTTGAGCGCCGCGGCCACGCGCACGTTCAACTGGCCGCCACGTGGCAGTTCGCGCGGCGGCTCCGACAACCGGCGCAGATGCACGCCACCCCAACGTTCGCGTATACGTTGCTTCCAGCCGGCAAAGGCCGCCACGGCCTCTTGGCCGCCCTGCATGATGCGCTGGTGATGCGAGGCCGCCGGGTAGTACAACCCACGCGCGTAGTCCTGCACCACCCGGCCCATGTTGAAGTGCGGAATGACCGACGCCATGGCATGTTTGCAGCGGCGCACCCATTCGGACGAAAAGCCGCCACCATTGCGCGCGTAGTACAGCGGCACCACTTCCTCCTCGAGCGTGTCGAGCATCGCCGCCGAATCGAGCTCGTCGCGGCGGTTCGGGTCCTGAACGTTGGCGCCCGGAATGCCCCAGCCGTTGTGCTCGTCGAAGGCCTCGGCCCACCAGCCATCGAGAATGCTCAGGTTCAGCCGGCCATTGACGGCTGCCTTTATACCGGAGGTACCGCTGGCTTCGAGCGGCGCTACCGGATTGTTGAGCCAGACGTCGACACCGGTAACGAGCCAGCGCGCCAGCTGCAGATCGTAGTCCTCCAGGAACACGAGGTGGCCGGCAAACTCCGGTGTGAGCATGAGCTGCTTGATCTCGCGCAGCACCTGCTGCCCGGGCTGATCGGCCGGATGGGCCTTGCCCGCAAACAGGAACAGTACCGGTCGCTCGGGGTCGTGCACCAGGCGCGCCAGGCGCGCGCGATCGCGCATCATGAGCGCGGCGCGCTTGTAGGTGGCGAAGCGGCGCGCGAAGCCGAGCGTCAGGATCTGCGGTCGCTCGGGATCGAGCAGGCGTGTCACACGCCGCAGCTGCGCCTGGCTCAGGTTCTTGGCGGCATACTCGCGCTGCAACCGCAGGCGTACGCCGGCCAGCATGCGCGACTTGATGCTCTGGGCGGTGCGCCAGAATTCTTCGTCGGGGACCTGCTCGAGCGCGCGCCAGAAACCACCATCGGACATGCGGTCGCGCCACTGCGGACCGAGTTTGTCATCGAGGAAGCGCGACCAGGTCTGCGCCAGGAAGGTCGGGACGTGCACGCCGTTGGTGACGTATCCGACCGGATTGTCCTCCGGGGCCACTTCGGGCCAGTGATCGGCGCACAGCCGCGCCGAGACCTGGCCATGAATGCGGCTGACACCGTTCATGCGCCGCGCCCCATGCAACGCCAGGTGCGTCATGTTGAAGGCGCTCGGGGCATGCGGCGCCAGGCCAAGCGCCAGCACGCGCTCCATCGGCACGTTGAGCTCGGGCACGAACTCCTGGAAGCAGTGCGTGAACAGGGCGGTGTCGAAGGCGTCGTGTCCGGCCGAGACCGGCGTGTGCGTGGTGAACACGCACTGCGCGGCGGTTGCTTCGAGCGCGGCCGAAAAGTCCAGCCCGCGGCCGATGCTCTCGCGCGCCAGTTCGAGGATCAGGAATGCAGCATGGCCTTCGTTCATGTGCCAGGTCGCAGGCTGAAGCCCCAGAGCGCGCAGCGCACGCACGCCGCCCAACCCCAGGATCATCTCCTGGCGGATGCGGATGGCGGCATCGCCGCCGTACAGGCGGCGCGTGATATCGCGATCCTCGGCGACGTTCTCCGCGCAATTGGTATCGAGCAGATACACCGAGACCCGGCCGACACGCGCCTTCCAGACGCGCGCACAGACGCTGCGGCCCGCGATCGGCACACGCACCTGCAGCCACTGCCCCTGCTCGTCCCTGACCGCGTCCACCGGCAGATCGCGCGGATCGGTGTCGTTGTAGTTGGCGTGCTGCACGCCGTCGCTGTCGACGGCCTGGATGAAGTAGCCCTCGTTATAGAGCAGGCCGACCGCAACGAAATTCAGCCGCTCGTCGCTGGCCGCCTTGCAGTGGTCGCCGGCGAGGATGCCGAGGCCGCCGGAGTAGATCGGAAAGCTTTCGTGAAAACCGTATTCGGCGCAGAAGTAGGCGATCAGCGGCTCATCCGCACGCGGCGGCGGCGCCGCCAGATAGGCGTCGAAACTCGTCAGCACCTGGCCGTAGCGCTGCAGGTATTCGGCATTGGCCGCGGCGCGATCCAGATTCTCCTGGTTGATGCAGCGGAGCATCAGCCGCGGATTGCCGCCGGTCTGCTGCCAGAGCTCGGGATCCAGATCCTCGAACAGCGCTCGCGTCGGCCGATGCCAGCTGAAGAACAGGTTATTCGACAGCTCCGGCAGGCGCGCCAGCGCCGTCGGAACAATCGGATAGATTTCAATCAGTTGCTTGGCCAGACGCGCCCGGCTGCGTATTTTTCTGCGATCCATAGTGGAAAAAGTCTATCAGCTGCCCATGACACGTCCTGTGCGCAAAGTCGCGCCCCGCGCTGCGGGCACCGCAGCTCCGGATCGCTATACTCGCGCGCCACTGCTCGCTGCTGCGGCAACCATCGCCACTTACTCGTGTCAGTCCGCTTAAGCTTTGGCGTTCTCGTGGTGCTAAGCGCCGGCGCGTGTGCGCGCCATGCGAACACCCCGGCCGCGGCAACCGCAGGCACGGCCGCGCGCCATGACGCTTCGGCGTGCCTGCCCGATGACAGCGGTTATCTAAGGCTACGCGTACGCGGCGCACAGAATTTCGATCTCGACTGGCGCGCGCCGCAACTGCAATGCGAGGGCGGCCCACGGCCGGATCAGAACGGCATGCGGCTGACCTTCGCCGCACCGTCGGCGGACGGGGAGCACCGGCCGCGGCTGGTGCTGGGCGTGGCGGCGACGCTGCGCGCCGGCAGCTCTCGGGAAGTACCCGCCAACGTGACCCTGATTCTGGAGGGCGAGAACCGCATCTACTCCACCCGCGGCGATGACAAGTGCATGATCGATGAGCTGCTGCAGACTCCGATCGACGCGCACACCTACCGGATCGCCGGCCGTGGATTCTGTTCCGGACCGGCGAGCTCGCTGGACGGTACCGGGAACGTACTCGTCAGCCGCTTCGACTTCGCCGGTCGCGCGGTCGACGCCGCTGTGGCGGATCATCCACAATGAGGCCATGCCGACGCGCCTGATCCGACTGCTGATTCTTCTGCCCCTGATGCTGGCCGCCGCCGTACGCACATCGGCTACCGAGGAGCTGCAGCGCTTCCCCAGCGCGGTGCTCAGCATCCGCACGCATCAGACCACGGAATGGTTCAACGTCTGGATCGCAGACAGCACCGCACGCCAGGAACAGGGGCTCATGTTCCAGAAATGGCTGCCAGCGGACTGGGGCATGCTGTTCCCCGAGGACAGCCCGCGCGTGAAGTCGATGTGGATGAAGAACACCTTGATTCCGCTGGATATGTTGTTCATCGACAGCGCAGGCAGAATCGTCAGCATCCGGGCAAACGCCACGCCCGAATCGCTCGATATCATTACTTTTCCGCGGCCGGTCAAGGCCGTGCTCGAGCTCAACGGCGGCGCCTGCGCGCGCAGCGGCATCCGCATCGGGGATCAAGTGCGCTTTAATCTGTTCGGCGTGGAGCCGCAAGGGCCCCTTAGGAAGTGAAGTTCCAGGCTCCAGCTCCTCTGGGCTACACCAAGTGTGAGGCCGCGGTGCGCAATCGCAACACGAGTTTGCGAATAAGCGGACACTGCGTTTATGCTCCCCATAGGTAGGTTTCAACTTAATTCAGCCGCCTGCTGTATCAGTCGTTGCGCCTTCGCGACATCTCTCGCCTCAGACGGAGGGCAAGGGACAACTCGCTGCAGTGTCTAGGGGAAATGCATGCAATGCCGGGTCTCACGCCGCTCCGCCATAGCTGTTACGGCTCGAGCAACCTGCCTACGCGGTGTGCTCGCGGTCGCGATCTTTTCCAGCGCGGCGGGACAATCCGCCGAAACTGACACCGATGAGGTCTCGTTGCAGCAAGTAGTCGTCACTGGCTCCCGCATCGTGCGCAGCGACACCGACACGCCAGCGCCAGTGCAAATAATCACCTCAGAGCAGATCGCCAACAGCGGCTACACGTCCATTTCCGACGTCTTGCACGCGCTGACATCGAACGGGGAAGGGAATCTGAATCAGAGCTTCAACGGCTCCTTCGCTGCCGGCGGCTCCGGTGTATCCCTTCGTGGATTGACCGTCGATGCCACACTGGTGCTGATCGACGGCCATCGCATGGTGAACTATCCAATTTCCGACGATGGCGAGCGATCGTTCGTCGACGTTGCAAATCTGCCGGAATCGATCATCGACCGGGTCGAAGTACTCAAGGACGGCGCCTCCGCGGTGTACGGCTCCGATGCCATTGCGGGCGTGGTCAACATCATCCTGAAAAAGAGCTTCGTCGGCGCCAACGTAATTGCCGATGCCGGGACGAGCTACAAGGGCGACGGTACAACCGAGCATGTGGCCGCAACCTACGGAGTCGGCGATTTGGATGCAGATGGCCGAAACACTTACATCAATGTTGAATTTCGACACCAGCAGGCGTTGGGGCTTGATTCCCGTTCGCAGTATTCCAGCTTCGACTACTACGACAAGTACGGTCCCACGGCGCCGGTCGCGTATGGCGTGGTGCAACCCGGATCCGCCTTCCCCCTCGCCAACAACCTCGTTGGCATGGTCGGGCAGTATGATCCAACCAATCCGGGCGTTCCGCTCAGCTATCAGAATCTATCAGCTTGTCCGAATCCGAATGCGGGTAGTGCTGCCGCGCTGGGAGGTTGTGCCTACGACCAGGCCCGTTACGATGAGATTCAACCGCAGACCACCAACATCAACTTGCTGCTGCGCCATTCAATGGCGCTTGGTGAGCGCTGGACCGGCGTATTCACCGCATCGATGTTCGAATCCAAGGCCGAGCAGCTGACCGCACCTTCGACCACCTTGAATAGCTGGCCGGCGCTTTTGGGCGCAGTCAATAGCGAGGATCCGACTGCACAGCCCGTCCTGATTCCGGTAGGAAACGGCAACAACCCCTTTCCCGCCAACCCGGCGTGGCTCGCCTATACATTCGGCGATGTCGGCGCAGCGCAGACCTTCACCAACACGAAATTGTTCCGTTTTGTCGCGGACTTCAAAGGCGCAGTTGGGGGTTGGGAACTCGATTCCAGCGTCGGCGTCATGCGTGGCTTGACCCGTTTGACCTATGACAACTACGTCACGTTAAGTGGGTTGAATGCTGTTCTCGCAAATAACAGCTACCACTTGGGTGCAGCCGCCAATCTGAATGCAGCTTCGGTCTATTCGATCCTCGCGCCGACGACGTTCCAGGTCGCCTCATCGCAGTTGCAATACCTCGAAGTGACGGCGACCCGATCGCTGCTGAACCTGCCGGGCGGACCGCTCGCTCTGGCTGTTGGAGCGGGCGTACGTCACGACGGTCAGGACTCCCCGGGTCAGCCAGGGACGCTCAGCGGCGACGTGCTGGACACCGGCACGACCTTCATTCACGGTACCGACAACAACGAGAACTTTTACGCGGAACTGGATGCCCCGTTGCTCAAGACCCTCGAGGCCGATGTCGCGGGGCGCTTTGACAATTATGGGGGAGTCGGCAGCGATACCACGCCGAAGATCGGCCTGAAGTGGAAGCCTATCGACGCGGTCGCTATCCGCGGCACCTATTCGCAGGGCTTCCGCGCTCCGGGACCGGGCGAGCGGGGTAACTCCGGCGTCACTTTCTTTTCCACCGCGCCGACCGATCCGTTGCGGTGCCCGTATACCAATCTGCCCACCGACTGCGGCAGCGGTTCAGTCGCTTCCCTGACGCTCGGCAATCCCAGCCTCAAGCCCGAGAAATCGAGAAACTACACCATCGGCGTGGTGCTGCAGCCGCTGCGGCAGGTGCACCTGTCAGTGGACTGGTGGGAAATACGCCGGACCGGCGAAATCGAGTCAGGCTTCTCAGGCGGTACCGACATTCGCGGTCCGGTACAGGCAGCGTATCCAACGCTGCCAGGACCGGTGCTGACCATCACGGCGCCCTATGAAAATCTCGGCCTCGATGAGCCCAAGGGCCTCGACTATGAGCTGCAAAGCAGGTTCGACGTGGGTGCAGCGGGTACGTTGGGTTTCGATATCGACTATGCGCATCTGATCAGCCAGGAGGTCTGCCAGGCCGGGCCTTCGACCTGCGTGGATGTCGGCGGCACCCATGGGCCGTCCGGAATCAGCGGCGATACCGGCACCCCGAGGAATCGCGCCCAGGCGACGCTCGACTACGGCATCGGACCGGCAGAGGCAGGGGTGACGCTCAACTACGTCAGTGGCTATACCGACGTCGATCCAACGCTCGGTCCTGATTGTCTGGACCCCTGGTTCACCCGTTGCCATACCGCTTCGTTTACCGATTTTGATCTATTTGCACACTATCAGTTGACTAAGCAGCTGCTAATCAACCTGCATGTGCTGAACCTGTTCAACATGCCGGCACCCTTCGATCCGCAGGCAGCCTACAACCAATCGAACTACAACATGGCATTTGCACAGCAAGGCGCCATCGGCCGGTTCTTTGAGCTGGGGCTCAAATTCACGCTCTAGGATCGCAGCCGGCTTCAGCCCCCAGCTACCTGCGTGACCACCGGCGGATAAATCGACGCGGTGGACGCCGCTGTGGCGAATTAGGAACCGATGGCTGGTTGGGCATACAGTAATGGACCCTGAGCGCCATCGTCGGCGATGAGATTCTCGGGTGCTCCCAGCAGATACTTGTTGTGTTGTCGCGACAACTTGTTGTGTCGCATAAAATTTTGTTTATGCTAGACCCACTAGGGAGCAGCGTGGGTTCGGATCCAGCTGCAATGGTTAGGGTCGCGGGATTGCACGACAAGAGGCAGCCAACAACTACGCCTGCCCCAATAGTGCAAGCCCTTCTATAGGGGAACATTCATGCCTATTCGTCAACTCGATAGCCGTCGTAGCGCTGCGGGTCTTGTCAGCAGAGCTGCGCGTGCATGGCGGGCATTGCTGATGGGAATCTCGCTCGCCGCTCTTTCCGGGCTATCCGCGCAAGCGGCCGAGACAGCAGATACCGAAAATACCACGGAGTTGAGTGAGGTCATCGTCACCGGTTCGCGCATTGCTGCTCCGAATGAAGTCAGCACCAGCCCGATTCAAGTGATGTCATCTCAGTACATCGAGACCAGCGGCAAATCGGACGTCAGCGACCTGCTCTCACAGCTGCCACAGAATTTCGTCAATGCGCAAGGGCAGGACCTCGGCAACGCCACTTCGGCTCTCACAACGCCCGGCGGCGTCGCCACCGCCGACCTGCGCGGACTGGGACCGAACCGCACGCTGGTGCTGGTCGATGGCCGGCGCCTCGGCCAGGGTTCACCCAATACAGCCATACAGTCGCCGGCGCCCGATCTGGACCAGATCCCGGCCGGACTGGTCGAGCGCGTCGAGGTGGTCACCGGCGGCGCTTCCGCCGCGTACGGGTCCGACGCCATCGCGGGGGTGGTCAATTTCATCCTGAAGAAGAACTTCCAGGGATTCCAGGTCGACGGCGAGTATGGCGGGTATCTGCATGACAACGGCGATACCGGCGTACAGGCCCTGGTGCGCCAGTTCGACACGGTTCCTGCCACGGGAAGCGCTTTCGATGGTCGCAAGGGCAATCTCGACATGCTGATGGGCACCAATTTCGATGACAACCAGGGCAACATCACGGCGTTCTTCGGCTACCGCCATCAAACGGCTGTACCCAGCAGCGACCGCGATTACGGCGGCTGCCAGTTGAATCCGACCACAAACGCGGCCGGGACCATCACCGGTGTCGCCTGCGGCGGCTCGAGCAATTCGAACTACTTCCAGCCGTTCACGGGGCCGAATGCCAACTCGATCTACAGCGTCAACGGCACCCAGTTCGTGCCGCGCGGCAGCATCGCCACGACTCCGCCGGCAAGTTTCAATTCGCAGCCCTACATCGACATCACGCGCAACGACGACCGCTACAACGCCGCATTCATGGGGCACGATGAAATCGCCAGCTACTTCGTGCCGTATGCCGAATTCTATTTCATGGATGACCGGACGCATACGGTGGTCGCGCCGGCAGCCTTGTTCAGGAGCGCTAATCCGACCGATCCATTCGGCGCCAACGCCTATGCGGTCAATTGCGACAACCCGCTGCTGAGCGGGCAGGAAGCCGGCATTCTGTGCTCACCGTCGCAGCTCGCCTACGTGGCGGCCAACCCGGGCCTGCCGTGCACGGTGACCGGCGGGGTCTCGCCGAACTGCGCCAGCCTCGACATTGGTCGCCGCAATATCGAGGGCGGCGGGCGCTTGTTTGACTACGAGCACCAGAACTATCGCGGCGTGTTCGGCTTCAAGGGCGACATCGCTGGCTCCAAGAGCTGGGACTACGATGTCTACGGTCAGTACTACTACACAACGGACTTCAACGCCGCCAATAAATTCCTGAACTTCCAAAGTATCGATAATGCCTTGCAGGCCACGGGCACCGCGGCCAACCCGACCTGCATAACCGGCGCCAGCGCTGGCTGCGTGCCATACAATATCTTTGCGAACGGCGGCGTGACGCCGCAGCAGCTCGCCTACCTGTATCTGCTCGGAACCGCCCAGGGATCATCGACTCTGCGCACGCTGCACGCCGAAGTCACCGGCAGGCTCGGGGACTACGGTCTCCGCTCGCCGGTCGCCAACGACGGCGTCGCGGTGGATGTCGGCTTCGAGCATCGGGACGATCACGAGCAATACCAACCGGACTCCGCCGAGGAGAGCGGATTGCTGTCGGGATTCGGCGGCGCGGCGGCAGCGATCGACAATACGGTGGCAGTCTCGGAGGAGTTCCTGGAAGTGCGCGCACCGCTGGTGCAGAACCTGCCCGGTGTCAAGGAGCTGTTATTCGACGGCGGTTACCGCCATTCGCTGTACTCGACCTCCGGCCCGACCAACACCTACAAGTTCGAGGTGCAATACGCACCGCTCGAGGACTATCGGCTGCGCGTGTCCTATGACAAGGCAATCCGTGCTCCGAGCGTCATCGAGCTGTACAACCCGCAGATTGTCGAAACCGTTGCGCTTGGCAACGATCCGTGCGCACCGACCTTCAACGGCAACGGCACCCTCGCTGCGCCGGCGCTGTTCACGGCGGCGCAGTGCGCGCGCTTGCACGTCAGCGCGGCGCAATACGGCAACGGCAGCACGACCGATACCATTCCGCAGGGCGCCTCGGGACAGCTGTCGGAGCTGGCCGGCGGTAACCCCATGTTGCAGCCGGAACAGGCCGAGACCTATACGCTCGGCGTCAACTTTGCTCCCAGCCAGATTCCGAATCTGACCGGCAGCATCGACTACTGGCATATCGAGCTCACTGGCGAGGTCACGACCATCCCGTCTGCAGTCATCGAATCGCAATGCGCCAACAGTGGCAACCCGCTCTATTGCAGCCAGATCGTACGCAATCCGGTGACTGGAAGCCTCAGTGGCAGCAACATTGCCGGAGGTGGTTACATCGTCCAGACCAACGTCAACGCCGGTGCCTCGCTGGTCAGCGGCGTCGACCTGCAGCTCAATTACAAGCATGATCTGCCGGCCCGCCTCGGTGCGGTCGCCTTCGAGATGAACGGGTCTTATCTGCAGCATGCCGAATCCACGCCGCTGCCCGGTCAGCCAACCTACGAGTGCGCGGGCCTCTACGGCCATACCTGCCAAACTTTCACCCCGCGCTGGCAGCACATCCTGCGCACGACCTGGATCAGCCCCTGGAAGCTGTCGGCCACACTGACCTGGCATTACTTCGGCAAGGTGGAGGACGACAACAACCAGTGGGATCCGACGCTGCACTACAGCTTCTACGGCACTTACGATCAGTTCAATGCGGTGATCCCGGCATACAACTACTTCGATCTCGAGACCACCTGGCGCGTGAGCAAGGTGGTGACGTTGCGCGCCGGCGTGAACAACATCGCGGACAAGGATCCGCCGATCGTCAACGGTCAGCTGTCTGGCGGACTCGGCTACGCCAACTCGTTGCCGCCCTATGACCTGCTGGGGCGGGAGCTGTTTGTGGGATTCACGGTCAAGCTCTGATCGCCCGGGTCAGTCAAGCCGACCCGACTCCTCCGGGGCACCCGATGGCATTGCATGCCATCGGGTGCGGCGGTCGGAATCTTGATCGCCACGCGCTGCCGTCGGTGCCCGGCTAGTTGCCAACGTCACTGCGGCTCAGAACGGGCGCGACCGCGTCAGCCATCATGGGAGCTTCGGCGCGCAACCATGCCAGCACCTCCTGGGGATCGTAGCTGACGGTCGCGGACTTCGTGGTCAGAAACATTTGCTCCAGATCGTTGCGCTGATCGCTGATGGTCCCGGCTCGCAGGTATTCTCGACGCAGTCTTGCATCGGTGCTCACGATCCGAATTCCGACCTGGGCAGGCGTGTCGACGAGGATTGCAGCAAGGTCCGCCCTCGCCGGGCCGGCTTGCGGGAAACGCTGCCAGAGACGGTCGATGTCGATTGGTTTGCGGCTACCGAGCAGAATGAGCTCCCCATCAATGCCCGAATACAGCAACGTGTATGGAAACACGGTCACGAATGTGGCGATCGCCTCGGCGGCCGCCCGCGACGGCATCTGGTATACCGGCAGCCACTGAGTCATCATCCCGGTCGGCGTCAGATGCGCCATCACATCCTGGTAGTACTCCCGCGAATACAGCCGGTATACGCCCGCTTGCATCGGCGGCGGCGGTTCGCTGCTGATGAGATCGTAACTGCCCCGCGACCGCCGCAGAAAGCTGCGGCCGTCGTCGTTAATGAGTCTGACCCGCGGGTCCGCGTAGACTCCGAAATTGGTAGCCTCGAACGCTGGCGCTGTCTCAAACACGTTACGGTTCAAGTCCACGACATCGATCTGGCGAATACTTCCGTGCGTGGCGATGGCTGACGCGGTGTTGCCAACACCGAAACAAATCACCAGCGCGCTGACGGGATTTGCCTGCAGCAACAGTGGCACATGCGCCATCAACCGCATGTAGATCTGCGAAGGAAGCACCGTGCCTGACATGGAGGTGTTGCCAAAAAACAGAAATCTGCCCCTTGGCGCCGTGACTACATAGGTGGTGTCGGTGCCGTTGCTCTTTAAATCCGAAATGGGGTAGCGCGCCTGAGTGCTACCGGGCATGAGGTAGCTGGGATCGAATGTTGCCGGCGTCAGAAGGCACCCCGCAGCAAAAGCGGCCGCCGCAGTCGCCGGTTGCCACCACCTGACCGCGCGGCGGTCAGAAAGCACAAGCAGAAGCGCGACACCACAGCTCAGTAGCACCCATATCAACTTGAGCGAATAGAAGATATTGACCCGCGGAGCCAGTAACGTGAACACTATCAAACCAATGCAGAACGCGAGCGTATTCAATCCGTAAGCAAGACCCAGATGCAGTCGACGCCGCTGCGCCTGATTACATACGTACGGCAACAGAAGCGACATCAGGAGGTATGGCAGGAATACACAAGCTCCGACAAAAACGAATAGCTCCGCGACGCTATCAGGGAAGTTGTTGATCATTCCGAACTGGTTCATGGCGATGTAACGAGCTTGCAATCGGCCAATGACGATTGGATACATGAGCCGCCACGCGATGTAGAAATAGACCGCAGCGAATACGAACGCAAACTTGATATGTATCATTCGCAGGCGCCCGGCCCGCCATACCAACGCGCTCGACAGGAAGATGGCCAGAATGGCCCAGAATGAGATGGCCGGGCCCAGCGCACCCGGGCTGTTGCTGACCACTAGACTGATGCGCTTGAACATATCCCCTTCCAGCGCGCCTGTGAGAAGGCCGCTCAGCAGCGCGCATGTCAGGAGCAGCGAGAGGCTGGTAAAGGTTGGGGCCGGGCTCCGATCCGCGTTCTGACTGGCCGCACCCCCCATGAGCGATGCCACAGGCAGGTCGCCTCGACCGGCAATGAGGAATACTCCGGCAATGGCGAGGTTCAGCGCCAGCATCAGCCAGAAGGTGTAGCTGTGACCGATGGACGGCAGTAGCAGGAACTGGCACGCGAGCACGCCGCTGCAGGCACCGAATGTATTCCAGGCATACAGGGCGGCGGGCAATCGCTGTCCACCGGGAGCATCCAGCAGCGCCTGCGAGAGAAGCGGGAAGGTAGTTCCCATCAGGAAACACGGAGTGAACACACAGACTACGGCTGCCGCCAGCTGTCCAAAGCGATACCCGAGATCCTGCACCCAGATGCCATCATGCAGGTGATAGGGAAAGGTGCCGAACAGATCCGCGGGAAGCAGCCCGACCAGTACAGTCAGCGCGGCCGCTGCCGCAACCAGCAATTCAATCAAGCCATAAAGACGCAACGGATCCGGTGTATCGGTGGCGCGGGCAAGCCACGCGGTAAGCGGCCTACTGGCAAGTGAGCCGGCACCAAGGCCGCCAATGAAATTACAGACGACCAAGGCGAAGCTCAGACTGGTGGAGCCGAACCAGTCGGGAAAAATGCGAAACCAGACTACCTGGTAACCCAGGGCAACGAAGCCCGACAGGGCGTATGCCAGAAATATCCGGATCATCGCTACTCCTTCGACCGGAGAGGGATTTTGCACGACGGCCGTGGCAGAGCTGCGTCACCGCATTGATAGAGCGGCGCAGGCGGCATCGCGGCTAGCGTATGCGGCTGACGTGTGTCGCCAGGTTCTCTGCAGTCTCGAGCATGTACGAGCTGAACACCCCGCGTCGAATCGTCACTCGCTCACCCTTGCGCGGAGTTGCCCAGGTGTCGGTCTCAATCTGCCGCCATACTTGACCGTTGTCCAGGTACACGACGAAGCGGCCACCCGGCTCATGGCGCAGTTCGGTCACCGTTGCCGAAACGCGGTCGATGACGCTCACGCCCGCCGCCGCGCGTTCCCGTGCGCCACTCAAGCCGAAAGTCCGAACCGCATCTTCCGGTGCCTGACCAGATGCCGCTGGCGCATCCGAGCCCTCGTCGGTAGAACGGTCCGGCGGCCGCGGTTGCAGTGTCGAGCCTGCCGATGAGGCGGACACTCGAGGAAACAGGCTGTCGTAGCAGAGCAGGCGCTCGCCGCTATCCTCGAGCGCACGACAACGCTCGATACCGACTGCTTCGCCTGCCTCAGGGGCTGTCGACCCCACCAGCAGCGCCGCACAGACTGCCATTCTTGAGGCCAGTGAAGCCGCCATGCCAAATACTCCCCGCTTAGGTCGCTTCGCCGATGATAGCCGGGCCGGCAGCTGGCAGCGTCGACCCCACAGGCGGCCTCCTGCGGCATCGCTCCTCATGCGCTCAACGCGCGGTCACGCGCGGTCACGCGCGGTCACGCGCGCCGGCCCTTCGAGGACTAAACGAGTTCGAAGGCTTGCGCCGCAACTGAGGTCGGCGGTTGCGGCCTCAGCCGTCTTTGACTTCGCCGTGCCGATCCGCAGCCGAACAGCTACCACATCCCGGCGTTGCCAGCCGCGCCCGATGCGCCGTCGCCGCCCGACGTGCCACGCCGTGCGCCGCCAGCCAGTCGAGCAGGCGCTGACGACGCGACATCGTCATGAAAGCCCAGACCACATAACTGGTGGCGGTCAGCACGATGAGTGCGATGACGCTCTGCTGCAACATCGAGCCTGCCTCAGCCGCCCAGTGCACGCGCGATCTGGTAGGTCGCAAACGCGAACACATACGCCAATACCAACAGATAGCCCGCCATCAGCAGCGGATAGCGCCAGCTGTTGGTTTCCCGCCTGACGGTCACCAGCGTCGACAGGCACTGCGGCGCGAACACATACCAGGCCAGCAGCGACAGCGCCGTGGCGAGGCTCCAGCTGTGCGCGATCAACGGCTGCAACGCGCCGTCCACCTTGGCGCCGCTGGACGACAACGAGTAGACCGTGCCGAGTGCGCCGACCACCACTTCACGGGCGGCAATGCCAGGCACCAGCGCGACGCTGATCTGCCAGTTGAATCCGATCGGCTGGAACAGACTCTGCAGGCCGGAGCCGAGCATGCCCGCAAAGCTGTAGCGAATCGCGGGGCCTTCGGCGCCAGCGGGCGGTTGCGGATAGCTGGACAGAAACCACATCAGCACCATGAGCGCCAGGATGATGGTGCCGACGCGGGTCAGGAAGATCTGCGTGCGCTCCCACAGCCCCAGAGCCAGATTGCGCAGGCTGGGCCAGTGATATTCAGGCAACTCCATCAGCAGCGGGTGATAGCTGGTGTGCCTGGACACCCGGCGCATCAGCAGCGCCACCAGCACCGCGCCCGCCACACCGGCAACGTAGAGCGCGAACAGCACCAGCCCCTGCAGGTTCAGCGGCCCGACCGACCGGCGTGGAATGAAGGCACCGATGATGAGCGCATACACCGGCAGCCGCGCCGAGCAGGTCATCATCGGTGCCAGCAGAATGGTCGCCAGGCGATCCCGCCGGTTGGGGATGGTGCGCGTAGCCATGATGCCGGGGATGGCGCACGAGAACGATGACAGCAGCGGAATGAACGAGCGGCCGGACAGGCCGATGCCGCCCATGAGCCGGTCCAGCAGGAATGCCGCGCGTGGCAGGTAGCCGCTGTCCTCGAGCAGCAGGATGAAGAAGAACAGGATCAGGATCTGCGGCAGGAACACCAGCACGCTGCCGGCACCGGCGATTACACCGCCGACCACGAGACTGCGCAGCGGACCGGGCGGCATCACGCCCTGCACCCATTGGCCGAAGGCGTCCATGCCGGCCGTGATCCAGGCAACCGGCGCCTGCGCCCAGCTGAATACGGCCTGGAACATCAGGAACAGCAGTAACGCCAGCAGCACCGGGCCCGCCAGTGGATGCATGATGACGGCATCGAGACGCGCCAATGCGCGATCGCGCAACGGTTCGAGGTAGCCGCTCTCGCCGAGCATGCGGCGCACCTCTCGCTGGGTGGCGGTGAGTTCCGCATCCGTCACGGCCGGGATGCTGAAGGGCTCGCGCGGTGCACCGAATTCGGCGGTCTCGAGCGCGCGCAGCAACGCGGCGTCGCCGCCGGGTCGTACGGCCACCGTTTCCACCACCGGCACGCCGAGCTCGCGCGCCAGCCGCGCGCGGTCGAGCGTGAAGCCGCGGCGCTGCGCCAGGTCGCTCATGTTTAGGGCCACGATCATTGGCAGCCCCAGCCGCCGCAGCTCCAGCGTCAGGCGCAGCGACAGCCGCAGATTGGTGGAATCGAGTACACAGATGATGAGCTCGGGCGGCGTCTCGCCGCGCAGACGGCCGGTGATTGCATCACGCGTAATGGCCTCGTCCAGCGTAGTCGGCATGAGGCTGTAGGTGCCGGGCAGATCGAGCACGCGATAGAGGGTGCGCCCGTGTGCGCTGACGAAGGCACCCTCCTTGCGCTCGACGGTGACACCGGGGTAGTTCGCGACTTTCTGCCGGCCGCCCGTCAGCCGGTTGAACAATGCCGTCTTGCCGCAGTTGGGAGCACCGACCAGCGCGATCCGGCGCGTGACGAGGTCGGGGAGATCGCGGGTCACGCGGCCTCGGAAGGCTCTGCTGTCGCTGCGTCGTCGACCTGGATCAGCACCGCCTGCGCCTCGCGGCGCCGCAGCGCGAACATGGAAGAGCCGATGCGCACCGCGATCGGATCACCGCCGGGACGGATCTCCTCGATGATCTCGACCCGCTCGCCGGGCACGAATCCGACTTCGAGCAGGCGCCGCGCGATGGTGGAGCCGGCGACGTCGCCGATGGCGGCACGGGCCGCGCCGTCGAGGCCCACGGCAATTACGACACCGCGCCCGCCCTTGCGTAGCGACGCCAGCGAGCGGAGATCGCTGGCTGTCTCGACCACGGGGTCGAGCGCGTGCCAATCGACATGGGAGTCCATTGCTGTGCCCCAATCAATGTCAAATGCGAATCACTCGCAATTGCATTAAGGATAGCGCAGACTCACCCGGGATGCCAGCGGGTGTTTCTCAGGCCTGTCCGAAGCGGCGCCAGAGCCAGTGATCGATCGAAATCCGGCCGGCGCCGCGGCACAGCAGCACCAGCAGCATGGCGGCCCATTGAATATGGGTCGGCCACGCCATCGGATAGACAAACACCTCGATGATCGTGGTCATGCCGAGCAACACCAGCGCCGCCGGCCGCGTGGCCAGCCCCAGCACCAGCAGCACCGGTGTAGTGAGCTCGACCGCCGCACCCAGATGCGCCGCAAAGTCGGGCGGCAGCAGCGGCACTTTGTAGTCGTCCTCGAACAGCTGCAGCGTGGCGTCCCAGTCGGCAAGCTTGGTGGTGCCCGAGCTCCAGAACACCTCGGCCACGGCCAGCCGCAGCGGGATGGCGAGCAGGCTGTAGGGCACGCGCTCGAAGATCCGCAGCAGCGCGGCCAGGCGCTGGGCGAAGCGGGTGGCCTCTCGGTCGGTAACGGCGGCCGAGGTATTCATGCGGTCGGGTCTCCTGCAGGTAGCGGCTCGTGCACGTGCCAGCCGGTCAGGCGGCCCGAGGCCAGATGCTCGGCCAGCGCCGTCTGCAGCTCCCCGGGTGCGAGCGAGCCATCGAGCGCTGCCTGCAGGCAATCGCCGGCGCACAGGCGCTGCGCAAATGCACCCAGGGAGGCATCCAGCCGCTGCACCTGCACGCCGTCGGCAGCGCGAGCGACCAGCAACCACACCTCTGCCGTAGTCTCGAGCGCGGCCATGGCCGCATCGTCCGCCGACAGCACCGCACGCCAGATGGCGTCGGCGGGTGACTCGAGGTGAAGCACCGACATCGCCGGGTGCACCTCGAAGCTCACGAACGGCATGCGTTCCGGCGCCAGCGCCGCCAGTGAGCCGAGTTCGAGCGCTGGTTCGTCAGCCGCGTGCAGCGCGCGGCTGACGGCCCACTCGAGCCGCGCCACGTCGGCCAGGTAGTTGAGCGATGCGGCCGGCGCAAATTGCGCCAGGAATGGCGGGAACTCATCCCCATAGTCGTTCAGGCAGGCGCTGGCGGGTGCACGCGTGCGCAGGAACTCGCCGGCCGCGGCCTCGAAGAAATCGGCACCGACGATGGCACGCACCGCGGGAAAATTCAGCGCCAGCGCCGCGGTCAGTGTGGCCGAGGCGGTATTGCGATGTATGGCGAGCAGCAGCGGATCGACGCCGAGTTCCGCGGCCAGATCGCTTTGCGGGCCCTGGGCCTGCATCTCGAACAACGCCGCGGCGAACTGCCGCTGCAGCTCGTACAGTGAGCGCCTCGCCGGCTCAGGCTGCGCGCGCACGCGCACCCTCCACGCGGCGCAGGCGATCATTCGCCGTGGCGGCCTCTTGCAGCAGCACTTCGAACGCGGGCAGGTCGGTGTCCCATTCGATCAGCGTGGGCCTGGGCCCGAGACGACGCACGGCTTCCTCGTAGAGAGCCCAGACCGGCGCCGCGACCGGTTCACCGTGCGTATCGATACGCACCAGGCGACCGTCCGCCAACGTGACCTCGGCATGGCCGGCCAGATGAAACTCGCCGATCGACGCGGCCGGCAGCGCATCGAGATAGCGCAGCGGATCCCAGCCGTGATTGCCGGCACTGACAAATATATTGTTGATGTCGCAGAGAATGCCGCAACCGGTACGGGCGGCAACGGTCGCAAGAAACTCCCATTCGGGAATGCTCGAATGGCGAAATTGCAGGTAGCTCGACGGGTTCTCGAGCAGGATGGGCCGGCGCAGCGCCTCCTGGGCCTGCTGCACGTGGCGGCAGACAACCTCCAGCGCTTCTTCCGTCATCGGCAGCGGCAGCAGATCCGCGAGGTAGCGGTCGTCGCTGACGCTCCATGAGAGATGCTCCGACACCAGCGCCGGCTGCAACGCCCGCGCCAGCTCCGCCAGCCGTTGCAGGTGCCGCAGGTTCAGCCCCTCAGCGCTGCCGAGGGACAGACCCACGCCGTGCAGCGACAGCGGGTAATCCCGGCGCACGGCTTCGAGCGTGCGCCGCGCGGCGCCACCGCCGAAATAGTTTTCGGCATGCACTTCGAACCAGGGCACGGACGGCCGCGTCCGCAGTACCTGTTCGTGGTGTGGAAAGCGCAGCCCGATCCCCGCCGCATGGACGGGGACCGGGCTGGCTTCACCCTCGATGCGATGGGGATCGAGCAAGCGGGTACCCGAAATCGTCTTACATGGGTTGCGAGGTGCCACCGGCGATCTTGGCGCAGGCGCCGGCAGGAACCAGCACGAATGACTTGGGATCGCGGGCCGCGGTCGCCTGTCCGGCACACGAGTGGGCGCCGGCGGCGCAGTCGTTCTTGCCGGCGGCGTTGATGCCGTAGCACTTCTCGAGCTTTTCCTTGCCAGCCATCTTGGAGGCGTCGGCGGCATGGACCGGAGCGGACATCGCCAGCGCCAGGCCGACGGCGGCGGACAGCGTGGAGGCGGCCAATACGAATCGATTCATGATGAAACCCCTTTGTTCTCACAGCCCCGGGATTGGGGCCACGTGCTTAAGTTCGGGGGCGCCGGCAAAAGGTTACACTACCGCCGTGACCGACGCGCCCCAGTCCGCGCCCACACCCGCGACAGACGCCCGCCCGACGCCCACACCGGAGGAGCGGGACCAGGCATGGTCGCAACTGATGTGTGCGGCGCAGGCGGGTGATCGGGCCGCCTATTCGCGCCTGCTGCATGAAGTGACCCCATTCGTTCGTGCATTGCTGCGACGCCATTGCTGGCAGCCGCAGGATCTCGAGGAACTGGTCCAGGACACTTTGCTGGCGCTTCACCGCGTCAGGCAGACCTACGATCCGAAGCGGCCGTTCAGCCCCTGGCTGGGCGCCATCGCCATGCGCCGCGGCATCGATGGGCTACGGCGGCGGTCGCGGCGCGCGCGCCACGAGGTCACCGCCAGCGCCGAGAGCTATGAAACCTTTGCCGACCCCGATGCGAATATCGATATTGATGCAGCGGCTGCGCCGGCGGAGGTCGAGGCGCTGCTGCAGCGGCTGCCACCGCGGCAACGGCAGGCGCTCGAGACCGTGAAGCTCAGGGAGATGAGTCTGACCGAAGCTGCCGCGGTATCGGGCCAGTCGGTGGGGGCGCTGAAGGTAAATACCCATCGCGCCATCAAGGCTCTGCGCGCGCTGTTCCGGGAAGATTCAGAGTAACGCCAGTTTGATGCAAACCGACCACCTGATCGAGCAATTGACCACGGAGCTGGCGCCGGTACGGGTACTGCGCCCGCCGGTGCTGCGCGCGTTCATGTGGCTGATGGTCGTGGCCGGCGTCGGCGCCGCACTGATTCTGCGTTTCTCGCCTCTCGAACTGATCCTGCCGCGCCTGGCAATTCCACGGGTGACGCTCGAATGCGTCGGCACCCTGCTGACCGCCGTGACGGCGGTCTGGGCGGCATTCGAGCTGTCGATTCCGGATCGCTCGCCGCGCTGGATGTGGCTGCCGGCCGCACCGTTCGCGCTCTGGCTGGGGGCCAGCGGCCTGGGTTGCCTGCAGAATGGCCTGAGCCTGCACGGGCCGGGCGGCATTGCGGGACACAGCCCGCATTGTTTCATTTTCATCAGCGCAGTCAGTGTGCCGCTGGCGGCCGCGCTGTTTTGGATGCTGCGCCGTGCGCGGCCGATTCATGCCTGGCCAGTAGCCGCCATGGGTACGCTGGGAGTAGCGGCGACGGCCGCCTTGGTGCTGCAGTTCTTTCACCCGTTCGACGTTACCGTCATCGATCTGGCGCTGCATCTGGCCGCCATCGCGCTGGTCGTAGGTCTGGGCACGGCCTGGCGTCGCGCGTTGCTCGACGCCAGCGCTGGCTGAGCGCTGGCCGGCGCGGCGACTCTAGCGACTGTCGGCAATTTCGAGGGCGATGGCGGTGGCTTCACCGCCGCCGATGCAGAGCGATGCCACGCCGCGGCGCAGCTTGCGATGACGCAGGGCGTGCAGCAGCGTGACGATGATGCGCGCGCCGGAAGCACCGATCGGGTGGCCGAGCGCGCAGGCACCGCCGTTGACGTTGACCTTCTCGTGGACCAGGCCCAGATCGCTCATGGCCGCCATGGTGACGACCGCAAATGCCTCATTGATCTCGAACAGATCCACGTCCTGCGTCTGCCAGCCGGCCAATTGCAGCGCGCGTTGAATCGCACCCGCGGGCGCGGTCGTGAACCACTCCGGCGCCTGCGCGTAGCCGGCGTAGGCAACCACCCGTGCCAGCGGGCGCGCGCCGGTCGCCTGCAGCGCGGACTCGCTCATCAGCACCAGCGCAGCCGCGCCGTCCGCAATCGAGGAGGAACTCGCAGCCGTGACGGTGCCGTCCTTGCTGAATGCAGGCTTCAGCTGCGGAATGCGCTCGATGTCGCAGAGGTAAGGAGCCTCGTCCTTTGCCACCGCCTGCTCGCCCTTGCGGGTCTTGACCGTCACCGGCGCCAGTTCGTCGCTGAAGGCACCGCCGTCGCTGGCCGCCAGCGCCCGCCGTACCGACTCGGCCGCATAGGCGTCCTGGCGTGCGCGTGAGAAGTCGTACTTGCGCGCGGTGGCGTCCGCGAAGTAACCCATCATCTGATTGTCGTACGGGTTCTGCAGGCCGTCATAGAACATGTGGTCGAGCAGCTCGCCGTGGCCCATGCGATAGCCGCCGCGTGCCTTAGGCAGCAGGTACGGGGCGTTGGTCATGGACTCGATGCCGCCGGCAACGACGATGCGCGCCGAGCCGGCGCGGATGGCATCGCTGCCGATCATGGCGGTCTTCATACCCGAGCCGCAGACCTTGTTGACGGTAGTGGCCGGCACGCTGGCCGGAACGCCCGCGCCGAGCGACGCCTGCCGCGCCGGGGCCTGGCCCAAGCCCGCGGGCAGCACGCAACCGAGCAGCACCTCATCGACCTGCTCGCCCTTGATGCCGGCGCTCTCGAGCGCGGCGCGCACGGCGGCTGCGCCCAGCTGCGGCGCAGTGGCCCCCGCGAGAGCGCCCTGGAAGGCGCCGATCGGCGTGCGCCGTGCGGCGACGATGTAAGCGGCGCTCATTGGTGTACCTGTTGGGGCTGCAGCGCGCTGCGGTATTGCGCCGAAGTACGCACCTTCACTTGCGCTTCGGTCACGCCCGGAGCGAGTTCAATGAGCTCGAAGCCGCCCTTGCGGTCCGGCCGGCGGAACACGGCCAGATCCGTGATCAGCATGTCGACCACACCGGCGCCAGTCAGCGGCAGCTCACACTGCGGTTTGAACTTGGGCGAGCCGTCCTTGGCGACGTGCTCCATGACCACGATGACTTCGCGCACGCCGGCTACCAGGTCCATGGCGCCGCCCATGCCCTTGACCATCTTTCCGGGCACCATCCAGTTGGCGAGGTCGCCGTTCTGCGAGACTTCCATGGCGCCGAGCACCGCGAGATTGATGTGGCCGCCGCGGATCATGCCGAAGCTGTCGGCCGAGGAAAAATACGAGGACATCGGCAGCGCCGTAACGGTCTGCTTGCCGGCATTGATGAGGTCCGCATCCTCCTCGCCCTCGTATGGAAACGGTCCGATACCGAGCATGCCGTTTTCAGATTGCAGTACGACCTTCATGTCGGCGGGCACATAGTTGGCCACCAGCGTCGGAATGCCGATGCCGAGATTGACGTAGAAGCCGTCCCGCAGCTCGCGCGCGGCGCGCTCCGCCAGTTGTTCACGCGACCAGGGCATCGTTCCTCCGCTTGCGCACTGTGCGCTGCTCGATCCGGCGGCTGTAGTCGTGGCCTTGGATGATCCGCTGCACGAAGATTCCGGGCGTGTGGACCTGATCGGGCTCCAGCGTGCCGACCTCCACCAGCTGTTCGACCTCCGCCACGGTGACCTGGCCGGCCGTGGCCATCATCGGATTGAAATTGCGGGCAGTCTTGCGATAGATCAAGTTGCCTTCCTTGTCGCCTTTCCAGGCGCGCACCAGCGCCAGGTCGGCGGTCAGGCCGGTTTCGAGCACGAAGGTGTCGCCGTCGACCACCCGTTTCTCCTTGCCCTCGGCGACGCGGGTGCCGGCGCCGGTGCGGGTGAAGAAGCCGTAGATGCCGGCGCCGCCGGCGCGAATGCGCTCGGCCAGCGTGCCCTGCGGATTGAATTCGATCTGGACTTCTCCGGACAGGTACTGGCGCTCGAATTCCTTGTTCTCGCCCACGTAGGAGGAGATCATCTTGCGGATCTGGTGCGTCACCAGCAGCTTGCCGAGGCCGAAATCATCGACGCCGGCGTTGTTGGACACGACCGTCAGCCCCTTGACGCCACTGTCCCGCAGCGCGTCGATGAGCTTCTCCGGCACGCCGCACATGCCGAATCCACCGGCCATGACGCTCATGCCATCATGCAGCAGGCCCGACAGCGCCTCGACCGCACTGGCGTACACCTTGCCGCTGCCCCTATCCGTCCGCGTTGCCATTGCTGTCGCCGCCATTGAAGCCCCACCGGACTTCGAATGATAAACCGCGTCAGGCCTGCACCGCGAGCAGCCCGCTGCGGCCCGGCACGGTGCCGGGCAGCACCGCCGCCGCGGGCAGTTGCGCCACGTCCAGTCCCGCGAACAGCGCGCGCGTGGCTACCAGCTGGTATCCCTGCTCCCGCCAGCCCTGCAGCAGCCGCTCGAACACCGGCATGAGCTTCATGCCTTCGAGTTCGGCGTGCAGCGTGAACACCTGCCGCGGCGAGGGCTGACGCGTGCGCGCCAGCAGCACCTCGTGCACGCGATCGGCGCCGATGCCGTCGACACCGATCAGCTCGTCCAGCGTCGGCAGCGTGGTCGGCAGCTGCGGGCAGCGGCTGCGCCGGCCGGCAATCAGCGGCACGAACGGCGAGCTGCCGCGCACGTCAGAGGCATAGTCGAAGCCGAGTTCCTCTTCCAGCACCAGTGCCGCTTCGTTCATCTGCCAGCCCGCGGCGCCGTGCACCGTCGGCGCGCTGCCGAACACTTCGCGGAAGCGCTCGACCGCCCGCAGCATCTGCGTGCGGGTCCAGGCCGCGTCGCGCTGGCTGACGAAATCCTGCCAGTAGGTGTGATCGAAGCAGTGGATCCCGACCTCGAAGCCAGCGTCGCGCACGCTGCGCATCACCGCGGCGCCGCGACGACCGATATCGGGACCCGGCAACAGCGTTCCATACAGCAGGGTCTTGAGGCCGTAGTGCTCGAGCACCGAAGTGCGCGCCACCTTGCCGAAGAAGCCGGGCCGGAATACGCGGCGCATGGCACGTCCCGTGTGGTCGGGCCCCAGGCTGAACAGGAAGGTGGCGTCGGCAGCCCGGCGCCTGAGCAGCTGTAGCAGCGACGGCACGCCTTCGAGCGTGCCGCGCAGGGTATCGACGTCGATCTTGAGCGCGAGCTGCATGGACGTCAGCGCGCTGGCGATGCCCTCGGCGCCTGCGACCCGGCCGGCTCCGCCTCGGCCGTCTCCTGCTCGAGCAGCGCTCCGGCCTTGCCGATTTCGCCGCGATAGGCCTCGAAGATCTGCCGCAGCGCCTCCGGCATGGACACACGCGGCGCCCAGTCGAGTTCGGCGCGCGTGTTGTCGATCTTCGGCACGCGGTTCTCGACGTCCTGGTATCCCTGGCCGTAATACTCAGTCGAGCTGATGTCGACCAGTTTGACCTTGGCGGCATTGTCCCGGTATTCGGCGTAGCCGGCGGCCACCTTCAGCATTTCGGTGGCCAGCTCGCGCACCGACAGGCTGTTGGCCGGATTGCCGACATTGTAGATACGGCGGCTGGCGCGGCCGTTCCGGTTCTCGATCATCTTCATGAGCGCGTCGATGCCGTCGCTGACGCCGGTGAAGCAGCGCCGCTGGCGGCCGCCGTCGACCAACCGCACATTCTCGGCGCGGACGATGTGGCCGAGAAATTGCGTGATCACGCGCGAGCTGCCCTCCTTAGCCGCGTGCATGTTGTCGAGTCCGGAGCCGATCCAGTTGAACGGCCGGAACAAGGTGTAATCGAGCTCATCGCGCAGCCCGTAGGCGTGGATGACGCGGTCGAGCAGCTGCTTGGAGCAGGCGTAGATCCAGCGCTGCTTCTCGATTGGGCCATAGACGAGCTCAGACGCATAAGGATCGAACTCGGCATCGTGGCACATGCCGTAGACCTCGGAGGTCGACGGGAACAGCACGCGCTTCTTGTGTTTGACGCACAGGCGGATGATCGCCAGATTGGCCTCGAAGTCCAGCTCGAACACGCGCAGCGGCTCGCGCACGTAGGTCGCGGGTGTGGCAATCGCCACCAGCGGCAGCACCACGTCGCATTTCTTGATGTGGTACTCGATCCACTCGCGGTTGATGGTGATATCGCCCTCGAAGAAATGGAAACGCCCGTTTTCCAGCAGCGGCGTGATGCGCTCGCTGTTCATGTCCATGCCGAAAACGCGCCAGTCGGTGGTACCGAGTATGCGCGTCGACAGATGGTGGCCGATGAATCCGTTCACACCCAGTATCAGGACGTTCTTCATTGTCGTCTCACTCCATGACCGGCTTGAGCCTGAGCGCGCGTTCACCGTAGCGGCGGTGAAAAGCGTCGGCACTGCGCAGCTCCGGGCCGAATTCGAACTGCAGAATCCGTAGCGCGCCGTCGTGGCAGAGCGCGTACAGCGCACCGTGGTGCCAGCACAGCAGCGGCGCCTGGCCAGGCGCGCGCGCCAGCGCCTGCGGCACCGCCACGGGCAGAGAGCGCAGGATACGCAGCGGCACACCTTCGGCCTCGGTGAAGGCCCCGGGGAAAGGCGGCGCCACGGCACGGATCAGATTATGCGCCGCCAGCGCGCCGGCCCGCCAATCGATGGCGCCGTCGCGCGCGGTGCGGCGGCCGAAGTAGCTGCCCGCTGTCAGATCCTGCGGCCGGTGCGGCGCGGTGCCGGCGATCAACCCGGGCAGTGCGCAATCCAGCGCCAGCTCGGCGGCCACCGCGACCTTGCGAAACACCTCGAATGCGGTGTCGTCCGGCAGGATCGGAACCACCTGTTGCGCGACGATGTCACCGGCGTCCGGCTTGACCGCCATGGCGTGCAGCGTGGCGCCCGTCTGCCGCTCGCCGTGCAGTACCGCCCAGTTGACCGGCACGCGGCCGCGGTAGTGCGGCAGCAGCGAGCCGTGCACGTTGTAGGCGCCGCGCAGCGGCAACCGCAGCAGCTCGGGTCCCAGCATCAGCCGATAGTAGAACGAGAACAGAAAATCCGGACGCAAGCTGCGCAGCTGCTCGACCACGTCGGCCGCGTTCGGGTCGGCGGGACACTGCACCTCGATGCCGTGCCAGTGCGCGTGCTGCGCCACGCTCTCGAACCAGATGGTCTCGCCGGGGGAATCATGGTGCGACAGCACCAGCGGCACCTCGACGCCGTGCGCCAGCAGTGTGCGCAGACAGCGCACGCCGACATCGTGGTAGGCGAACACCACGGCGCGCGGCGCGCGCGCGGCTGCCGTCAAGCGCCGTCCTCGCGGCGCTCGAGCACCGAGCCGACGATGTAGCGCGGACGGTGGCGTACCTCGTCATAGATGCGGCTGACGTACTCGCCGAGCAGGCCGACGCCGAACAGCGCCACGCCGATCAAGAAGAAGGCGATCGCGAACAGCGTGAACACGCCCTCCGCTTCTGGACCCACCACCAGGCGGCGTATCGCCAGGAACACCACGAACAGCACCGACAGGATCGCGATGCCGATGCCGCAGACCGAGAACATCTGCATCGGCGCGGTCGAGAAGCCGGTCATCAGATCGAAGTTGAGCCGCACCAGCTGGAACAGCGAATACTTCGATTGGCCGGCACCGCGATCCTCGTGTGCGATCGGAATCTCGATCGGCCGCAGCGAGAAGGTGTAGGCCAGTGCCGGCACGAAGGTGTTGTACTCCGAGCACTGGTTGACCGCATCGACCACGCTGCGGGCATAGCCGCGGAACATGCAGCCGTGGTCGGTGATGCGCACGCGCGTGGTGCGCTCGCGCAGCTCGTTGATGAAGCGGGACGCATAGCGCCGCCACGCCTGATCCTTGCGCTGCATGCGGATGGTGCCGACGTAGTCGTGCCCGGCATCCAGCTGCTCGAGCAGGCGCGGAATCTCCTCGGGCGGATTCTGCAGATCCGCATCCAGCGTGATGATGTAGCGGCCGCGGCTGGCGGCGAAGCCGGCCAGGATGGCGCGGTGCTGGCCGAAATTGGCGGCGAACAGCACTACCCGGGTCACGTCCTGGCGGCGCTCGAAGCTCTCGCGCAGCAGCGCCGCGGAGCGGTCGCGGCTGCCGTCGTTGACGAATACGATCTCGTAGCTGCGCCCGAGCGCATCGAGCGCCGAATAGAGCCGCTCGAACAGCCGCGGCAGCACCTGCTCTTCGTTGTACACCGGAATGACGATGGAGATTTCCGGCGGGGCGGTGATCGCCCGGTTCATGCGCCTGCTCGCATCATGCGCTGGCCCGCGCCGCCACCGGCCTGAGGATGCGCGCTACCTGGACGCAGACGCGATCCACGTCCTGCTCGCCCATGGCGGGGAACAGCGGCAGTGTGGCAATGCCGCGGCCTACCCGCTCCGCCTGCGGGAAATCGCCCGGCCCGTAGCCCAGGCCGCGATACAGCGACAGCAGGTGCAGTGCCGGATAGTGCACGCCAACGCCAATGCCGGCGGCGTGCATGGTGCGGATGAATTCGCCGCGCTCCACCTGCGGCGGCAGCACGACCTGGAACATGTGCCAGTTGCCGTGCTCGAAATCCTGAAGCGGCAGCTCACAGCCGCAGCCGCGATCGAACCGATCGAAGTAGCGCCGCGCCAGCAGCGCGCGGCGGGCGTTGAACTCTTCCAGCCGCCTGAGCTGGTGCAGCCCCACGCAGGCCGCCACGTCCGTGAGATTGTGCTTGGCTCCGGCAAGCGTGCAGTCATAGTCGCCGTCCGCCGAGCGCTCCACCCCCTGCAGGCGCCAGAGCTCGCAGCGACGCGCCTCGTCGGCGTCGTTGAGCACCAGGCAGCCGCCTTCGATGCTGGTGATGTTCTTGTTGGGGTGAAAGCTGATCGACACCAGGTCGCCGCCGGCGCCGATGCGCTCGCCGTTCCAGCGGGCCCCCATCGACTGCGCGGCGTCTTCGAGCACACGCAGGCGGTGCCGGCGCGCGATTGCGTACAGTCGTTTGCGGTCGACCGGCAGGCCGGCCAGATCCACCGGCAGCAGCATGCGGGTGCGCGGCGTGATGGCTGCCTCGACCAGCGACAGATCCAGGTTGCGCGTGCGCGGGTCGATGTCGACGAATACCGGGCGAGCGCCGGCGCGCACGATGACGTTGGCGGTGGCAGTCCACGACAGCGCCGGCGTGATGACCTCGTCCCCGGGACCGATGCCTGCGAGTGCCAGAGCGATCTCGAGCGCGCCGGTGGCGGAGCTCATGACGCGTACCGGCCGGCCACCGCAATATGCGGACAGCTGCGCCTCGAATTCGCGCACCTGCGGACCGCTGGTGATCCAGCCCGAGCGCAACACCTCGCCGACGGCGCTGATGGTGGCATCGTCGATCGACGGGCGCGTGAACGGCAGGAAATCCTGGCTCATGGGGAGATCCCCGCGGGTGCGCCGCGCGCTACCAGCCAGACGCCGACGATGATGATGCCGATGCCCGCGAGGCGTGCGCCGCTCAGTTGTTCGCCGAACAGCATCCAGGCGGCCACCGCGTTGACGACGTAGCCGATCGACAGCATCGGGTAAGCGATGCTGACATCGACGCGCGACAGCGCCAGGATCCAGACCACGACGCTGACGCCGTAGCAGGCGAGACCGCCGATGATCGGAGGATTGACCGCGACCCGCTCGATGAGCGTCCAGGCATTGCCGAGAGTGACGTCGATGCCGGCAATGGTGCGCGACCCGGCCTTGAGCAGCAGCTGGGCCACAGCATTGAGCAACACCCCTGTGAGGATCAGCGCAAAGTCCGCGCTTCTCATCGTCTGACCACCGCGACCAAAGACTGTGAAGTGTATATCACGCGCATCGGCAGGCCCAATTCCGACAGCCTGCGGTAGTCGTCGGGCGGCAGGATGGCGAGCGCGTTGCTGTCCGCCTGCCAGGCGGCCGCAAATCGCTGCAGATCCGGCAGCCAGCGCCAGGGTTCCTGTTTGAGACCAAATTCGAGCTCACCGGCGTAGCCGACCAGCGTGCAGGTGTGTCGCCAATAGAACGGCAGCGGCTGCAGGTAGTCGTGGACACAATAGAAATGGGTCGAGTTCCCGATCCAGGGCAGGCCGCGCCGCTCCAGCTGCACCAGCGCGTCCATGCGCGGCAGCTTGTCCGCCGCGAGCAGCAGGCATTGCGCCAGCAGCCAGCTGCCCAGCGCCGCTGCCACGACCGCCTCCAGCGGCAGCAGGCGGCGCGCACGCCAGGCGCCAAGCCCGGCTGCCAGCGCCAGCAGTCCGAAACCGG
>JBAUYT010000138.1:0-3007 GCA_049584935.1 Steroidobacteraceae bacterium
ATCGCGGCCGCATTGCGCAACGAACGGCTGGCGCGACTGCGCCAGCTGCCGCAAATTCAGAGCGAGCGCCGCAGGTCCTGAAGCGCGAATCCGCGCAGCGGCTCATCCAGCCCGCGCGTCAGCGCCATGACCTTGAAGCTCTCGCCCATCTCTGCCGGCAACAGCAGCGCGCGTGCCTGCGAGGCCAGCCGCGCGCGCGCCAGGTCCCCGTCGGCAGACGCCACCTCGCCCTCTATACCCGTTGCCAGCAGGAACGCCGCCTGCGTGCAATAGCCCGCGACCGCAAGTCCCGCGCCCACGGCGCCCTCGGCGACGCAGGTGAAATCCACCCACGCGGAGATGTCCTGCACGCCCGGATACAGCAGTGGCTGATCGTGCGCGCGCTGCCGGTAGTGACAGCGCAAGGTGCCCTGATCGCGCTGCGGGTGATAGTACTCATGCCGCGGCGAGCCGTAATCGATCAGCAGCAGCGTGCCACGCGCCAGCGCCGCAGCCAGCGAGCCAATCCAGGGTGCCATCATCGGGCAGACTTCAGACAGATATTGGGGCGGCCAGCCCTCGGGCGCGATCCGCATGAGCTCGGCCGCCAGATCGGGACCTGCCGGCCGATCCGCATCAATGAGCGCGCCGTCCGCCGAAAGCGCCACACCGCGCTCGAACAGCTCCCCGCCGCCCACGGCAAAGCGCTTGAACGGCAGCGCGTCTGCGACCTCGTTGGCGAGTATCACGCCGGTGATCGGACTGGCCGGCAGTGACTCGAGCCAGTGCACGCGCGAGCGCAGCTCCGCCGGCAGCTGCTGCAGTGTGCCTTGCTGCCGCTCGCGCAGCTCGGCGCTGACCTCGAGGATGCAGTAGCGCGCGGGCGTCTGCCCGAGCTGCGCCAAGCGCGTCATGAGGTCCAGCGCCAGTCGGCCCGTGCCGGCACCGAGCTCCAGCAGTTCGCCACCGGCCGAGCCCAGGATCTGTGCGCATTGCACGGCCACGCAGCGTGCGAACAGCCCGGACAGCTCCGGCGCGGTCACGAAATCGCCGGCGGCGCCGAATTTGGCGCTGCCGGCCGAGTAGTAGCCCAGTCCCGGCGCATACAGCACCAACCGCAGGTAATCGTCGAAGGGCAGCCAGCCTGAACGGGCCTGAATGGCATCCCGCAGCGCGGTCATCACCTGCCCGGAATGTGCGGCCTGCTCGGGTGTCAGTGCCGGCAGCGTTGAGCGAAGATCGAGACTCATCTTAAGCTGCACGCATGAACCAGGAATGCAAGCTTGCCGGACAGATCGCGCTGGTCACCGGTGGCGCCCGCCGCGTCGGCGCGCAGATCGCGCGCACTTTGCACGCCGCGGGTGCCAACGTCGCGATCCACTGCCATCGCTCGATGGAGGATGCGCAGCGGCTGGCGGCCGAACTGGATCAGGCCCGGCACGGCAGCGCCTGCGTGCTGCGAGCGGATCTGCGCGACCTCAGCGCCCTGCCCACACTGGTGGCGGGCGCCTGCGAGCGCTTCGGCGGCCTGAACCTGCTGGTCAACAATGCCTCGACGTTTTATCCGACCCCGCTCGGCACCCTGACACCGGCGCAATGGCAGGACCTGATCGGCACCAACCTGCAGGCGCCGCTGTTCCTGGCGCAGGCTGCGGCCGCGCCGCTGCGCGCCAGCCGCGGCGCGCTCATCAACATCGTCGACATCCACGGCATGCGGCCGCTGCGCGATCACACCGTCTACAGCGTCGCCAAAGCCGGGCTCATCATGCTGACGCGGGCGCTGGCACGCGAACTGGCGCCCGAGGTGCGCGTCAACGGCATTGCGCCCGGCGCGGTACTCTGGCCGCAGAACGGCATCGACGAGCAGCGCAGGCAGCGCATCCTCGAGCAGACCGCGCTGCACCGTCCCGGCTCGCCGGCCGACATCGCGCGCACGGTGCTGTTCTTTGCGGCGGACGCCCCGTTCGTGACCGGACAGATCCTCGCGGTCGACGGTGGCCGCAGCATCGGCTGGTGACCCAGGCACTGGCGGGTCACGCCGCATTCAGATCCGGTTCGGTGGCGGTCATGAGGTGTTCGGCCTGCGGAAACTCGGCCCAGAGCGCGCTGATGGTGCGCCGTTCCACCGGATGCAGCACCTGCGGCGCGAGTTCGGCCAGCGGCCCGAGCATGTAGGGTCGACGCAGCAGGTCGCGGCGCGGCAGCGTGTAGCCGCTGCCCTCGCCCACCTGCTCGCCGTACAGCAGCAGATCAAGATCCATTTCGCGCGGCTCCCACTTCGGCGCGCCGCGTCCACGGCCACAGCGCTCCTCGATGGCGTGCAGGCAGCCGAGCAACTCGATCACCGGCAGGGTGCAGGAAAAGCCCGCCACCGCGTTGATGAAATCGTCGCCATCGAAGCCGACCGCGCGATTGCGAAAGCAGCTCGAGAAGCGTACGTCGGGGAAGCTCGCCTTCAGCAGTCGCGCCGCCTGCAGCAGCCGCGCGGCCGGATCGATGTTGCTGCCGAGCGCGACGAATACCCGGCTCACGGCCCGCCGTCCGGCGGCGACGGCAGCTGCCACCCTTCGAGATCCGGGCGACGGCGTTCGAGTTGCACGCCGACATCGCGCGAATCGCGGATCGCACCGGGCTTGTTGATGCTGACGCGGATCCAGTCGAGCGAGAACTCCGACAGCAGCAGCAGTGCCAGGTGGTGCGCCAGGGTCTCGACCAATTGGAACTGCGTCGTCGGCAACCAGCCGAGTACGCGCTTGGCGACCCGCTTGTAGTCGACCGTGTCTTCGACCTGGTCGCTGCGCGCGGCACGCGTGCAGTCACATGGAATCTCGAGATCGATCAGCAGCGTCTGCGGCGTGCGGCGTTCCCAGTCGATGAAGCCGATGATGCACTTGGCGCTGAGGCCGCGCAGGAAAATTCGATCGCTCATGCTGCGAGTCTAGCTCAGGTGGATGGTGCGGCCGTCGCTGCCGGCGCGGCGGCCGCTCAGGGCGGACTCAGCTCCGACAACGGCCAGCGCGCGCGCACC
>JBAUYT010000139.1:0-4466 GCA_049584935.1 Steroidobacteraceae bacterium
GCTAGCAGCAGCGCAGTGCAGAGCGCGGCGATGTCGGCGCCCGGCGATGGCACCGTACAGCCGCTGGGGTCGCCGATTGCGCAACTTCATGGCCTCTACATCCTGGCGCAGAACCGCGAGGGTCTGATCGTGGTCGACACGCATGCGGCCCATGAGCGCGTGCTCTACGAGCAGCTCAAGTCGGAGTACGACGCGGCCAGCCCGGCAGCACAGCGCCTGCTCGAGCCATTGCGGATCGGCGCGGCCGAGCACGAGATCGACGCCTTGCTGCTGGAACAGGCGGACCTCGAGCGGCTCGGCTTTGAGTTCGCGCGTGAATCGGCCGAGTGTCTGCTGGTTGCGCGTGTGCCGGCACTGTTGCTGCGCGCCAATCCGGCCGGACTGCTGGCGCAGCTTGCGCGCGAACTGACGGGCGGCGAGGGCGCGGGCCATCTCGACGGCAGCGCACATCGTGTTCTCGGCAGCATCGCCTGCCGCACCGCCATCCGGGGACAGCGAACGCTGAGCCTGGCGGAGATGGATGCGTTGCTGCGGCAGATGGAGCGGACCGATCGCGCCAGCCAATGCAATCATGGCCGTCCGACCTGGATGCGGCTGACGCTGCGCGAACTCGACCAGCTGTTTCTGCGGGGGCGCTGATGAGCCAGGCCGCGGCATCGCCGCTGGTGGTGGCGCTGGTCGGGCCCACCGGCTGCGGCAAGAGCGAGTGCGCGCTGGCACTGGTCGAGCGGCTGCAGCCGAAACTGCGGCTGGAGATCGTCAGCGTCGATTCGGCACAGGTCTACCGCGGCATGGACATCGGCACGGCAAAGCCGGACGGCGCCGCGCGTGCGCGCGTGCCGCATCATCTGATCGACATCTGCGATCCGGCACAGAATTTTTCCGCCGGCGATTTCGTGCGCGAGGCGCATGCTGCCATAGCGGCGATCCGGCAGAGAGGCGCACTGCCGCTGCTCGTGGGCGGCACCATGCTGTACCTGCGGGCGCTGCGCCATGGACTCGCCGACATGCCCCCCGCCGATGCGCGCGTGCGCGCGGAGATCGATGCGTTGGCGGCCGGCGCCGGTTGGAGCGCGGTGCACGCCGAGCTGGCGCGGGTCGATCCAGTTGCCGCAGCCCGCATCGCTCCGCAGGATGCCCAGCGGCTGCAGCGCGCACTCGAGGTTTACCGAATTACCGATTCTCCGATCTCGCATTGGCATGCGCGTGCGCGCGCGCCGCGACCTGCTCACCGCTGGCTCACGTATGCGTTCTGGCCGCCATCGCGGGAGCAGCTGCGGCAGCGGCTACAGGCACGCTTCGATGCCATGCTGCGCGCCGGATTCGTCGATGAAGTGCGCACACTGTTCGAGCGCGGCGATTTGACGCCGCAGCATGCGTCGATGCGCGCTGTTGGCTACCGGCAACTGTGGCATTACTGCGCCGGTGAAGCGATGCTGGCGGATGCTGCGACACAAGCGGTTACGGCGACGGCACAACTCGCCAAGCGGCAGATGACATGGCTGCGTCGCGAACGCGAGATGCACGCTGTCAACGACGTCTCTGTAGGAGCGTTGGAGGTGCTGGCAGAGGCAATTTCTGCTACGGCCTGCGCATGACCGTCGGGAATTCAGGTGCTAGAATCCTGTTTGATGTGACGTACCCCCCTCGGGAACAGCTGACAGCAGGTCCCGCCCGGTTTGGCACAGCCGCAATTTAAAAGCAGAGCCGGTTGAAAAATAAGGAGAAACCCCATGGCCAAGGGCCAGTCTTTACAAGATCCCTTTCTGAATGCACTTCGCAAGGAACATGTTCCTGTTTCGATCTACCTCGTCAATGGCATCAAGCTTCAGGGCCAGATCGACTCGTTCGATCAGTTCGTGGTGCTGCTGAAAAATACGGTCAGCCAGATGGTCTACAAGCACGCGATCTCCACCGTGGTGCCGGCGCGTGCCGTGCGACTCGCGGTAGAGGAAGGCGCCACCGCGGAGACTGCGGCGGAGTGATCCGCGCAGCATGATAGAGAGACCGCGCGCGGCCGAGCGCGTCGTGCTCGTGCGAATCGGGCTCGGCCACGCCGTAGAGTCTGAGGACCTCGAGGAGTTCGAACAGCTCGCGCGTTCGGCGGGTGCTACTTGCGTGGCGACGATTACCGGCCGGCGTGCACGGCCCGATCCGCGTTACTTCGTCGGCAGCGGCAAGGCCGAGGAAATCGCGACGGTGGCACGCGCGCAGCAGGCCGATGCCGTGCTGGTCGATCATGCGCTGACGCCCAGCCAGGAACGCAATCTGCAGCAGCTCACCGGAGCGCGCGTGCTCGACCGCAACGCGCTCATCCTCGATATCTTCGCGCAGCGTGCCCGCAGCTTCGAAGGCAAGCTCGAAGTGGAGTTGGCGCAACTCAAGCATCTGGCCAGCCGACTGGTGCGCGGCTGGACCCACCTGGAGCGGCAAAAGGGCGGCATTGGCCTGCGCGGACCGGGAGAGACGCAGCTCGAAACCGACCGGCGCCTGCTGGCCGCGCGCGTGCGCTCGCTGACGCGGCGGTTGGACCGTCTCAAGCAACAGCGGGATACCGGCCGCAGCGCGCGCGCCGAGATCCCGGTGCCGGCCGTGGCGTTGGTGGGTTACACCAACGCGGGCAAGTCGACGCTGTTCCGTGCGCTCACCGGCAGCGACGTCTATATCGCCGATCAGCTGTTCGCGACCCTCGATCCGACAGTGCGGCGGCTGCGGCTGCCGGGTGGAGCGATGGTGGTACTGGCAGATACGGTAGGTTTCATTCGCGAGTTGCCGCACGAGCTGATCGCAGCCTTCCAATCGACGCTGCAGGAGGCGCGCAGCGCTCACCTGCTGCTGCACGTAGTCGATGTCAACGACCCGCGGCGCGAGGAACATACCGAGCAGGTCGACACGGTGCTGCGAGAAATAGGCGCCGGGGACATTCCGCAGCTGCGGGTCTACAACAAGATCGATCGCATCGACGTGGCGCCGCAGCTCGAGCGGGATGCGCGGGGCCGTGCTGCGTCGGTATGGATTGCTGCGGCGGCACAAACCGGACTGGAGCTGCTGCGCAATGCCATCTCCGAACGGCTGGCGCTGCAGGTGCATCGGCTCTGGCTGCACTTGCCTGCCCGCGGCGGTGCGCTGCGGGCGCGGCTATTCGCTGCGGGCGCGGTGCGCGAGGAGCGCTCGCTGGAGGACGGCTCGCTCGAGCTGCTGGTGGATCTACCGCAATCGGAACTGGGGAGCTGGTCGGCCCTGCCGGGCGTGCGGCTGCTGGAGGCCCAGCCAGTGCCGGCTAAGGCCGCTTGTGCGGCTCTCGAGCCGTACCTAGAATCCCAGCCGCCGGCTGCGACGGTGCGCTGCTGACGGCTCACCGGGCCCTGCATCGGCCTACGGCTCCTCGTTATGGCATGGAATCAACCCGGCGAAGACAAGAAGCGCCCGCCGCCGCGCGGTGCGCCGGACAACAATTCGCTCGATGATCTGCTGCGCCGGCTGCAGCGCCAGGCGCAGCGGTTGTGGCAACCGGGCGGCAGTCGCGGCACCACGCTGCTGTCGCTGCTGCTGCTGCTGGTCGCAGTCTGGCTGCTCAGCGGCTTTCATCAGATCGCGACGTCGGAGCGCGGGGTGGTGCAGCGCTTCGGCCGTTATCTGGGTGTCGACCCGCCGGGCTACAGCTGGCACTGGCCGTGGCCGATCGGAACCGTCCGCAAGGTCGACGTGACCAACGTCGAAGCGCTCGACGCCAAGGCGCTGATGCTGGCGAGCGATCAGAGCCTGATCGACATCAGCTGGTCGGTGCAATATCGCGTCGCCGATCCGCTGCAATACCTCTTTCACGTGCGCGACCCGCAGCAGAGCCTGCGCCAGAGCAGCGAAACGGTGTTGCGCGAGCTGGTGGCGGGCGACTCACCCGCAATGCTGCTCGATGGGGATGCGCACGCGCGCATCGCGGCCGAGGCACGCGGCCGCATCCAGAAAATCATGGATGACTACGGTGTCGGCATCAATGTGGCGGCGGTGAATCTGGCCGACGTGCGCCTGCCTGACGCGGTGCAGGCGGCAGAACGGGATGCGAGCAAGGCCGCCGACGACCGGCAGCGGGCCATCGCCGACGCCGAGGCCTACGCCAGCGACATCCTGCCCAAAGCGCAGAGTACGGCGCAGCAGCGTCTCAGCGACGCGCAGGTCTACGCCACGCAGACGCGCGCTACCGCCGAGGGTGATGCCGAACGATTCACGGCTCAGGCGCAGGCGTTTGCCAAGGCTCCCGAGGTGACGCGCAGCCGCATGTACATCGAGACCGTCGAAGGGATTCTAGCCAAAGCCCACAAGATCATCCTCGACACGAAGACGGGCAGCGGCAACGTCATCTACATACCGCTCGACAAGCTCGCCGAGGCAATCCGCGCCGCAGCTCCTGCTGCCGCCGCGGCCGGCAGCCAGTCGAGCGCGCCGGCCGCAGCGCAGGACACCGGCGC
>JBAUYT010000140.1:0-45222 GCA_049584935.1 Steroidobacteraceae bacterium
CGATTTCCGCCTTCGAGTGGAGATCGCCGCCCGTGCCGGCTTCACCGCCATGGGGTTCTGGCATACGGATATCGTGGAAATCCGCCGCAACTACAGCTTCCGAGACATGAGGGACATTCTCCATGGCAACGGCGTCACCGACGTCGAGGTCGAGTGGCTGCTCGACTGGTATTGCACCGGCGAACGCCGCAAGGCCTCGGACCAGACCCGGCATATGTTGCTCGAGGCCGCCGAAACGCTTGGCGCGCGGCACATCAAGGTGGCCGATCTTGGCAACGACTGCGCCGATCTGACGCAGATGACGGAAGAATTCGGCAAGCTATGCCGACAGGCGGCCGAGCGCGGCACCAGGATTCTGTTCGAAATGCTGCCATCGGCATTTTCACATCTGCCGTCGCTGGATCAGGTGCTGTCGCTATGCCGCGGTTGCGGCGAAAAGAACGCCGGCATTCTGCTGGATAACCTGCACGTGCAGCGCATCGGCACGCCTCTCAAGGACTTTCAGAAGATTGGCCGGGAGATGCCGCTGGGCATCGAGATCAACGATGGCATGCTCGCTACTCCGGTGAACTTCCAGGATTCCGTGGTCAACAAGCGACTGCTGCCCGGTGATGGCGAGTTTGACATCACGGCGTTCCTGCACGCTATCTGGAGCCTGGGCTACCACGGCCTGATCGGCGTCGAAGTGCTCAATGAGTACATCCGCAAGTGGCCGCCGGAGCTCGCCGCCAACGAGGCTTTTGCCAAGGCCCACCGCGTCGTGGAGCAGGCACGCCAGAGCTGGGAAGCCATCCAGCCGGCGCGTCGGTGAAGCGCGAACAATCACATTCAGGGGAACCAATATGAGCCTTGCAACACCGGATCGCGAGCGACAGGTCTGGATGCTGACGCAGATGCTGCGAATTCGCGCCTTCGAAGAAAGCGTCAAGCGCACCTTCACCGAGCACCCAGGTGTGATCCGCGGTCATACGCATCTGGCCGACGGCGCCGAGGCTTCGATCGTGGGCTCGCTCAGCCACTTCCGGCAGGGCGATGCGGTGCTTGCAACCTATCGCTGCCACGGCTATCCGCTGGTGCTGGGCAGTGATCCCAAGGCCATGATGGCGGAGATCTACGGGCGTGCCGCAGGGCTTTGCAAGGGACTCGGTGGCTCCATGCATCTGACGGACGTCAAGCACGGCTTTCTCGGCACCTCCGGCATCGTCGGCGCGGGCATCCCGCACGCAGCCGGTGCCGCCTGGGCGGCGCAAATCCGCAAAAAGGGCGATGTGGTTCTGAGCTTCTTTGGTGACGGTGCGTCGAAGCAGGGTGCCTTCCACGAGACGCTCAATATTGCCTCGCTCTGGAAGCTGCCGATCGTTTTCGTCATGGAAAACAATGGCTACAACGTCGTGACGACCACGGCCCAGGAGGATGCCAACGCGGCGGCGGGTGAGCCACTCGCCGTTAAGGCCAAGGCCTATGCGATGCCCGGCGTGACGGTCGATGGCACCGATCCGTTGGCGGTATTTAGGATTGCCGGGGAGGCCATCGAACGCGCGCGCGCAGGGCAGGGTCCCACGCTGATCGAATCCAAGGTGTACCGTCTGTCCGCGCACGGCAACATCATCGCGCCACCGGGAGTACCGCTGCACTTCCCGGAACACGAAGCCATCGCGGTATTCGGCAAGCGCGAGGAATACGAGGCCGCGCTGCGTGGCGATCCGGTGCCGCGCTTCCGCGGTGCTCTGGTGCAAGGCGGCGTAATCGATTCAGCCCAGGCGGATCAGATCGCAAGCCAGGCCGCACAGGAAATGCAGCAGGCGGTCAGATTCGGGCTCGACAGCCCGTTCCCCAAGCTCGAATCTGCGCTCGACTACAACTACGCCTAATCGCAGGAGGCTCACATGGCCCAGATGCCCTTCATCGCTGCGATCGACGCAGGTATTCACCAGGAGATGCGGCGCGATCCCAGCGTGCTGTACTTTGGTCAGAACCTCGCCACTACCGAGAATCATGAATTCGTCGCCGCCTATGGACATGAGCGCGTGCGCGTGACGCCGATCAGCGAGACCGCCGAAATCGGTATCGCGGTGGGCGCTGCACTGGCGGGACTGCGCCCGGTGGTGGAGCTCTACATGGCGGAGTTCATGCTCGTGGCCATGGACCAGGTCGTCAATGAGGCGCCCCGCTTCCGATATATGTCCGGCGGCCAGGTCAAAGTGCCGTTGGTCCTCAAAGCCGGGTTTGGCTTCACGGCCGGCTGGGCCGGCCAGCACACCGGTTCATTGACCGCGCTGTTCATGGGCGTTCCCGGCCTCAAGGTCGCGGTTCCTTCCACGGCGGCGGATGCCAAGGGTCTGATGGCAACCGCGATACGCGACGACAATCCTGTGGTCTACCTGCATCACTATATGCTGACGTTGGAGCCCGGCGAAGTGCCGGAAGGTGAGCATCTCGTTCCATTCGGCAAGGCAGAGATACGCCGTCGTGGCGGCGATGTGACGATCGTTGCCACTGGCTGGATGGTATCGCGTGCCCTGGCTGCGGCCGAGCTGCTGGCCAAGGAAGGCATCGACGCCGAAGTCATCGATCCGCGCACCGTCGCGCCGCTCGATCTCGATACCATTCTGAAATCCGTCGACAAGACCGGGCGGGTTGTGCTGGTAGATCAGGCGCCGAGACACGCGTCCGTGACCGCGATGATTGCCGCGGACATTGCGGAGCATCGCTTCAAAGCCCTGAAGGCGCCGGTCCTGCAGGTGACCGCCGCGGACACCACCGTACCTTACAGCGAGCCGCTCGAAGCCCACGTCATACCCGACCAGGCCCGCATTATGGCTGCGGTGCGCACCGTCCTTAAATGAAGGTCCACCATTACGCGCTGCGTCTGGCGCTGTCGATCGCCGGCGCCATGTCGCCGCTGCTGGCGGTCCACACTGCAGCCGCGGCTGGAGCGGCGAGCGCCGGCCCCGAGCGCCGCGGGACGGAGTTCGGCTTTGCAGTGTTTCAGCAGCATTGCATGACCTGCCACGGCAGTCCCGAGTTCGGGCGTGCCCCTTCGCCGGCGGCGCTGCGGGCGATGACACCGGAACGCATTTACGCCGCGTTGACCACGGGTGTCATGAAGTCGGTCGGAGACACCCTGACGGAGGAAGACCGCCGTCGTGTAGCGGAATCTGTTGCCGGACAACTCCTGGGCTCGTCGCAGTCAGGTGATTCCAGCAGTATGCCGAACCGATGCGCCGCCAATCCGCCGCTGCGCGGTCTGGGTGGCGCCGCCTGGAATGGCTGGGGCAACGGTCTCGAGAACCACCGCTTCCAGCCTGCGGCGTCTGCCGGCTTGACCGCCGCCACCGTTCCCGGCCTCAAGCTCAAGTGGGCCTTCGGCTACCCTGGAGGAACTTCAGCCTTCGGCCAGCCGGCGGTAGTCGCAGGCCGGGTATTCGTGGGGACGGACATCGGTTACGTCTACTCGCTCGATGCCTCCACGGGTTGCGTCTATTGGTCGTATCGCGCTCAGGCCGGAGTGCGCAACGCCATGACCCTGGGAAAGATCACCCAAAATGGCGGCCAGCGTTCGGCGATATTTTTCGGCGATCTCAAGGCCAACACCTATGCAATCGACGCACAGTCTGGCCACGAAATCTGGAAGACTCGGGTAGAGGATCATTTTGCTGCGCGAGTGACGGCGGCACCGGCGTTGTACCAGGGGCGGTTGTACGTGCCCATCTCAGCGTGGGAGGGATTTCAGGCGCGTGTACTCGACTATCCCTGCTGTACGGCGGTGGGCAGCGTAAGCGCTCTGGACGCCAATACCGGCGCGGTCCTGTGGAAGACCTACACGATCGACCAACGGCCGCAGCCAACGCAGAAGAATTCGAAAGGCGTGCAGCAGTGGGCGCCCGCCGGCGCGCCGGTCTGGAATACACCAACGATCGATAGCCCGCGCCACGCCTTATATGTAGGTACCGGCGACGCATCGACCTATCCGGCGCCGCCGACGACCGATGCGATCCTGGCCTTGGATCTGGAAACCGGCAAGCTGCGCTGGGCGCACCAGGTGTATCGGGATGATTCATTCATTGTCGGCTGCGGCGGCGATGGTCTGACCGAGAATTGCCCCAAGGTCGTTGGCCCGGATTGGGACATTCCGATGTCGCCCATGCTGTCGACGGCACGGCACGGACGCTCCCTAATCATCTTCGGTACCAAGCCCGGGGATATCCTGGCACTGGATGCCGATAGGCAGGGCGAGGTCGTCTGGCGTGTGAATCCCGAGGATGACGCGCCACTTGGAGACTCACCGGTGGACGCCAACACGGGAACCCGCGGTCCGGTCTGGGGAGCAGCGCTCGACGATCACAATGCCTATACGGGGTCGAGTGCGGGCGGTGTCGCAGCGGTGCGAATCGCCGATGGCCAGCGCGTCTGGTTTACCCGGCTAAACTCGAGCGCCGAACACAAAGTCACGCACCCAGCCGCCGTTACCGCCATCCCCGGGGTGCTGTTCGCCGCCGGCACGGACGGCAGGTTGTGGGCACTGTCGAGTGCCGATGGCCACTCGCTCTGGAATTTCGAGACCGCTCGGGAGTTCGATACGGTCAACGCCGTTCCGGCGCATGGCGGTTCCATCGACTCGGCGGGTCCCACGGTCGCAGCCGGCATGCTGTTCGTGGGCTCGGGTTACGGCGTGGTGCTGGATACGCCGGGAAATGTGCTGCTGGCGTTTGGCCTTGACCGATAGCCCTGCCCGCATTCGGTTCACGCACGGCCGACGTCACTGCCCCTGAAACCGGCTGGGCCTGCAGCCCTGCAAGCGCCATCTGACACGCCTCCGTCTCTGGCAAACTTGTCGGATCTATCATGCCGGGGACCTGCCCATGTCAGACCAACCGAGCCGCAAACCCGGTTCCGGCTCCAGGGCCGCGGACGATGACAGGCGCTCCAGACTGCTGCCGCAACTCGCGGCCATGTGGCATGCGCTGATCGGGGCTCCCGTTCGCAGCTCTCTGTTCCTGCTCAGCGGCGCTCTGATCGGCGTAGTAGCCGCAACATCGTACGGTCAGATCCGCCTCAACGTCTGGAACCAGCCGTTCTACGATGCGCTGTCTCATCGCGACCTGGATGGTTTTCTGCGGCAACTTGGCGTCTTCGCCATCATCGCAGGTACGCTTCTGGCACTGAACGTAGCGCAGAAATTCCTCACGGAAACGCTAAAGCTCAAGCTGCGCGAAGGTCTGGTGCAGGATCTGGTGGAGAACTGGCTACAACCCATGCGTGCCTTCCGTCTGGCCAATGCCGGAGACATCGGGGTCAACCCGGATCAGCGCGTACACGAAGATGCGCGCCATCTGACCGAGCTCACAGCCGACCTGGGAACCGGACTGCTGCAGGCGGCCATCCTGGTGACCGTGTTCGTCGGCGTACTTTGGCGTATCTCGACTGGCTTTACCTTCCACCTTCATGAGCGCAGCTACGCCATTCCCGGCTATATGGTCTGGGCCGCCATACTCTATGCGGGTTCGGCTTCGCTGCTGAGTTACTGGGCGGGGCGAAGTCTCATCAGACGCAATGCCGATCGGTACCAACGGGAATCCGAGCTGCGGTTTGGGCTGGTGCGCGTCAATGAGTATTCCGATGCCATCGCTCTGTCCGGCGGAGAGCCGGATGAGGTGCGGCACATCGAGCGGGATCTGGCCGCCGTGCTTGCGGCAAGTTGGAAACTGGTGTTGGGGCTTACCAACCTGACCTGGATAACCTCCGGTTACGGCTGGTTCACGCTGGTGGCGCCCATCATCGCGGCTGCGCCGCTGTACTTCTTTGGCAACCTGTCCTTCGGCGGCCTGATGATGGCCGCTGGCGCCTTCACGCAGGTGCAGGGATCGTTGCGCTGGTTCGTCGACAATTTCAGTGTCATTGCCGACTGGCGCGCCACGTTGCTGCGGGTAGCCAACTTTCGCAAGACGGTCACGGGCATGGATTCGCTGCACCGCGTCGAGAGTCAGATCGCCTATGAGCAGGGAACTGCCGACGAATACAGGATCAGCAAGCTGGAGATCGCCTCACCAGCAGGTGCGACCAAGTTCAAAGAGGCCAATATCGTCATCGAGCCGGGCGAGCGCGTGCTGATCGTTGGTGAGCCGGGTGCCGGCAAGACACTGTTGTTCCGCGCACTGGCCGGGCTGTGGCCCTGGGGCTCGGGCACGGTCACACGACCCAAGGACCGCCCGATTTTCTACATGCCTCGGATGGCCTATTGGCCGCCCGGCACGATGCGGGCGGCACTTGCATATCCATCGGAACCGGAGGAAATCAAGGACAATATCTACAAGGACGCGCTGCGCGCCCTGGATCTCAAGCAGCTCGAGCCCGTCCTGGATAAGGATCGCCACTGGCAGGAAGAACTCAACGAAGAGCAGCTGACACGGCTTGCGTTTGTCCGCCTGCTGATTCATCAGCCGTCCTGGGTCGTCATTGACGAGGTCCTTGATTTCGTCGACGCAGACGCGCGCGCACTCATTACCGCAATACTGAGCAAGCACATGAAGGACAGCACCGTGGTTCACATCGGGCGTCAGCTTGCCCATGACAAGGTTTTCCGGACGGTGCTGCATCTGGTCAATGATACGACCGTGCGCAAGCTGTCCAGAAGGCGATTGCAGTCGGCAAAGTCTGCGACCTCTCACGCAAAGTCGGCCTAGAGGTATCCAACACGCTGATCCCGCCATCGGCTTGGCATTCAAGGTACGGATAGATGACAGGGGACCGTACCTGCATCGGATGTCAACGCGCACGGCATTCTTCTCGGGCCGGCCGAGCGCTTTCAGGCCGCGCACTTCCGTCCGCGTAACTAGGCGGCCTCTGCGACAGCGCGCAGATAGCGCGCAAACGACTTGTCGACGGCCGCCTTGGCGTCGCTGATGATTTGCCGGCCGGCACTGAAGCCAAATACATCTTCAAATCCTAGTGGCGCCACCCGGTCTCGCAGTCCCCGTACGGCGGCAGGGCTGAGCGGGATCGCATTCGGATAGCTAAACATGAATGAGACGTGACGCCGATCCATGGTCACCTGCAATGCGTCGCCTGGAAAGAGACTGCCGCCAGCGCGCGAACCGGTCCGCCACCACAGCCCCGCGCTGCCGTCGAAGTGTCCCGGAAGTCGTACCAACGTCATATTCTGCGAGAGTTCGAGCCGTTCGCCGGTCCAGAATCTCAGCAGCGGCGAATGGCGCTGCACCCACCCGCGGTCCGCGTCATGAACGTAGACCGGAACATCGCCCAGCGCCTCGGCCCAGTCGACCATCGCGGTGTAGAAATGCGGATGCGAGATCGCCACGCAGGAGACACCGCCCGCGGCTTTGATCTGGTCGACCGCCGCGGCGGTGACGAGGCTCAGGCACTCCCACATGACATGGCGATCGCCGTCAGGCAGCAGAAACGCCCGTTGCCCGATGCCGAACGCATGGCTTATTGACATCGTCGTTAGCCCGTCTTCCCGATCGAAGCGGATATGTCGTTGCCCGCTCAGCTCCTCCATGTGGGTCCAGCGCTGACCTTCCCAGCCGACGTACTGGCGCTCGTCGGCGCAGACGGGGCATTCAGTAGGAGGGACGATCGCAGATTCGAACTGCGTTCCACAGGTTGCACAAATCCATGCAGGAGCAGTCATGACGGTTCCTTCGCGCGGGGCCTACCCTGGTAGATTGACGTCAAGATAATTCCGCGTTATCTTGACGTCAAGACAAATGCTCGAACGGGACCGCATCGACGACCGTCGCGCCCAGTGGGCGCGTGAGCTGCCGGGGCTCAATACCGTCGGTATGGCCGTGATCGGCCGCGCCCGCTGGATCACGCTCAAACTTCGACCCCCGATAGAGGCTCTTTTCGCGCAGGCCGATCTGGATGCCGGGGAGTTCGACGTACTGGCAACATTGTTGCGTTGCGGTTCGCCCTATCGCCTCCGGCCCACGGAGCTGTATCGATCCTTGATGATCTCATCAGGCGGACTCACCGCCCGCCTCAGGCGGCTGCAGAAGGCGGGCCTGATCCAGCGTGGCGCCTCGCACGGGGATGCGCGTAGTCTGCTAGTGGAACTCACGAAAGAAGGGCGTCGGCGCACCGAGACTGTGTTTCGTAAGGACATGGAACTGGAGGCGAGATTGCTGGCCGGCCTGAGCCAAACAGAGCTTAAAATCCTGGATGGACTGCTGCGGAAGCTGATCTTGTCACTCGACGAGAGGTAATCGATCATGCAATCAGTCCCACTCGTCGCAGCTGCCGTCGGGCTGCTCCTGTGCGCGCCATCGTTGACGACGGCGACAGACGCGAGCGTGACATCGCCGCCGGAGCAGGTTCGACAGCTGATGCAGAAGGACCTGACCGATGTGCCGGGAATGGAGGTGCGACTGCTGACAGTCGAGTACCTGCCCGGAGGCGCCTCGCTGCCTCACCGTCACAACGCACAGGTGTTCGTCTACGTACTCTCGGGTACGGTCCGCATGCAGGTGCAAGGGGGACCCGTGATGACTTTGGGTCCAGGCCAGACTTTCTACGAGGGGAAGGACGATACGCACACGGTTTCAGCCAATGCGAGCCGCACCAGGCCGGCGAAAATCCTCGTATTCATGGTAAGGAATAAGGACGCCTCCAATGGAGACGCGGGGGAGAAAAAATGAATCGCGTTCTTCGGTTGATCCTTTGCCTGGCGTTGAGCCAGTGGCTCGTTACGCCGGTGTCCGCCGAATCCGAGGGACAGCAACTCGCTCAGCAGGCGGGGCAGTCCCTCATAGGAACTGCGGCACCATCATTGGTATTGAAAACCATTGACGGACAGGCGATCGATTTGGGGCAGCTGTACGGCAAGAAGGCCGTCTATCTCAAATTCTGGGCAACCTGGTGTGTCCCATGCCGGCAACAGATGCCGCACTTCGAAAGCACCTACGAGCACGCCGGCCAGGACCTGGCTGTCATCGCAATCAATGCCGGGTTCAACGATTCGCTCGCGGACGTAATTGCGTACCGGAAGGCCGTCGGCCTGAAAATGCCGATCGTCATTGATGACGGCCGGCTCGCCGACGCACTGCATCTGCGTGTAACACCGCAACACATCGTCATCGGGCGGGACGGGAAAATTCTTTACATCGGGCATCTGGTCGATGACCGCCTCGAAGCTGCTCTGACGGCCGCGCGTGCGCGCCCGGTCGTCGCCGTAGCAGCGGCTAAAGCCATTGCCGCCGGCGCCGGCGCTCTCGGCATCGGCGCACGCGTACCATCTGTTTCGCTCACAGCCCTCGACGGGTCTCCGCTCACTTTGACGGACCCGGCAGGTTCACGCCCCACCGTCATCTTCTTTATGTCGCCGTGGTGCGAGTCCTATCTGGAAAAGAGCCGGCCCGAACGTTCAGCTGCATGCAAGCGCGCGCGCGAGCAGGGCGAACGGCTGTCGCACGACGCTGGTGTGCGTTGGATCGGTGTAGCGTCAGGTTTGTGGTCCACGGCCACAGATCTTGGTGGCTATCGCGACCAGCACCAGATTACCGTGCCGCTGGCCCTGGACGAGAGCGGTTCGATCTTTCGCAGGTTCGGAGTGCGGGACGTGCCGGTGTTCATCGTCGTGAGCCCTAAGGGCGAAATAACCGGCCGCGTCGATGGCAGCTCCGATCACCTGGACGAGGAGCTGTCTCGCTCCGGCTTGCACGCTTCATAGCGCGCAGCGGCGCGGGCACTTTGCACCCAATCGGCCTGCCGCACGCACACGGATTCCACGCGTTCCCCCACGAGGTGCTCGTAGACACCAGGTGCGGTGGCACCCTCGGTGTTGATGAGCAGGATGCGTGAGTCGCCATCAAGGCCGGTCCTGCGCGCGGCGGCTTCATCGTCGAGCAACGCGATCAGACCCGCGAGTCCAGCAGCACCCGACTCCCCGGAAATCAGCGGCATATCGCGCCGGCTGCCCCTCGCCAGTAGCTGCATGGCATGGACCGCGAGATGGTCCGGTACGACGGCGAACCCGTCCACCAGTGGTTGTAGGAATCGCCAGGCAAGCGCGGAGGCTTCGCCACAGGCCAGACCTGCCATGACGGAGTCGACTGTACCGGTGGCACGGGCCGGGCGACCGAGCCGTGCGCTCTGGAACAGGCAGTCCGCCTGCATTGGTTCGATGATGACAATGCCGGGCCTGTTTGCGCCATGAAATTCCCACAGATAGCTGCCCAGACCCGCCGCGAGGCCTCCGACACCACCCTGAATGAACACGTGTGTGAACCGCCCGCGCTCGCCTGGTTTCGACCCGGTCGACTCGAGCACTTCCGCCGCAATGATGCCGTATCCCTGCATGACATCCCGTGGAACTTCCTCATAGCCCTCGTAAGAGGTATCCGAGACGACCTGCCAGTCCATTCCGGCTGCCAGGCGTGCCGCTTCTTCGACGGACTGGTCGTAGTTACCCTCTATGCGCACTATCCGGGCGTGATGAAGCATTATTGCGTCTTCGCGCTCCCTGCTGACATTGGCGTGCAGGACGATGACGCAGTTACAGCCGATGGATGATGCCGCAGCCGCCAGGCAGCGGCCGTGATTGCCATCGGTAGCGCTGATGACCGTAAACTCGCCAAGCCCCGTCCTAAGGCGGCCTCGCAGCAGGTCTTCCGGGCTCATCACCCGATGAGAATGCAGGCGCTGAATCAGTTGGACCAGTGCACACGGTGCTCCCAGCGCCTTGAAGCTGCCCAACGGCGAACGGACAGACTCGTCCTTGACGCTGATTTCCGCCACACCGAGCCGGGATGCGAGATCCGGCAACGACACCAGTGGCGTGGGACCGCGAGCAAGTTCGCTCCATTCCAACAGCCAGGCCCGAATCTCCCGCGCGCGCTCCATACTCATGATGCCGCGCAGCTTTGCCGGGTAGGGAGCACGAATGGCTCGCTCATTGACGATCGAGCGAACCTCGGCGAAATTCATTCAACCCACCATGTCTTCGAGCTCGGTGCCTCGGGTCTCGTGCACAGCGTTGCCGACGAATATGATGGAGAGGAAGGCGCAGGCGGCGTAGAAGCCGTAGGTAACAGGCAGCCCGGCACATTTGGCCAGCAACGGGAAGCTGCTGCTGATCAGGAAGTTGGCGGCCCATTGAGCCGCCCCGCTGACTGCCAGGGCAGAGCCCCGGATTTGATTTGGGAACATCTCGCCCAACATGACCCACATCACCGGGCCCCAGCTTAGGTTGAAGAAAATCACGTAGGCGTTGGCACTAATCAGTGCCAGCAGCGCCGTCGAATGCTCGAGATGCAGTCTGCCATCGACGAAATTACCGCTGGCGAAAGCGATAGTCATGCAGCTAAGCGTGACCGCCATGCCGATGGAGCCGATGAGCAGCAGTGGCCTTCTGCCCAGCTTGTCGATCAGGCCGATGGTCAGCAGGCACGCGGCCACGGAGAGAGCGCCGCTCAGCACGTTGATCTTGAGGGAGTCGGCCTCGCTGTAGCCCACGGCCTGCCAGAGCACTGCGCCGTAGTAGAACACCACGTTGATGCCGACCAACTGCTGGAAGGTCGCCAGGCCGATTCCGACCCAAACGATGCTCCGCACCCGGCCCGATCCGCGGCTAATCAAATCCCCGAGGCGCGGGGTGTGATCGGCGGCTATAGAGCGTCGGATCTCGCCAAGCCTTGCTGCAGCCGTCGTGGCGCCGAACAGGCGCGAGAGCACGGCATTTGCCTCGTCATATCGGCCTCGCGCCGCGAGATATCGCGGGCTCTCCGGGATGAGTAGCAAGGTCAGCAGAAACACGCTGGCGGGAAAGACCTGCATCCAGAACATCCACCGCCACGCGGCATAGTTCATCCACAAGGTGCTTGTCGATTTGCCGGCGGTCAAAGCCAGGAAGTAATTGGTGAGGAACGCCCCCGTGAGGCCGGCAATGATCATAACCTGCTGAACGCTCGAGAGGCGGCCGCGGATGTGCGCGGGAGTCACCTCGCTGATATACGCGGGCGAGAGGATGCTAGCCGCTCCAACCCCGACGCCGGCTGCGAAGCGCGCCACGATCATCATCAGCGCAGATTGCGCCGCGCCGGCGGCAAGTGCACTTACGATGAACAAAGCGGCCGCAATGAGCATGATGCGGCGTCGACCCCAGACATCCGCTGAATGCCCCGCTACGAACGCGCCAACGGCACAGCCCGGGAGCAACGCACTGACCGTGATGCCGAGCCACAGCTCGCTCAGACCGAATGTGCTTTGCAGACCTACCTGCGTGCCGTTGATGACGCCGCTGTCATAACCGAACATGAAGCCGCCTATGGTCGCCACCGCCACGATAGCTACGATCAACGGTAGGTTGAGGTTTTCTCCGCGAGCTTCACTCAAGGCACTTCCCCTTGGCGCGGTCCCACCAGCGGCGGGCCGCTTCTTGTTGGTCTGGCTCAACTCGAAAGTGCATCTGATGATAGCGCTACCGTATACTGTCGGCCCGGATATTTGCGTAACACGCGGACCGCGCGATTCGATACAAGAGACGCGGATGCCAGTCGAGCAGGTGAGACCCATGTACATGGGGATTGATGTCGGCACCTCGGCGGTCAAGGTCGCGATCGTCGATGAGGCGGGCGAAGTGGTCGATCAGGCAGCCGCGGCACTGACCGTCTCTCGTCCGCGCGCACTTTGGTCAGAGCAGAATCCATCGGATTGGTGGACAGCTACCAACAGCGCGGTTGCCAAACTGCGGCCTATGCATCGCCGTGCCGTGCGCGGCATCGGCATGTCAGGTCAGATGCACGGCGCCACGCTGCTGAATAAGCAGATGCAACCTCTACGCCCCGCCATCCTCTGGAACGACGGCCGCAGTGGCATCGAATGCGCCGAACTCGAGACGGCTGTTCCGGACATGGCTGCAATCACGGGTAACCGTGCGATGCCGGGTTTCACCGCACCGAAGTTACTGTGGGTAAGGCGGCATGAACCCGATTTGTTCTCGCAGATCCACACGGTGCTGCTGCCAAAGGATTATGTTCGGCTTCACATGACGGGGGATACCGCTTCGGATATGTCTGACAGCGCCGGAACCCTCTGGGTGAATGTGGCACAGCGCAGCTGGTCGGACACCATGTTGTCGGCCACCGGGCTGGATACGGCGCACATGCCGAAACTGTTCGAGGGCGACAGGATCACCGGCAATTTGCGGCGGGAGCAGGCGGAAGCCTGGGGAATGGCCCGTGTTCCGGTGGCGGCCGGCGGCGGCGACAATGCGGCCGGCGCCGTTGGTGTAGGCGTGGTGCAGGTAGGCGACGCCTTCCTGTCGCTTGGCACTTCGGGCGTGCTGTTCGTGGCAAACGATGGCTATCGGCCAAATCCCGGCGGCGGCGTACATACTTTCTGCCACGCGCTGCCACACCGGTGGCATCAAATGGCCGTGATTCTCAGCGCCGCCAGCTGCATCGACTGGGCCGCGAGACTATGCGGCCTTAAGGGCGCGAGTGCATTGTTCGATCTGGCCGCTGCACGCAATCAACCCGCGGCTACCGAGCTGTTCCTGCCCTACCTGTCGGGAGAGCGCACTCCACTCAATGATCCGAAGGCGCAGGGTGTGCTTTTTGGCCTCACACATGAGTCCGATGCCTCAGCCATCGCACAGGCGGTACTTGAGGGAATCGCATTCGCGCTGCGTGACGGCATGGAGGCACTGCTCGCAAGTGGCGCAGCCATCGACTCGCTTGCCGTCATTGGCGGCGGCGCGCGCTCCGCATATTGGGGCAGAATCCTCAGTTCCATACTGCATCGGCCGTTGACCTACCGGGACGCGGGTACCGTCGGACCCGCCTATGGTGCCGCGCGGCTGGCACGCATTGCGGTCGACGGCGCAAGCATCGAAGACGTCTGTAAACCGCCGCCGATACTGCACGTCGTTGAACCCGACCAACGTGTTGCCGAGCTGTACGACGACAGGTTTCGCCGCTATCGGCGTCTATATCAGCACCTGAAGGAAATATTCTGGGAGGCTACCCCTTGAACCGCTCATATTTTGGCAACATCGAACCGATCGCATACGAAGGGCTGCAGTCGACTAATCCGCTCGCCTTCCGCTACTACGACAAGACCAGGGTCGTGCTCGGCAAGACCATGGAGCAGCAGTTACGCATGGCCGTGTGCTACTGGCATACCTTTGGTTGGGATGGATTTGACGTGTTCGGCGCGGGTACGTTCCACCGGCCGTGGCATGGCGGTCCGCTGGATCAGGCCGCGGCCGATCTGAAACTGAACGAGGCTTTCGAGTTCTTCACCCGGCTCGGGCTGCCCTACATCTGCTTCCACGACGTCGACGTCATGGCGCAGGCGCGTACGATCAGCGAGCACGTCGAAAATTTCTCCCGCATGGTCGACAAGATCGAGGAAAAGATGTCAGCGACCGGTATCCGCTTGCTCTGGGGTACGGCCAATCTCTTCAGTCACCCACGCTACATGGCCGGTGCCGCGACCAATCCGGACCCGGAGGTATTTCGATTCGCGGCCACACAAGTGCGTCAGTGCCTGGAAGCCACCCATCGTCTGCAAGGAGAGAATTACGTTCTCTGGGGCGGCCGAGAAGGGTACGACACCCTCCTGAATACCAATCTGCGCCAGGAAAAGGAGCAGCTGGGCCGATTTATCTCCCTCGTCATCGAGCACAAACACAAGATTGGCTTCAAGGGCACCATCCTGATAGAGCCCAAGCCGCATGAACCGACGAAGCATCAATACGATTTCGACGTCGATACGATCTATGGCTTCCTCAAGCACCACGGGCTGGAGAACGAGGTCAAGCTCAACATAGAAGCCAACCACGCAACGCTCTCCGGTCACAGCTTCGAACACGAGATCGCGATGGCGATCGACTTTGGAATCTTCGGCTCCATCGACATGAATCGGGGCGATCCGCAGAATGGTTGGGATACGGACCAGTTTCCGAACGATGTGCGCGAGATCAGCCTGGCGCTGTACTACGTGCTCATGGGCGGCGGCTTCAAGACCGGTGGCAACAACTTCGATGCAAAGGTGCGTCGGCAGAGTATCGACCCAGTCGATCTGTTCTATGGCCACATTGGCGCCGTCGACATACTCGCGCGCGGACTGCTCAATGCGGCCGCGATGCTTGAAGGTGGCGAGCTCAACGCGTTCGTGAAGCAACGCTACGCCGGCTGGCGCACCCCGGAGGGGCGCAAGCTGCTGCAAGGTCCATCGACACTGGCGACGATTGCAGACGCCGCGGTCGCCGAGCAGATCGCCCCGATGCCGCGATCGGGCCGACAGGAGTATCTCGAAAATGTCGTCGGCCGCTATACAGCCAACTGACGTGACGCATTGGCAAGTCGAATGGCAGGCAAGCGCGTTAGCGGCAGACACCGGGCCCAGCGGCGGACAAAGGGGGCCCCGACAATTGCCGACGTAGCTACGTGTGCTGGCTTCGCGCCGATGACGGTCTCTCGTGTCATCAACGGCGAAAGCAATGTGCGCCAGGAGACCAGAGAAGCCGTCCAGGCGGCAATCGCCAAGCTCAAATACTTGCCCAATCTGGCTGCACGGACGCTGGCCGGTTCCGAGCAGTTACGTGTCGGGCTGCTTTACAGCAATCCCAGCGCGGTATATCTCAGCGAATTCCTGGTAGGTCTGCTGGAGGAGGCTCCCCTCAACCATGTTCAGCTCGTGGTGGAAAAGAGTGTCAGCCGCAGGCAGGAGGAAGCGATCATCCGGAAACTGCTGTCGACCGGAATCGATGGACTCATCCTGCCACCACCGCTATGCGACTCGCGGCGAATCCATTCAGCGATAGCCAAGGAGTCCGCGCTCGCCGTCGCCGTCGCCAGCGCCAGCCCCCGGCCCGGGCTGCTGGCCGTAAGAATCGACGACCGTGCGGCCGCCGCCGCCATGACGAGACATATCCTATCGCTCGGTCACGAACGCATCGGCTTCATCATGGGAAATCCGGACCAGACCGCAAGCGCACAGCGCCTGGCCGGCTACCAGCTGACGCTCGCGGATGCTGGCATTGCCGTCGACAAGACTCTCATCGTGCAAGGTTTGTTCACCTATCGTTCCGGCCTCGAGGCCGCCGAGCAATTGCTCAGCCTCTCCAAGCCGCCAACCGCAATATTCGCCAGCAACGATGACATGGGTGCGGCGGCCATTTCGGTGGCTCACCGCTATCGGCTCCGGGTACCCGAGGACCTGACGGTCTGCGGCTTCGACGATACCGAGTTTTCACGCTCCATCTGGCCTGAACTGACCACCATCCGCCAACCGATCGCCGACATGTCGCGCGCGGCGCTACAATTACTGGTGAAAAATATCCGCGCCCGGCGCGCCGGTCTCGAGGAACACGGCCAGCAGATATTGCTGGATTTCAAGCTGGTGCGCCGGAATTCGGACGCTGCCCCGAGACTTTAGCCCCGCAGGGCGCGAAATCGAATGACCGCCTCAAACGATTCACCTGGATCGATGACGGGCATCTCCGGATGCTGTCCCGGCAGGTTAAGCGCGTTATTGATATGCGGCACCGGCTCGAAGCAGAATCCATCGACGTCCTCATGAATGAAAACCACGGCGTTCGTCAAAGCCGAGGACGCCGAAATCTGCAAGGCCATAGGCTGATCCTGCCAGGCGATATGCGCCGGCCCGTGCCAGCCGGTAAAGCAGTTATCCAGCACGCGGCCCTCGATGGCGACCGAGCGGGAATAGTCAAAGTCGCCGCCGATGTCCAAGCGGGTCGTGGGCAGATGATCATCGCCGGCGAGCCAAACGCCCTCCGCCTGGAACCGAAGATGCGCGCCGCCTTTGGGGAAATAAGGATGATGACCGAAAGCGAGCGGCACAGCGAGCGACTCCAGGTTGGTTGCGGCCAGCTTCAGAGTCAGCATCCCTTTTTCCAGGCTAAGCTCCTGACGCGCCTCGAAAGCCCAGGGCCACGACATGTCCGGCGCATGTCGCAGTACCAGCAAGGCGCTATTCTCAGAGCGGCGTTTCAGTTGCCAGGGACGCTCGTGACCTAAGCCATGGATGGCATGGAGTTCCGGCGCGTAGTTCCGCCTCAGTGTGATATCCCGTCCTTGCCAACGGAACGTCGCTTCACCAATCCTGTTGGAGTACGGCACCAGCGGAAAACTCGCCATGCCATAGGGATTGTGGGCGGCTGCATCCTTCGCATTGATAGGGCGGAGCATCTGCTGCCCCTGTACCGACCAGCTGCCGATACTGCCGCCGACGTGCGGAAACAGCTCGCAGCGGTCGTCGTCCTGCTGCAGCATCAGCGCTGCCGCTTCCCCCACTCGCTGAGCTTCTTCTGGCCGTTCCGGTGACATGAGGCGGCTGCATGATAGCGTTATCAGCGCGCGCCGCGCAAAGAGCTCTGGAAAGCCTCGAATGCTCAGTCAGTTTCCGGCATCAGCGAAACGGACATGTCAATGGCCCGTTCCGCGCCGGGGCCAACGGAAAAAATGCCTGGCTTGTTACGAAAGTCACCAGCATATCCCTGGGGATCCGCCACTCCATGCCACGGCTCAATACAGATGAAATTCGCCCCTGGCTTGGTCCACACCCCCAGATATGGCGCGTCGAATAGACTGAGGCGAAGCCGCGGCCCATTGTCGGCCCCGTAGCTGAGAGACTGACTGCGCAGGCCATCGAAGATGACAGCGTCGTTGGTAAACAGTGAGTCCCTGAGTGCCAGCCGCCGGCCGCTCGCTGGTGTCGGCTGCTGCTCAGCAGTCAGCAGACCGGCGGCGTCCAACCGCCGCACGGCGGCAGACTCGTCACTACCGAATTCGATGAAATGAGACGCTCGATCGTTGCCGTAGGGCAGCGGCCAACGAAAGGCCGGATGGTAGCCCAGGCTTGCAGGCAGGGTCACCGGGCCCGGATTCCTGACCAGTGACCTCACCATGAGTGTGGCGGCGTCGAGCTCGAACCGAACCTCCAGCTCGAACTCGAACGGATAAACGCGCCGGGTAAACTCGCTTGCGCGCAGTACGAATGCCGCGCCGGTGTCGGTGACTCGAAGTGTCTGAAAGGCACTTCCACGCGCGAAGCCATGTCTGGGCAACGAGTAGGCTTCCGCCCCAAGCCTGTATGTCCCGCCGGCTAATGCACCGACGATCGGGAACAGGATCGGGGCGCGCCCAGCCCAGACACTGGCATCACCATTCCACAGCAGGTCACGGCCCGCGCGATCGCGCAGAATGGACAGCTGTGCCCCAAGAGGATCAATTTCCGCGGTGAGATCTTCCGACCTTAGCCGGATCCATTGATTCAGCTGGCTCGTCATTCGGATATCGTAATCGACCCGCGTGTAGTGAGACACTCACCTGTCGATTGCGGACTGGCGCTGCTCGTACTGCTGCCGCCGTTCGCCGCCGCAATGGCGGTGGCAACGGCGACTTTCGCTAGTGTCCCGGCGCCGTCCGATGCCGACTCGGTCAGGCAGACTCGGCTAATGTGCGCGAGTTGAGCAGCACGCGCGTGCGATGAATTGCGAGCACGTCGACGAAAGTCCTGATGCGAGCCGTGCGTTCGAGTTCGGCGGACTCAATTTCGTAGATCTGCGTCACCTGCTCAAGCGGTGTATTGGTCTCCCGCGCCAGGCGTTCCGTGGCCGACTGCTCTGCGAACTGCGAGGCTGATTGTGCATCCTGACTCATAAATCCCCCATATGAGGAAATGCTTTGCGACACCGGACCTGTCGGCTAGCAGGTCGACCGAGCGACGGATGCTACCCCACCCGGGCGGGACTGCAAAGGTCTTGTAATGCGTCGCTTGATGACGTTGCGCATGCGTAGCATTATTGCGCCGTTCCCAAATCTGATTTTTTGTGTCAGGGACACGCGGCATGCGAGAGCCAAGACCGGTGCGATTGCCCAGGGGAACCGCGCGGCGCATTCCACTGACGGTAACGCTGGATCCGGACCACTATGCTTTCGTCGAATCGTGCGTCGATCTCAAAGAGTTCCATTCGGTAGACGACATTTTCGCAGCGGCGCTAATGCTCTACCGCAGACACGTCAAAGCGCTCGAGGCATATGCCGAAGAGCAGAGCCACAAGGGCTACACGCGCGCGGAGTTGCTTGCATCCATAGAGTGCGAGACCTTCGTGACTACCCGGCCAAAGAGTCGCAGGGTGCGCCAGCGGGCTCCGTTGAGACGCTGACACGGCTTCCACCCTTGCAACGCATGAGAAAAGCTCACCTGTGTCGCATTATTTATCATCTGCAGAGTGTCTGATAAGTCCTTGATCAAGAACGTTGGAATGCTATGGTCGGCGTCATTCAAATGCTTCGGCGAGGCGTCCCATGCATCCCAAACACTATCTGCTGGCCTCGGACTTCGATCAGACGCTCAGCTTCAATGATTCAGGGCTGGTGCTGAGTGAAATACTCGGCATCCAGGGCTTCGAGAGTCGAGTCCGGGGGCTGGCTCAGTGCCACTTGGTGCAACAGGGTGGCGAGCTTGCCTATCTCATTCGCCACGATCCCGAGTTTCGCGGCATCCGCGTCGAGCACCTGATCGAAGCTGGTCGAAATGTCCGGCTCAAGAGTGCGATCCCGGCTCTGGTCGAGTTCCTGCATAAGGGTGTGGACGATTACCGGTTTTCATTTCGGGTCATTTCCGCCGCGCCGCACGAAATCGTCGTATCCGCACTTGAGGGAATCGTACCGCCGCAGAACATCTACGGCACCAAATTGGATTTCGATCAGAATACGGGCGAGGTGCGCGCAATCAAGCGCGTACCGGCCGGTTACGGCAAGGTGGCCGTACTCGAAGAGCTGGAGGAGACACTCGGCATCAGCCCCGATCGCATGATCTATGTGGGAGATGGCAGCTCCGACATTCATGTCATGCTGCACGTCAACAACCACGATGGATTTACGATCGCGGTGTCGGAAAATCGGCAGCTTGCGCGCATCGCCCGCAGTACGGTACTTAGCAACGACGCATTCAGCGTCATGGTGCCTGTGCTGGATCAGATATTGGGATGGCGTACTGGGCGCATACGCGCAGTGCTGGAAGCCAACGGATTGGCGCTACATGAATGGGAGAAGGACCGCACCGACCGTGTGCGGATTAGCGCGTTGTTCCGCGACGAATCCCGCACCGAGGCTTCGGCTGCGTGACGGACAACTGGATCGAATGGCTGGGCTGGGCAGCGACAGCCGTGTTCGTCGGTTCATATTTCTGTGGTCGTGCGTCGTTGTTGCGAGCAGTGCAAATGAGCGGGGCGCTCCTCTGGATCATTTACGGAACGCTCATTCGATCGACACCCGTCATTGTCGCCAATGTACTGGTGCTGTCCGCAGCAACCTGGACTTTGCTTAGAGCGGGTCCCGGCGCGGCAGCGGCCTCAGAGGTGTGAGCGGACCGGGCTCGGCGCTTCGAAATCAGGACGGCGATAGCACGTGGCTCGCCGTCACCGACGGCGATATCACGCGCACTTCGAGTGCATCCACGACCGCTCGCCAGGCATGGAAGCAGGCCGAATGCATGGCGATGAAATGGCGTACCCCGTCCTGACCACAGTGCTGCACGGAGAACTGCACGTCCCCGGAGTCGATCGAGCGGTCGCAACAGCCGCAGATCGAGCCTGCACTCAGACTCGCGTGAATTCGTATCTGCGCGCCGTCCGGCAAACTCGCGGCGCCGATGCGCGCACGGATGCGACGGGAGAGATCGGATTGTGATTCGTCCATTTCACCTCACCTACGACATTACGCCACGCTCACGCGAACGTACACGGCATCAGCAGGCGCATGCAACCGTAGGACAAGGAGCATGAAGTCCGCGAGCTAAGGCCACGGATGCAGATGCGTTTTCTCCGCGCGCGCCGGATTCCAAGTCAATGACCTTTGAAATCAGCACTCAAGAGCCGACAGTAAATGAAACTTGCGAGAGATCAACGCCCCGCGCGACTACGTGAGCGTAATAGAGACTCGCCCCAACGATCCGAAGTCACCGGTGAGCCGATCTCCCTGGCCGATCTCGAGCGGCTTGATGCACGTTCCCGTGGTGACGACTTCGCCGGCGCGCAGCGTCAATCCTTGCAGAGACAACTCGTTGACTAGCCACACCAACGCCACACGCGGATCGCCGAGCACATTGCTACCGAGACCCGCTCGCGGCGCCTCACCTCCTATCGAGCCCCATATCTCGTACTCGGCCAGATTCAACGATCGCCACGCGGGTGGACTGGCCGGCCCCAACAAGAAATAGTGCGCGCAAGCATTGTCGGCAATGAGCTGCGCCGCGCCCACGCGATCGAAACGCTCGAGACGGGAGTCCGGAATTTCGATCGCTGGATGCAACGTGGCGACGCGCTCCATAACCTCATTGATCGTGTACGGTTGCGATTGCGGCGGAAGGTCGGCACTCATGCGAAATGCGAATTCGAGCTCGGCCACTCGCATAAGATTGCCGCTGAGCGGACATTCGCCGCCGTCGTTGATGACACGCTCGGCAAGAATGCGTCCCGCCAGGGGACCATCCACCCGGATGTGATTCTGGCCCGCTACGCTAGTCGCGGCGATTTTCCAGCCGAACAGTGGCTTCGCGCTGCGGCGTTCGAGTAATCCCTGGATCCGATAGCCTTCCACGCGAGTGCGCGGACGCAGCGAGGGCGGCAGTTCAGCGATGCGTCGGCCCTCGGTCCAGAGGCCATACAGCAAATCGCTAACAGCCGCTAACCTGTCTACATCCAAGGCTTCTTCGTCCCTAGCCATCCATGTGAAGTATGCAGCACGCGGTGGCCGAGCTTCCGCCGAAGCGGCCAGCGACTGTGGAGTAATCCTATAGCTGATTGATTTACTTAGAATAAACCGTAACGCGACGCAGCAACCTTTCTCGCAAAAGATCGACGCGAGTCACTTCGCCGGGAAGGCGCCTGCCGTACTCTTCGAAGGATAACAGCAGGGCACTCGAGGATTGGCTTTGGGTTTCTGCGCTTTCCTGACCGGGCACACGTCCGTGCGGCGTGGGCTTGCTCCGCGCCTGTTGAAAGTCATATCTCTCTGCCTTGGGCTGCTGCTGGCGCAGGCAGCCCACGCGCAGCAATTCACCTTTCATAAATATGGCCAGCAGGACGGCCTGTCCAATCTCTCCGTATCCTCGCTCTATCAAGATCGCGCTGGGTTCGTCTGGGTCGGCACGGAAAATGGCCTGTTCCGACACGACAGCACCGGCTTTGAGCGCTTCGGTGACGCGCAGGGTCTCGAGGACACCGCGATTCACAGCGCGATCGAGGATTCATCCGGAAGGCTCTGGGTCGGCACGTCACATGATCTCTACATGCGCGACGGACAGCGCTTTCGGGCGGTGCGTCCGGACGGACACGAGTTGACAGTGGAATCGGGAGTGCGCCTGGCTGGAATAGCCCCTAGCCGGTTACTGGTGATTGACAAGGAAGAGCTGGCCGAAATTTGGAGTTTGCCCGGCAGCGATACCTGGCACCGCCGTAGTTACTTCAAAGCCGACCAGCTGCACGCGCTGCCGCAACTCACGCACCTCAACAGCGTCTATGCGGATGGCCCTGGTCGCATCTGGCTCGGGTGCGGTGAGCAGATCTGCCGCGTCGAACACGGCCGCGTCGATGCCTTCGATGCGAAATCTGGCGTTCCCAGAGATGCATGGCATACATGGTTGCGTGACCGGAAGGGTCGTCTCTGGTGTCGTGGCGTGCAGCATTTGGTCCTGTTAAGCACCGACGCCTCCAGTTTCGAGGTTCGGGATGGACCTCACAGCAAGCTGACGGCGGGGATCATCAACATCCCGCTGATCGAGGATCACCAAGGCAGGGTCGTCACGCGCAGCGATCTGGGTCTGATGCGCTGGGAGACTGACCACTGGCAAGAATTCACTGCCGACAACGGCATAACGACCCCGGAAATCTCGGCGCTGCTGGCGACCCGCGACGGAAATGTCTGGCTCGGCATGTCGGGGCACGGCTTGTGGCGCTGGTTGGGTTACGAAACATTCGAGTCCTGGAGCGTCGGGCAAGGGGCCAGTACCAATCCGGTTTGGGATGTGCTGCGGGGGCCAGACCAAGCCATCATGATCGGCACACGCTCCGGTTGCCTGCAGATTGCCCTGCTTACGCGTCTGACGCGGCCCTGCCATATCGACGGTCTGCCTCCCGGCGAGATTCAGGTCATGACGAAGCGAGCCGACGGCAGTCTGTGGTTCGGCATGTCGACCGGCGAGTTATTGCGCGTAGCTGCGGGCCAACGACGCGCGGTCCTTGTCAAGACCCTCCGCTTCACGCGCAAGCTGCTGGCAGATTCTTCCGATCGCCTCTGGATCTGCACCAACGATTCCATTTACGTCATTGCCGCTGGTTCGACTCGCGTCGAGCAGGCCGGAGCACCGGAGGGCCTGGGGGAAATCACCGATGCGGCACAGGATGACGAGGGAGCACTATGGTTCGCGACCCAAGGCGGGCTGCTGCGCTGGGCCCATGACAGATGGTCACTGCTGAAACTGAGCGCCCCCGGGCGCGACGGCTTTGCTTCGGTCACGCCCATGGGGCATGGCTGGCTTTGGGCAGGCGGCGCCACTCACGGCTTGATGCGGCTTCACGTGACGGGCGAGCACTCGGACCGCGCCGAATGGGTCTCGGATGCCGGCATTGACAGCGCAGCGGTCTACTTCACTCAAAGCGACGCGCGCGGCTGGCTTTGGGTGGGCACCGACGAAGGTTTCTCGCTGTTCGACGGACACGTGTGGCGCAAATTCACGCAGGCGGACGGCCTGATCTGGAACGACACTGACGAAAACGCCGTCTTTTCGGATGCCGACGGTTCCATGTGGATCGGCACCAGCGGCGGCCTGACTCACGTGATAAGCCCCGAGAATTTGATCCAGTCCGCGCCACTCGATCTGCAGATTGCGCGGGCGACACTCGGTCGCTCCGATCTCGATTCCCAGGCGCAGAACAGCTTCAAATGGCTGCCGAGCGCGGCGCTCGACGTGCGCCTGTTCGCGCTGGATTTCGGTGAGCCCACCCAGACGCTTCTCAACGTACGGCTGCGCGGACTGAGTGACGACTGGTTCCAGACGCGCGATTTCAATGTGCATTACCCGGGACTAGCGCCGGGACGTTACACACTGCAAGCTTACGCCGTCGACTCGTCCCATCAACGCAGCTCGCGGCTCGTAAGCTTGAGATTTCAGATTCTGCCGCCCTGGTGGCAAGCAACCTGGTTCAAGATATTGGTGACGGTAGGCGTTCTGCTGGCTCTGGGCGCAGCGTGGCGCTGGAGCGTGCGGCGACTCGACGCACGCCGTCGCACTCTGGAACGCGAGCTCAGAGAGCGCGAGGCCCTGCTCGAGCGTGCCACTCGCGATTCGCTAACCAAATTGTGGAATCGCCAGGCGATCCTCGAGATCCTCTCGCGCGAGATCGATACCGCGCGGCGCCGCGCCACTCCTCTGGCAGTAGCGCTCATTGATCTCGACCATTTCAAGCGCATCAATGACACGCTGGGCCACCTGGCTGGAGATGAGGTACTGCGGGTGCTGGCGACGCAGCTATCCGGGCGACTGCGTGCCAGAGATTCTCTCGGTCGCTACGGCGGCGAGGAACTGTTGCTGGTAATGCCCGAGGCATCTCCGCAGCGCCCGTTCCTGCCCATGGAGCGGCTTCAGCGCGTGATCTCCGAAATCCCATTTGCATACAACGGCGCTACGATCCGCGTGACCGCCAGCTTTGGTGTAGCGTGGCTGGCGTCGTCTACGGACAGCGTCGAGGATCTTATCAGCCGCGCCGACGAGGCTCTGTATTCCGCAAAATTCTCCGGGCGCGATCGCGTCGAATACGCCGCCACAGGTTAGCAGGTCGTCCAGTATGCTCCGAATTGAAACACCGCCGACGTTGCCTTGCCCGAACTGTCACCAGCCCATGCAGGTGCAGCAGTTCGAACGTCACGACCATGGCACCTTGCCCGTCGAGCTGTGTTTCTCCTGTTCCGCACTCTGGCTCGATCATTTGGCCAGTATGCAACTTGCTCCGTCCGCGATCATTGAACTATTCAGGGAAATATATCAGCACCGCGCGGACTCACGCTTGGCCATAGCCGCCCGGCTGGCCTGTCCGCGCTGCCGTGATGCGCTGCTCCTGAGTCACGATCTCAGCAAGACCGGCAAATTCTTCTATTATCGCTGCCCGCGCGGCGATGGCCGCTTTACACCTTTCTTTCAGTTCCTGCGTGAAAAGCAATTCATACGTAATCTGACCGAACTGGAGCTGCAGCGCGTGCGCTCGCAAGTCCGGCAGGTTCGTTGCTCGGAGTGCGGTGCACCGATCGATCTTGAGCACGACAGCCAGTGCAAATACTGCCATGCGCCGGTCTCTTTCATCGACCCGGACGCGGTCGAGAAGGCGCTACACCTATGGTCTGACGCCGAGAACCGACGTCAACCGCAAACCGCGGGGAAACCGCTCGATACTTCGCGGCGGAGCCCGCCAGGTACGCGCTTGGGCGATAGCATGCTGCTGCCCAATACTGGCGCGCCGATGGCCGAGGCCGGCTCCCCTCTCGATCTGATCGCCTTGGGGGTCCACGCAATTGGACGTCTATTTCAGGCTGGGGACTAAACCGCGACCCGGTCAAGGTACATGGCAGGTCGAACAACCCGTTACCGGACCGTGGCGGGTCAGCGATGGGCGTGGATTGCGATGACAACCAAGGCAGAAACCGTGAAATCGGGCTTCCGCTCCTAGGTGCAAATCCGCGCGACCGCTTCGATGGCAAGCATAGCAGCTGCCGCTTCCTGTTTTGTCGGCAAAATTGTGATGGCACTCGACACACTCGACCTGGCGGTGCTTATCGTGCGGAAAGTCGACCTTCAGCGCCGTGCTTCTCGCGATCACCGGTTGGCGTAGTTCGACGACTGCGCCGGCGCTCAGCAAGCCGGCGGTGGCACCGCTGGCAGCGACTGCCAGCAGTGCGATCTTGCGCGAATGCCGACCAAATACCAGGCGCGTGGCCGGCCTCGACGATGCGGGTGCGGCCGCGGGCGACGGCCGCGCTCGCATCCGCAGCAATCCCAGCAGCGCTGCCACGGACAGGGTCAGAAAGCCGGCGACACGGATTCCGCCGTGAACGAAATGGCTGGTCGTGACAACATGAGCGGCCAGCGCCGGTATCAACACGCAGGCCAGGCTCACGTGCACAGCCTGAAACCTGCGATGATTTCTCCAGAGTGATTCGCGGAACCGGCTGACCGAAAGCGGCGTCAGTACGATCAACAACAGCAGCGCCGCTATTCCGGCCCACTCATAAATCGGCGCCGTCAGTTTGAGATGCTCGATGACGCGCCGGTCGACAATCACGAGGAGCGAGACATGTACAACTGCGGCGAACAGTACCAGCCAGCCGATCAGCTCGTGGCGGCGCAGCGACAACGGCTGCGAATGCGCAGGGTCGGCTCTCCTTCTCACCGTAAGCAGCAGCAGCAGCAGACAGCCGGCCGCTGCGGCCAGTCCCAATACCTGGGCGATTTCCCAGCCGATACCGATCCTGTGGTCTGCGACGGGCACCGGCAGCTGCCGGTCAAAGGTTGGGAGTACGAGAATCCTTGCCCTGCGATGAAGACCTACCCGCGAACGTCTGAATCAGGGGCGCGGCCGCCGTCTGGCCGTCCAGCCCGATCACCGGACTGTACGCCGAGACCGAATACTGCGAGACATTTTGGCCCTGGGATGCACCGACCTGATCTTCCGTGACGATGGCGATGCCGCATTGTTCGATCTGATTGCGGAACTCGTCCGGCGGCGTCTTCAGCGCCACGTTGTCTCGAAGGTGACTCGCATCGAAATCGGTTAGCCCGCCGAACAGAATCCGGCGACCACATGGATCCCCCGTCAGTACATCGCCGGCGCTCTGCAGCCGCCAGGTAGGTGCTTGGGGCAGATCCGTGCCGCTGCGATAGCCGCCATATTTATTTATCAGTCCGGCCTGAAGCGCGCCTGAGCTGACGGCCGCCTTCGAAGAAATGACCGAGTGCACAACCGCCAGCACACGCTCCCTCCCGGGAACCGGGGTAAACATCACCTCGTAGGACTCGCCGTCGGAGCCTGGGGTCCACGCGGCAATGACGTTCACGAATCGTGTGGCCGCCCCTGACTGCGCACCGCCGCTATCGCTTCTGCCGAGTGACTGGGTTGCTTCGAGGTAATTCGCCAGCCCCCTCAGCTTCAGTGCAGCTCTCACCTGATCGGGCGACATTCCCAGGTGGATGCCCGCCACCTCGATCTTTTCGATTGCGCTGGAGGCCTTCGCTACTTCTGGAACGACCGCCGCGGTAGCCGGCGCCGCGGCAGTTGCCGGTGCGGCTGGTGCCGAGGCTGCAGTTGGAGCCGGCGTCATGACGGGCGCCGGTGTTGCCTTGGGACCAAGCTTTACGACGTAGCCGGTGGTGACGAGCCGGCCTTGTTCCTCGGCCAGGGTGCAGCTGTCCGGTGCAACCGCGCCGGCCTTGATGCCTGTCATACCGTCCGGGCGCACGAAAGTCTCTCCACCGACACCGTATTCCTCGTGCTTACCCGTACGAATATCCACCAGGCAGTAGAATCGATGGGTGCTGGGTGCTGTACCTACGTCGAAATGCCCGCGCACCACTTCGTAGTTGAGGTCCTGCCTGAGTGCCTGCTTCAGAGAGGAAAAGAAGCTGCCCGTAGGCGCAGACGTCTGGTCAGCGGGTGCCGGAGGTGGATTCGCCGGCGCGGACGCGCTCCACAACAGCGCACCCAGAACGCAGGCAGCCGAGGTGATCGCCATCGAAGATCGCAAGAATTTTCCCCAAAGCAGATCTGCTGCGTGTCTGCTCCGGCTCGATTCTAGTCCGTCGCCACGGGCAAGTCGACGGAGCCTCCGTGGAGCAGCTAGAGCCCCAGCGCGCTGAGCCCGGGGTGATCATCGGGCCTGCGCCCGAGAGGCCAGTGGTACTTACGATCGGCATCCTTGACCGGCAAATCGTTGATGCTGGCGATGCGCACTCGCATGAGCCCCTCATCATCGAATTCCCAATTCTCGTTGCCGTACGAGCGAAAATACTGGCCGCTGTCATCATGCCACTCGTAGGCGAATCGGACCGCAATCCGGTTCTCATGGCATGCCCAGACTTCCTTGATGAGCCGACAATCCAGTTCCCGGGCCCACTTACGAGTCAGGAACGCGACGATCTCCTTGCGACCTGAAAAGAGCTCGGATCGATTGCGCCAACGTCTGTCTTTCGAATAGGCCAGTGACACGGCCACGGGGTCGCGGGAATTCCATGCATCCTCGGCCTTGCGTGCCTTTAGGGCAGCGGTCTCCGCCGTAAACGGCGGCAGCGGCGGTCGTGACATCAACGTACTCCAGACGCAAACATTTTAGCGATTTTACGCCAGGCTCAAGGCGGTTATGGATTGATAACCAACGGAGGCTGACCCGGCTCTGGCGGGCAACGCTACTATGGCTGGATGGGAATCAGGACAGCGCTGCAGCGCTTGTTGAGCTCAGAGTCTGCTCCACCGATCGACGGCCTAGTGCTGGCGTCGATCAATCGAGCGTTCGAGGCATTGCCCGCCCGGCGGCGCGTCGAACAAGCGCTCGAATTGCTGCCCGGTGCATACGTGTTGAGTTCCAGTTTCGGCGCGCAGTCCGCCGTCATGCTTCACCTGGTCAATGGCGTACTACCAGGCATTCCGGTCGTATTGATCGACACAGGCTATCTGTTTCCAGAGACCTATCGCTTCATCGATGAGCTGACGGAAGAGCTCCGGCTGAACCTGAAGGTATTCCGTTCCGACTCCTCCCCAGCATGGCAGGAAACGCGCTTCGGCAAGCTCTGGAACCAGGGACTCAGCGGCATCGAGCAATACAATCGCATCAACAAGCGCGAGCCGATGGAGCGGGCGCTGCGAGAGTTGGGCGCCGAAACCTGGTTTTCGGGTCTGCGCCGCTCGCAGGCGAGTACGCGTGCCGCAACCGCACCGATTGAGTTCAAGCGCGACCGCTACAAGGTTCACCCGTTGCTTGACTGGAGCGACCGTGACGTGGGCCGCTATCTTAAGGACAACAAGCTGCCCTACCACCCGTTGTGGGAGAAGGGCTATCCCTCCATCGGTGACTGGCACACGACTCGTTCACTGGCAGAGGCCGGAACCATCGAAGACGTCCGCTTTTTTGGTCTCAAGCGGGAATGTGGACTCCACGAAGACTGACTTCGACCCAAACCTATCTGAACAGCATCCGCTCGCTGACAACCGCGAGCATCACCGCAATCATCACCCGCGTAATCATCGGTGGAATGCGGATTACCGCACGCGAGGCCAGCAGCACACCCGGCACTGACCCCAGCAGCAGGCAGGCGAGTATCTGCAAATTGATGTGCCCGAGCGTGGCATGGCCCACGGCGGCCAGGAAAGTTACCGGGAGCGCGTGCGCGATGTCGGTCGCGACCAGTCGGTCGGCAGTCAGGCGCAGTGGATACAGATAGAGCAAGGCGACAGCTCCCAGCGCCCCGGCGCCCACCGAAGTCAATGTCACGCCAGCTCCCACTAGCAGCCCGGTCAGCACAGTCAGCGGCAACTTGTACCGTTCGGCGCGCTCAAGCCACGTGCCGGTGATCCTGAGCCCGAGCCGCTGCAACAGGTTCTGCAACAGGAGACCCACGGCGGTAAGTCCCAGCAGCACCGCAAGACACTGGGGAATGATGCGATTCTGCAGGTCCGGCGTGCTACGTACCAGCCAGAACCAGAAGATCACTCCGACTGCCCCCGGGATGCTGCCGCAGGCGAGACGCCCAACAATGCGCCAATCGACGCGCCGGCTATAGCCAAAGGAAGCTGTAGCCGCAAGTTTAGTCGTGGCCGAAAACATGAGATCGGTACCAACCGCAACGACCGGAGACTGGCCGAACAACAGCACCAGGATGGGGGTCATCAGCGAACCCCCACCGACCCCGGTGAATCCAACCATGGTTCCGACGAACAGCCCGGCCGCAACGTAAAGCATAGGATCCGACATCAATCGGAGTCTACGCAGATACGATCCTCCAATCTGGTTATTGATTCATGCGCTGGCGCGATATCAGATAAGCCGGCAGGGGCGTCCCATCGGCCAGGCGGGGATCGGGCACCACTGTCTTGGTCTCCAAATTCATGGGAACGACGCCGGCCCAGGTCGCGCGGACATAGTCCTCTTCGTCGTCCTTGGGCGGCCCCTGTCGGACTTTTGCCGACGCTTCCTCGATCACGAACTCCAACACTGAAGTCGCCGCCAGTTCCTGGCGCGTGGGTCCGCGGACGTCGTTCCAGCGACCGGCTAGCACGTGTTCGGAAATGTTGCGGAGCGCGCGCGTCTTGCGCGCAGCCTCTCTGATGGCGCGTGCGGTACCAAACGCAACTACTGATCGATAGTTGATGGAATGGTGGAAAGCCGAGCGGGCAAGCACCAGGCCGTCGACGATCGTCACCGTCAGGCACGCGGCGATTCCTTCATCCAGCGACTTCAGCATGCGGCTCGCGGCCGAGCCGTGCAAGTACAGCGTGTCGCCCTCGCGGCCGTAAAGCGTTGGAATGACGAACGGCTGACTTTTAGCTACGAAACCCACATGCGCCAGGAACCCGGCATCGAGCACCGAGTGGATGACCTCCGGTTCGTGCGAGCCGCGATCGGGTATGCGTTGCAGTTCGGTACGCTCTGTTCGGTTCATGCTTGCCTCAAGTCGCATCGGCTGGTCACGGCCAGCAGTGTGGCGCATGCTGTGGACTCTTAAAAGGACCACTTTTGACAGATTTTCTAATACCACTACTACCCAGCGGAGAGTCACTCTCGAGGCGTCTTTACCTTGGTCTGCGTGCGGCAATACTGTCGGGCACCTTCCCGCCAAGCAGCCGGCTGCCCTCTACCCGGGCCCTAGCCGAGCAGCAGGGCATATCCCGTACGGTAGTGGTGCTGGCCTATGAACAGTTGCTGGCGGAAGGCTTCGTGTCCGGGTTTGAAGGCTCCGGAACATATGTATCGCCTGACCTGACCCGAATCCAGGCGCCCGCCTCGACTCGGCCGTTGCCGGTGTCATTGTCGCGCTTCGGCGAGTCGGCGGCAGAGGTCGGTACGCGCGTACGCGTACGCGGTCAGCCCGCTTTGGCGATAGATTTCGCCTACGGCAGCGAAATAGCGACATTTCCGTTTGCGCTCTGGAATCGCATGCTGCTGCGATGCGCCCGCCAGTCTCCAGTGTCCGAGCTCGACTACGGTCTCGCCGGCGGCCACAAGCTGCTGCGAGAGGGCATCTGCGCGCACCTAAGAAGATCGCGCGCCGTACATTGTGACCCCGACCGGGTGATCGTCGTCAACGGGTCGCAGCAGGCGCTCGATTTGATCACGCGCGTGCTAATCGAGCGCGGAGACGCGGTCGCCATCGAGGACCCCGCCTACCAGGGCACGGTAGAAGTCCTTCGTACGGCCGGCGCGCGCCTCCTGCCCGTCCCGGTCGACCAGTTCGGCCTGGATCCGTTCCGACTACCCTCGATCGCGCGTTGCGTATTCGTAACGCCTTCACATCAGTTTCCAACTGGGGCCACGCTGACACTCGAACGCCGCATCGCATTGCTCGAGTGGGCACGACGCAGGAATGCCGTCGTCATCGAGGATGACTATGACGGCGAATTCCGCTACGAGGGGCAGCCGCTGGAATCGCTGCAGGGTCTGGATCGGGATTCGCGCGTTATCTACGTCGGTACATTCTCCCGCACCATATTTTCGTCCCTCCGTATCGGCTATCTGGTGGCGCCCTCGAGCCTGATGCCCGCGCTGACGGCTGCCAAATGGCTCTGCGACAGGCATACGCCCAACCTGGAACAGCAGACACTGGCGCAATTCATCAGCAGCGGCGCCTATGGACGCCATTTACGCCGCGTAAGGCGTCGCAACGCCTCGCGCCGACAGGCGCTGCTCGAGGCCATTGATCAACACCTGCGACGCGCCGTCGATGTCACCGGTGATGGCGCCGGCGCTCATGTCGTCATCTGGCCACACAAGCGAGTTGCTGAGCAGGCGCTGATCGAACGCGCCCGATCCAGGGGTGTCGGTATCTACGGGTTAGCGCCGTATCATGTTGGAACGGCACCTCGGCCGGGCTTTATGTTGGGCTATTCGAGGCTGACCGAAGTTCAGATTCGCGAAGGGATGCGACGCCTCGGCAGGCTGTTCTAGTTGCCGGGCCTTGAGTCGCGAATCGCCAGGCGGTCGAATGTTTCCTTCATTGCCCGCACGCGGGTGACATAGCGGCGCACGTCCTCGTCACCACAATGCTGACTTTCACCGAGCCGCAAATCGCGTCGCGCGAATTCATCTCCAGCCCCGGCGCCGCACAGATGAATCACCGTAGCGAGCTCCTGCTTGCGTGCCAACGACACCGCGCCCAGGTGCCGTCGATCCAGAATGGTCTCGACGCTGTGGTCCAGATAGGCGGACGCAAGCTCGATAGCGTCCCCCGGCACGACCCGCGCATAGAGGCCGTTGAACCAGCACGATCGCCAGTCGTTCCACGGACCGTCCGCCACCACGACGTGATCGTGCACGCAGAAATGACGGGCTTCGGCGAAGGTGCCATCCGTCATCTGGTACATGCCTACCGAGCTCGATGCAGGACGATATACTTCGAATGGCTGCCGTGTCCATGACCAGCGCCAATAGGTACGCGCTACGGGATTGCCCGACCCCTCGACCTGCGCAATGGCGGCGAGCAACGTCGGCGTCATCACTCCGGTCGAATGACGTCTGAACAGTGGCGCGTACTCCTGCCAGGTTTCGGTAGGGGTCTTATAAAGTGTGCCGCTAACGGGAAAGAACAGCTCCGAAGGTTTGCGGATCACCTGGTAAACCCAGTTGACCGCAAGCCAAAGCAGGACAGCGACCACGCTGATCAGAACAGTCTGCGCCGGTGTGGACATGCGCCGGAACATGCGCCAGCAGCGCCTTCGCAGTCGCGTACTCGGCCATAGACGCCACCATGAGAAGTGCCGTCGGCGTCGCTTGCGTCCGCCTGTGCTGCGTCGGCGTGTCGAACCGCTGGCGGAGAATGACGCGGGAGGGCTGCGCATGAGTGATGAGTGTATCCTGCGCGCGTGACTGAGCCACCGGTTTCGAGTCTGCCGACACGGCGTTATGCGCGTTATGTGCTCGGCATGCTGCTGGGCGTATACACGTTGAATTTCGTCGATCGGATCATCCTGGGAATACTGGTACCGCCGATCAAGGGAGAGCTGCATCTGACGGATACCGAGCTCGGGTTGCTCGGAGGAACCGCCTTCGCCATTTTCTACACTGCCCTGGGCGTACCGATCGGAAGGCTGGCCGACCGGTTCAACCGCGTCTGGATCATCGGCCTATCGCTGGCACTGTGGAGCGCGTTCTCGGCTGCATGCGGTCTGGCCCAGAGTTTCCTGCAACTATTCGTCTGCCGTCTCGGCGTCGGCCTTGGCGAAGCGGGCGGCGTGGCACCGGCATATTCATTGATATGCGACTTCTTTCCCGGCGATCGTCATGCCCGTGTCCTGTCGATATATTCCATGGGCATTCCGCTTGGAAGCGCGGCGGGTGTGCTCTTTGGTGGACTGGTCGCGGCCCAGGTCAATTGGCGCTTTGCATTCCTGATCATCGGCGCGCTGGGTTTCGTGCTGGCACCTTGCTTCGCAAGGAGCGTGCGTGAACCCGTGCGAGGCGGGTTCGATGAGTTAATTTCGGCCGGAGGCCCGTTAGCCTCCCAGAGCGCGTCCCCTCAAGGTTTATTTTCCAAGGTCTCGTTCTGGAGTCTGGCACTCGGCGGCGCCATGTGCTCGCTGATCGGCTACGGCATGATCTTCTGGTTGCCCTCATTCTTCGTCCGCAGCTATCACCTGACATTGCAACAGGTTTCCTGGTATGTGGCGGCCCTGAACTTGGTCGGTGGCGGCATCGGCATCTGGACCGGCGGATGGCTCAGCGATCGCCTGGGCAGTCGTCATCGTGCGGGTTACGCATTGGTTCCGGCTGGGGCCTGCATGCTTTGCATGCCGTGCTACGCATTCGGCGTATCGGCGTCGTCGAGTTTCTGGGCCCCCTTTTTGTTCCTCCTACCTAGTGCACTGGCGCTCGTGTGGTTGGCTCCGACCATCTGCGCCGTGCAGCATCTGGTCCGGGCGGACAGGCGCGCCTTTGCTTCGGCATCGTTTCTGTTCATCAACAACCTGATCGGCCTGGGGCTCGGCACGCTGACGATCGGCTGGCTATCCGACCATTTCGCCGGGCGCTATGGCAATGATTCGTTACGTCATGCGATTCTGTGGGGAACGGGCTTCTACCTGCTGGCGGCCACTTTGTTCCTGATTGCGGCGAGTCGCCTCAGCCGGGAATGGGAGCGATGACGCATGGGCCGCCGCTTTCAGCCACAGTTGCAGTTCGGCTGGGTGCAACATGGAAAACCCCAGCCGATGGCCGGCACCGTCCGACTCGATAAGGTTGTGCTGGCGCCTCTGATTCTCGCGCAGGCGGGCGCGGGCCCATTCCATTGACAGTGCGGGCGACGAACAGCCCCTGCCTCGGTGCGCTCCGGTCTGGGGGAGCACGACTGTCGCGCTGCATTGATATCGCGGTTGCCAAGTGCCGCAGGTTCGCAGACCATGCCCGGACGATGGCCACCTCCCGACGCAGGCGCACCACTGGCAAGCGCAGTCGCGGCAAACTGGCGCCGCGCGAACAGGCTCGCGGTTTGGATGCCGACGAAGTTGCCGTCGCTCTCGACAGCGCCGAGGTCGGTGCTCTGGCCGGATACATCCGCGAAGTTGGTGGCGCCCCCCTTGGCGCCTATCGGGATCCGCTCGGCGGCCGCGAACTGCTGCTGGCGTCTGTGCCGATCAAGTCCATCCTGCCTACGCCTTTTCAGCGAGATCTCTCGCCCACGCATGTCAAGAAGCTGGCCGCCAAAATCGAAGAGACTGGCTCCTTTCTCGATCCGCTGATCGTCGTGCGCGGCGAGGAAGGGCAACTCTGGACACCCAATGGCCGTCACCGCCTGGCCGCCGCCAAAATGCTGGGCCTGCGACAGATTACGGCGCTCGTGTCTCCAGATGAAACCCTGGCATATAGAATTCTGGCGCTCAACACCGAAAAGGCGCACAACCTGCGCGACCGCAGCCTCGAGGTCATCAGGATGGCGCGCAGCCTGGCGAAGCAGCGGGGCTCGTCGCATGAATCGGAGTTCTCGGCGGAATTCGAGTCGGCGGAGCTGCTGACCCTTGGCATCGCCTATGAAGAAGTCTCGCGCTTCGCCGGTGGCGCCTATAGCGCTTTTCTCAAGAAGGTGGATCGATTCAGTGAACGCACTCTGACTGCCAGCCTTCGCGAACGCCAAAGCCTGGCGGCGCGGCTGCTGCAGATCGACAACCAGGTCAAAAAGATCATTGCCGGATTGCAGACCCGCGGGTTCAAGTCGCCTTATCTACGCAGCTACGTGGTGGCGCGGATCAATCCGGTGCGCTTTCATCAGGTCAAACGCGGAGATTCCAGGCCATCGATGCCACTGGCACAGGCTTTGACGCGAATGGCAGCGGCGGCGAATTCATTCAAGCTTGATTCGGTCAAAAGCTCAGATGTTGCGTGGGTCGCAGTGGGCGCAGGCGAAAGCGAATGAGCGCCTCATGGATCGACGCTGAAATGCACATCCTTAGGGCTCATCTCCGTGCCGTTGACGGGTACTAGATCCTGTGGGCAAGCCGAAAATACCAATATTGCATCCATGTGCACGCGCAATGCGACGTACTGACCCACCAGGCTCAGCGGTGCACGAAACTCGACCTGGCCATCGGCTCCAAGCGGAATATTCATGAACAGGTTAAGAGGCGCCGGCGTCTCGAGCGGCTGGATACCGATCTCCCGCAATGCCGCGGCAAAGTTGTCCGAACAGTTGTCGTGGTGACCGAGAACGCCGAGTTGCCGATAACGATGCGGGTCGCAGGCTGCAATTAGTGTGTCATGCACGCCCGGGGTCGTGTCCGCCTCGATGGATGCGATCGGCCGCCGCCGGTTGGTCACCAGCATGTTGCCACGCCGCGGATTTACTTTTTTCAGGAACGCGCGGGTATGCTCCATCGACATCCGCTCGGTGCAGTCGTCGGCGTTGAGCGCCCAGGTATCGACCACCTGCGTACCGTGGGTATTGATAATCTTGACCAGCGCGCCGCTGGCTACGCGCACCGCCTTGCCGCCTCGGGCCGGGATCCGTATTACCTCATTTCCCATGGCGCTAGGCAGTCGCGAACAATTGCATGTCGATATCCCGAAACGCCTCGAACTCCAGCGCATTAGATTCTGCCGGCATCTCCAAGCGCGGGATTGAGATGACAGACAAACTGGTGCCCGTACAGGTTGAAATCTACCCACTCATCGTCGGTGCGGCCCTCGCTGCATCCGAGGACGTCCCCGTAGAAGCGGCGTGCCTCCGCGATGCTCCGGACCTGGACCACAATGCGGAAGGGAGTCAGTCGCTGCTTACTGGCGTTCTCCAAGGGCAAGCTTACCACTCCCGTGAGATCATGGCCGCTGCCACATGAATGCCTCGCTCGCAGCGCCGACACGGTGGATTCTTCCCGCCACGATTCTCGGGTCGAGCCTCGGCTTCATCGACAGCTCGGTAGTCAATGTGGCGCTGCCCGCCGTGCAGCGGGATTTCCACAGCCCACTGTCCACTATGCAGTGGATCGTCAATGGCTACATGCTGACCCTGGCCAGTTTCATTTTGATCGGCGGTGCGAGCGGCGACCGATTTGGCCGTAGACGTGTCTTCGTGTTGGGGTTGTCTGGATTCGCCGCAGCTTCGCTGCTGTGCGCGCTGGCTCCAGGCGTGAGTTCCCTGGTGCTGGCTCGGTTGGCGCAAGGATTCGCCGCGGCGTTTCTCACTCCTGCCAGCCTCGCCATTGTTGGGTCGGCTTTCTCCGGTGAGGCACGCGGACGCGCCATTGGCACATGGGCCGGCGCGGCGGCGTTGACCACAGCGTTCGGGCCGCCCTTGGGCGGCTGGCTGGTCGATACGGTCGGCTGGCGCGCCATCTTTCTGGTGAACCTGCCGATCGCAGCTCTGGCGGGCTGGTTCATCCTCCGTACCCCCGCAGATCGTGGCCGGCAATCCGGCAAGCCGCTCGATTACTCCGGCGCGTTGCTGGCAGCCGTTAGCCTTGGCCTCATCTGCTTTGGTCTCATCGGGCTCGGCAAAGGGCAGCAGATCCAGGGGTGGAGCAGCCTGACGGCCGCTGCAATCGCCATTGCTAGCTTCTGCGCAGTCGAGCGCTACGCTGCTGAGCCCATGCTGCCCTTGTCGATGTTCTCTAACCGTGGCTTTGCCGGTGCAAATGGCCTGACGGTACTGCTGTACGCAGCCCTAACGGCAGTCCTGTTTCTGCTGCCCTTCGTGCTGATTAAGGTTCGTGGCTACGCGGCCGCGGCGGCCGGGAGCGCCTTTCTTCCGTTTGCGCTCATCATGGGGGCAGGTTCGCGCACCGCCGGCGGCCTCGGTGCGCGGTTTGGCTTTGGTCCAACGCTGGCGATGGGTTCGTGGATTACGGCGCTCGGCTTCGTATTGCTCGGTGTCGACTCCGGCGACAGCCGCTACTGGGCCGGTGTTTTCCCGGGCTTGGTAGTCGCGGCAGTCGGCATGACTATTGCGGTGGCACCACTCACAGCGGCGGTATTTGACTCTGCCCCAGGAGACATGGGCGGCGTAGCGTCCGGGATCAACAACACCGCCGCGCGTGCTGGTGGTCTGATCGCGATTGCGGCGCTCGGACTGGCGTTTGGGGATCCCGGCGATGTGGCACTGTCGGGCGCGACCCTGCTGTCGGCCTATCGACTGGTGATGTTCGCGGCCGCCGGACTGGCGTCTGCCGGTGGCGTGGTGGCTATCCTATCGATCCGGCAGCGCTAGCGACACCCGCAGCGTTCCGGGATCGCTGCGGTTCCACCAGCCGCCGCCTAGTGCCTGAAACAGCGCAATCGTGTCGGTGAAGCGGCTCGCGGTGGCGCGCACGAAGTCGATTCGCGTCTGCTGATAGAGCTGCTGGGCCGTCAACAAGGAAACATAGTTGACGGCGCCGGCATCGTACTGCCGCTGAATAAGATCGAGGCTGGCCCTGGCGGCGTCGAGCGCTTCGGACTCGGCACGCAAGGTTTCGGCGTCATGGCCGAGCGCGGTCAGAGTGTCGGCCACGTTTTGAAAGGCGTTCAGTACCGCCAGCCGATATTGCGCCGCCACCTGCTCATAGGTATCGATCGCCGCACGACGCTTTGCACGCAGAGTGCCGCCCTGGAAAATTGGCGCCGCCACGCCGCTGGCCAGGTCCCATACCCCGGAGCCCGGCTTGAACAGATCCGCAAACAGCAATGATTCATCGCCGGCCGAGGCATTCAGCGTAATCTGCGGCAGCATGTTGGCGGTTGCCACGCCGATCGCAGCGCAGGCCTGGTGCAGCTGCGCTTCCTGCTGCCGAATATCCGGTCGCTGCTCTACCAATGCCGACGGCAAGCTGACCGGGAGTTCCTGCGGTAACTTGAGCTGCGCCAGCGTGAGCTCGACCGCAGTGGCCTCGCGCGGAAACTGTCCCGTCAATACCGCCAGCAGATGCTCGGCAGCGGCGCGCTGCTGCTCAAGCCCCGGCAACGTAGCGCGAACCGAGGCCAGGTTCGACTGCTGTTGCAGTACATCCGCACGCGTGTGCGTGCCCAGCTCGAACTGGCGCTGGATGATGTTCAACTCCTTGTCCTCGACTTCGATGATCTCGTGGGTCGCCTGGATCTGTTCCCGCGCAGACGCCAGCTGGATTGCGGTCGCGGCAACGTTCGACGTCAAGGTCAGGAAGCTGCCCTCCAATATGAAATTCTGGTCGACCAGCTGCGCCTGCAGACCCTCGAGTTGCCGCCGCTCCCCGCCGAAGACATCCAAGGTATAAGAGATATTGACGTTGGCCTGATAGAGATTGGTGACGTATCCCGGGAATCCGGGTGCAATCGAGGCGCCGCTGAACTTGGCACGCTCCTGATTGAAGGTCGCCTGCATTTGCGGCGCGAATACGCCCTGCTGGGCGCGCACGTTATCCCGCGCGGCGCGTAGGGCAGCCTGCTGGGCGGCGATGCCGGGATAATTTGCCATCGCCTGCTCGACCAGCGCGTTCAGCTGCGGCGACTCAAACATCGCCCACCACCGCCCGTGCAGTTCACTGCCAAAGTGGAAGTGCTGTGATTCGCCCGCACTGACTGCTGTTGCCGCGGTCTGATCCAGCAAAGTCTCGGCCGAGTAACCGGAGGTCCGCGGCGCGACCGGCGGCCTGTAGTCCGGCCCGACGGCACAGCCGCTCAGGACCAGCAAAAGCGCAGGGGCCGTGGAGATAGCGCGCGCGTCATTCGCGCTCATGGCGCAGCTCCGAATGGTGTCACAGCCGGTGTCGAGGCTGGGGTAGGCGCGCGCTCGGCACCGTGCGCAAGAGCGTCATTGTTGATTAGGCGATTCCCGAGTTTGCGCCCGAGCCAGCGTTCAAAATCATCGATCCAGGTGAATGCCGCCGGTACCATCACCAACGTCAGGCCGGTCGATGTGACCAGGCCGCCGATCACCGCCAATGCCATCTGGCTCTGGAACGAAGCTCCGCCCGCTACACCGAGCGCGACCGGCAGCATCCCCGCGATCATCGCAACGGAGGTCATGACGATAGGGCGTGCGCGCTTGTGCCCGGCTTCGAGCAGCGCGGTAAGACGGTCTTTGCCGGCGCGGATTTCCTCGATCGCGAACTCCACCAGCAGGATCGAATTCTTCGCAACTATGCCCATGAGCATGAGGATGCCCAGCACCGTCGATAAGGAAAACGGGCTGTGTGTCACCACCAGCGCCAGCACTGCGCCGCCGATCGACAACGGCAACGCGGAAAGGATGGTGATGGGCTGAAACACGCGGGCAAACAGCAGCACCAGTACCGCGAACACCAGCATCACTCCTGCAACCATCGCCAGGACGAAACTCGTAAACAGCTCCTGCATGTACTGTGCGGCACCGATCTCCACGATCTGGACACCGGTGGGCAGATGCTTGTAGATCGGCAGCGCCCGGATCTTTCCCAACGCTGTGCCGAGCTGCGCATTGTTGAGATCCGCCTCCAATGAAATGCGGCGCTGCTGGTTGTAGCGTCGCAGCCTCGATGGGCCCTGGCCAAAGCTGATGTCGGCAACGGCCTTGAGCGGCACAACAGTACCGTTACTGGTGCGCACGGGCAGATTTTCGATGGTGGCCAGATTCTTGCGTGCCGACTCGATCAGACTCACGCGAATCGGGATCTGCCGGTCCGGCAGCGAGAACTTTGCATTGTTCTGGGGCAGATCGCCCAGGGTCGCGAGCCGCACGGTTTCACTGATATTCTCGACAGTCACCCCGAGCGATGCAGCCTCGTCCAGGTGAGGGTGCACGATGAGTTCGGGCCGGGCCATGTCCCCATTGATACGCGGGTCGCGCAGCTCCTTCAACGTGCGCATCTGCTCGATCGCCTCGCGCGCAGTGCGTTCGACCAGCACCGGATTGCCGCCGACGACATACAGTGTCAGGTCGCGGCCGCCCCCATCGGACTGACTCTGGAAGTTGACGCGCACGTCCGGAATCGTGCGCAGTTCCTTGATGACTTGCGCCTCGAATTCCTTCTGCGACAGCTTGCGCTGCGACGGCGGCACCAGCTGTATGTAGAGATTGCCGGCACGCACTTCGCCGTCCTCATCCTCGCCGATCGACTCGACTACGTTGGCTACTTCGCTATGGCGCCGCAGGATCTGATAGGCCTGCGCCGAGGCCGCCGCAGTCTGCGACAGCAGTACGCCCGGAGGCAGCTCGATCGAGAGCGTCGAGGAGGAGAAGTCGGCATCCGGAGTGAATGTCTTGGGAATCAGCGCCAACCCGGTCACGGACAAGACGAAAATGACGAATCCCGCGATCAACGTCTTGCCACGATGCTGCACCGACCAGCGTAAGGCACGCAGGTACCAATCCATGACTGGACCGTCGGCGCTGCGCAGGCCCGCGTGCGGCTTGAGCGTGTAGGCAGCCAGCAAGGGACTAATCAGGCGCGCGACCAGCAGCGACATGAAGACGGCCACTGCCACGGTAAATCCGAACTGGATGAAAAACTGTCCCACGAGTCCGCCGAGAAAGCTGACCGGCAGGAACACCGCGATGATGCAGGCTGAACAGGCCACTACGGCCAATCCAATCTCGTCGGCCGCATCCATGGCCGCCCGGTAGGCGGACTTGCCCATCTTCATGTGACGGGTGATGTTTTCGATCTCCACGATCGCATCGTCCACCAGCACGCCCGTAATCAGCGACAGTGCCAGCAGCGTCATCTGGTTCAGGGTGAAGCCGAGCCATTGCATGAAGGCGAACGTCGGCAGTGCGGCCAGCGGGATCGCCAGCGCCGAAATGGCTGTTGCACGCCAGTCGCGCAGGAAGACGAATACAATCACCACTGCCAGTATCGCGCCCTCGATCAGGGCTTCGAGCGATGAGCGGTACGACTGCTGGGTAAAATCGACGGTAGTGAATACCTGTTTGAGAGTGATCCCGGGTGTCTCGATCCTGATCTTGTCGAGCTCCGACTCGATGCTGTGCAGTGTGGTGACGTCAGATGCTCCCTTGGCCTTGAATACCCCAAAGGTGGTGGCCGGTCGGCCGTTGAGGCGCGAGATGCTGCGGACCTCCTCGATGCCGTCGCGAACGTCTGCAATTTCGCTCAGCCGCGCGACGCGCCCATCAGGCATAGTCAGGCGTACGTCGCCAAGCTGATAGGCGCTGGTGGCGCCACCCAGCACACGGATCGCCTGCTCCGAGCCACCCACCTGTGCGCGGCCCCCGGCGGCGTTGATGTTGACCTGCCGCAGCTGCTGATTCACTTCACCTGCGGTAATGCCGTACGACTCCATGCGCGCTGGATCCAGATTGACACGGATCTCGCGGCTCACGCCCCCGGAACGCGTGATCTGCGCCACCCTTGCAACCGCCAGCAGTCGCTTGGTGATCGTATCGTCGACGAACCACGACAACTGCTCCTCGCTCATTTCGGTGGTGCTGATCGCGTAATAGACGATCGGACCCCCGTCGACGTCGACTCGTTTGACCTGGGGCTCCAGGATTCCCTGTGGCAGTTCGGCACGCACGCGTGCGACAGCATCGCGCACGTCGCTGGTGGCGCGATCCACCGGAGTGCCGATCTGAAACTCGATGACGGTCTGCGCGACCCCCTCGGTCGCCCACGAGGTGATGTTCTTGACGTTGCCGACGTTGGCCACGCCACCCTCGACCTTCTGCAGAATCTGCGTCTCGATCTCGGCAGGCGCCGCACCGGGTTCGCTAATCGTTACCTGCACGTACGGCGCGGAGATGTCCGGATTTAGCGTGATCGGCAGACGCGCAAAGGCGACGATTCCAAAAACCGTCAGCACTGCGAACAACACCAGCGGAAATACCGGGTGCGTTATTGCCCAAGCCGACAACCGTCTCATTGAGCGCTAACCGTATTGGCGCCGCCGGCCATGGCCGCAGTCGGTTTGTTGGCCGGATTTTCGGCGGCCCGTGCCACCGCAACTGCTTCGCCAACCCGCAGAAACGCCCCGGCGATTGCCACCACGCGCTCATTGCCGTCAAGGCCGCCGCTTATGAGCAAACCCTCGGAGCGAGCAGCCGCTACGTCGACTTGGCGACGCTCAAGCTTATTGTCGGGGGCCACGAGCAGCACGTAGGTGCCCTGCTCGTCGCCGAGGACGGCCGTCTGCGGCAGAATCACGCCGGTGCTGCTGCCGACATGAACTTCTGCCCGCGCAAACGCGCCCGGGCGCAGATTCTGATCTGCAGCAGGCAGCGCGATCCGCACCGTCCCCTGGCGTGTAGTTGAATCAATAATGGCGCCGACCTGCCAGACGGTGCCCGTGAACGGTTGCTCCACGCCCTCGAGATGTACGTCGGCGGCCTCGCCGACTCTCAGCCGGGGGACGTCCTGCTCCGCCACCTGGCCTCTCATCTCGATCTGGCCGTCACGCGCCAGCCGGAAGAGTACGGTGGATCCGGGCACGGCGATTTGTCCGACCTCGGCGGTCCGCGTCAGCACGATGCCATCGGTCGGAGCGAGAATCGTGGTATGCGCCAGCTTGTTGCGCGCATCCGCGAGTTGTGCCTCGGCCGCCTTCTCCTTTGCCTGGGCGGTGGCTGCGCTGGTGCGCCGACGCTCGTTCTCCTCGAGCGAGAACAGGTCCGCGCCTCGCTGCGCCCGGGCCCACTCTGCCTCCGCCACCGCCGCGTTGGCTTTCGACTCTTCGAGCGACGCCTCGGCGCTGTGCACCTGTGATTCCGCGGCAATTGGGTTGAGCCTCGCCAGGACCTGCCCCTGGCGAATACGCTCGCCGGCTTCGACCAGTACCTCGGCGATGCGGCTGGTATCACCCTCATTTCCAATGGGCATGTCGTTGCGCGCGCTGATGAGCCCGGTGAGCGAAACAGTCGAACTGAACTTACCGAGGGCCGGCACCACCACTGTGACCAGCGGCGGTACGACCGAATCCTTGCTTTGGGCTGCCGCCGCAGGACGAGTACGGATCAAGAGCCAGCTGCCGGCACCGACAGCGAACAGCAGCACTGCCCCAATGCAAACCAGCGCGCGCCTACGCGACGAACCCCGGTTCAGCATGGCTCCGTCGGGCATATCTGCTTGATTCATCTGAGAAATCCCAAGGACCGTTACCGCGCAGTCTGCAGGGGGCAGTGCGGCCGCGCAAATTTTTGCAAGCGGAGCGGGCCCCATGGATACCCCCTGGCCGCGTCCCGGCTATAAGACCCAGCAGGCACGCGGGAGGTTTCAGGGAGTTGCGCCAGATCAGCCTTGCACCGGCGGGAGCGGCCGAGCACCGCCGCATTGGGGGATCGCCCTTATCTACCTGCGAGCTACGGGCGCTCCAGGATTGCAGCCATACTGACCACGGCCTCGGCGATGTCAGCGATGCGCTTGTTTTGATTCATCGCAGTGTCGCGAATCTGCTCGTATGCCGCCTGCTCGGAGATCCCACGGCGTTCCATCAGTAGTCCCTTGGCACGCTCTATGATCTTGCGGCTCATAGCGGCGAACGTCACATCACCAGCAGTCGCACTGGAAGCTGTCGACTCGATGCCCGTCGGTCCCTAGCCGAGTCCTATGACACCCTCGCGCTCGGATTCTTCCTGGTGTAGATAGTGTGTCGGCTTTAGCAGGTCGCTCCGGCTGACGATTCCGATGAGCCGCCGCGTCTCGGAGCTATCCAGCACCGGCAGGCGTTCCAACCCTGCAGCCGCCATGCGCGTGGCCACGGATCGACAGGTCTCTCCGCTGACCGCGTAGGCAGCTAAGGAATCCAAAGTTGCCAGGCTCGCCAGCGATCGCTCCAACGCCTCCGGTGACAGGCCAGCGAGTAGTCCACGATCGATCATGCCAAGCGCCTGCTGATCACGAACCACCGGATACGCCCGATGCCGTTGATCGCTGCCAAAGAACTCCCGCAGCACCCGACCCGAGGTCATCTCCGCCGGAATGGCGACGACATCGCGAGTCATGACTTCATCGACGAAATGACGATCGAGGGGATCGACGCCATATTCCCGAAATACATGCCGACCCCGCCGCGCGATCTTTTCGGTAAGGATGGAGCGGGGCATGACGATGACGGTAAAGCCGTAGGCGATAGCACAGCTCAGCAGCGCCGGTGGAAATGCGGCGACGTCGTGAGTGAGCCCGAACGCAAATACCACCGCAGTCAACGGTGCCCGCATGGTACCGGCCAGTATGGCCGCCATGCAGATCAGCGCCCAGAACGAGGGATCGCCACCGGGCAACCAGTGCCCGAGAACCGAACCAAGACCTGCCCCTATCATCAACAATGGTGCCAGCACACCTCCCGACGTACCCGATCCCAGCGCGACCGCCCATATGAGCAGCTTGACGATCAGCAGGCCTAGCGCCGCCGTCAGTAACATCTGATTGTGTAGCAGACTGCCGATCACGTCGTAGCCGACGCCGAGCGCGCGCGGCTGCATCAAGCCGCCGATGCCGACCACCAACCCGCCGAGCGCCGGCCACCACATCCAGTGCACCGGCAGTTTCTCGAACAGATCTTCGACCCCGTACACCGCCTTGGTGACCCACACGCTCGCGTAGCCGACGAT
>JBAUYT010000141.1:0-6579 GCA_049584935.1 Steroidobacteraceae bacterium
CCATCAGTCAGCAACTGCTCTGGCGCGGCGCGGACGGCTATGAAGCGGCGCGGCGCGCCTCAGCGTGGCGCGCCAATACGCCGCCACGCTTCCCGGCCGCCATCCTGCTTGCCGAGCAGCCGCAGGACATCGCGGCCGCAGTGAAGCTCGCGCGCGCGCGCTCTCTCAGGGTCACGGTCCGCTCCGGCGGCCATGGCTGGTCGGCTTCGCACCTGCGCGATGACGTGCTGCTGATCGACGTTTCGCGACTCGATGGCATTGTCATCGCCGGCGGAGGCGAGCGCGCCGCAGTGGACCCGGGCGCCAAGGGCTGGAATCTCAACCGCCAGCTGCGCGACCTCGGGCGCATGTTTCCGGCCGGCCATCATCGCTCCGTCGGACTGGGCGGCTACCTGCTCAACGGCGGCTGGGGCTGGAACGCGCGCCAGTTCGGGGTTGCCTGCGCCAATGTCACGGCCATCGACCTGATCGATGCCAACGGCGAGCCGCTGCACGCGGATGAGGACCACAACGCCGATTTTCTCTGGGCCGCGCGCGGCGCCGGTAGCGGGTTCTTCGGAGTGGTCACGCGCTTCGAGCTGCGGACATTTCCGCTGCCACCCTGCATCCGCTTCAGCTCCTACGCCTACTCGCTCGATGAACTGGAGGAGGTGCTGCGCTGGGCGATCGAAGTGTCGGCGCGCGTACCTCGCAACCTCGAATTCATCATCGGTTCCTACGGCCACGACGGCACTGGCAAGCGCGCCACCCCACGGGTGTTCGTCAACGCCACGGCGTTTGCACAGTCCGAGCAGGAGGCAACGCAGCTGCTGCGGCTGCTGGACGAGTGTCCGTGCGCCGACCGCGCCGAGCGCCGCCGGGTTGCCGCCACGGTCAGCATGGAGGAGCGGCTCGAGATGACCAGCCGCGCCGACCCGGACGGCATGCGCTACGCGGCCGATAACATCTATACCGATGCGACCGCCGAGGAGCTGGTGCCATACATGCGCGCGCTGTTCTCCTCACTGCCCTCGGCGCACTCGCATATATTCTGGTGGAATTGGGGCCCGCTGCAGCCGCTACCGGACATGGCCCTGTCCATTCAGGGAAACATCTACCTGGCGTGCTATTCGGTCTGGGAGGATGCCGCCGAGGATGAGAGCATGGAGCGCTGGGTGGTGGATCAGATGAAGCGAGTCGAGCATCTGGCCGTCGGCAGCAAGCTCAATGACGAGAATATGGCGCGCCGCCCGGCGCGCTATTTCTCCGACGCAGCGCGCGAGCGGCTCGAGGCGCTGCGCCGCCGCTACGACCCCGACGGCGTATTCGCCTCGTTCCCGAGGTGACATGAGTCGCCACCGCGGTATCTTCTATGGCTGGGTAGTGACCGCGGCCGCCGCACTCGGCATTGCCTGCAGCTTCTCAGTGCTGGTAGTCACCATCACACCCATTTTCCGCGCGCCGCTGTCGCACGAAATGGGTTGGTCGCTCGAGCAGATCATGCTCGGACCCACGGTCGCCGGCCTATGCGGCCTGTTGACCGCGCCCCTGATCGGTGCCCTGAGTGATCGCTACGGCGCGCGCCGCATCATCCTGCTGTCATTTGCGATCGAAGTGCTGGTGCTGGCCTCGTTCCGCTACCTGGGCCCGAACCCCCTCGGCTACTGGCTGCGCTACGGCGCGCTGGCGATGCTGTGCATGGGCACGACGCAGGTCGCTTTCAGCCGCATCATCTCCGCCTGGTTCAACCGGCGACTGGGGCTGGCGCTCGGCATCGCGCTGGCAGGAGTTGGCGCCGGCGGGTTCGGCTGGTCGCTGCTGATCCAGAAACTCATCGATCTGTATGGCTGGCGCACCGCCTATCTCGGCATCGCACTGGTGATCGCAGTCGTCACGTTGCCCGCGCTGCTGCTGACGCTGCGAGATAGACCGGCTGACCTGGGTCTGACCACCGATGGCGCCGCTGCGGTCCCGGCGCGGGACTCTGCCACTGAGCTCCATGGCATGACCTTGCGTGAAGCGATCGCAACGCGCCAGTACCGTCTCATGGCGGTGACCTTCCTGCTGTTCGGGCTGAGCCTGCAGGGCGTGCAACTGCACGTGATCCCATTGCTGACGGGTCGCGGCGTCTCGCCGCAGACGGCTGCCATGGTGCAGGCGCTCATGTTGATGACGGTCATTCTCGGGCGAGTGTCCTCGGGCTTGATGCTCGATCGCCTGTTCGCGCCGCGGGTGGCCCAGGGATTCGTGCTGGCCCCGGTGTTGGGTATTGCGGCGCTCGCAGCAGGCGTGACTGGGGTGCCAGCGGTGCTGTCCGCCATGTGCATCGGCCTCGCTGTCGGCGGCGAGTCCGACGTCATCGCCTACCTCGTGCGTCGCTACTTTGGTTTGCGGCAGTACAGCCGCATTTATGGCACGTTTTTCTCCTTCTTCGGGGCCGGTTCCGCAGTCGGACCCGCAGCCACCGCCTGGGGCCTGCGGCATGTCAGCGGCGGCTATGCCACGGTGCTTTGGTTCCACGTCGCCTTGCTGTTGTTCACGATCGTGCTGCTGTTCTCATTTCAAGCATATTCGCGCGAGTAGCATAGCTCCCCTCGTTGTCGTCGAGTGTGAGCTACGCGTCCCGTCCGTTGAGGGGGTAGAATCCGCGGCCAACGGCGCGCTCTCACACAACATGACTCGGGCGCGGGGGCGATCCAGGAGGCAGGCATGTCAAGAATGCGCGCATTGTTTCTCGCGGCTGGCGCCACGGCTTTGCTCAGTGCCTGCGGCTCCGACAGCGGCACATCGGCCGTCACCACCTCCACGACGCACGGCACCTTGGTGGAAAATCCGCCGCTACGCATAGCTTCGCTGGATGCCGCGGCGTTGGCCGCACAGCTTGCTGCCAGTACCACCGGCCAGCAGCTTTTGACCATTGCGGGATCGCCGTCCTGCGGTGTCGATTTCTACTACATCCGCTTCTGGACTGTGGGTGCCGCCGGCGAGACGACTGAGTCCTCGGGCGCACTCATGGTGCCGACCGGAGCTGCGCCTGCCTGCTCCGGTCCGCGGCCCATGGTGCTCTACGCGCACGGCACCTTCACCGATAAGGCCGCCAACATCGCCGACGTCACCAACCCGGCGCCGGCCAACAATGAGGGTGTCATCATCGCCGCGATGTACGCGGCGCAGGGCTTCATCGTCGTTGCCCCAAACTATGCGGGCTATGACATCTCGACGCTTGGCTATCACCCCTACCTCAATGCCTCACAGCAGTCAGGCGAGATGATCGATAGCCTCACTGCGGCTCGCACAGCGCTGCCCAATACCATGTCCTCCGCCACCAGTGACGACGGCAAGTTGTTCGTCACCGGCTATTCCGAGGGCGGGCATGTGGCCATGGCCACGCAACGCGCCATGCAGACCGCCGGCATGACCGTTACCGCGGCCGCGCCAATGTCCGGGCCTTACGCGCTGGAAGCTCTTTTCGATGCCATCTTTTTCGGCAGCGTCAGCCTGGGCTCAACCGAGTTCACGCCGTTGGTGACTACGAGCTACCAGCACGCCTATGGCAACATCTACAGCGCCACGACCGATGTCTATTCGTCGACCTACGCCACCGGCATCGATACCTTACTGCCGAGCACGACACCGGTAGCTACCCTGATCGCCGACGGCAAGCTCCCGGAAACCGCGCTCTTCAACAGCACTACGCCCATCGTCACCGTGCCGGGAGATGCCACGCTGTCTGCGGAGCTGACCGCGGTTCTGGCCGTGCCCAGCAACCCGGCCAACCCTGACACGCCGCTGTTCGATCTGGGCTTCGGCAACCCGTCGCTGATCAACAATGACTATCGCGTCAGTTACGCACTGGATGCAGCCTCCAACCCGGACGGCGCCACCTCGACGCCGCCCGCCTCCGGCGTGCCGCTCGCCGCCGTGGCGCCGACACAAACACTGCGCCTGGCCGCTTATAAGAACGACATGCGCTATGGCGACTGGGCGCCTTCATCGCCCACCCTGCTCTGCGGCGGAGATCAAGACCCGGAAGTGTTCTTCAGCCTTAACACGGAGATCATGGCGGCCTTCTGGAGTGGATTGCCCACCGGTTTGGTCACGGTGCTGGACGTGAATGCCACGCCTGCCGGCGCCTACGCGCCCATTCAGACGGCGTTCCAGACCGCAATCCAGCAGCAACTGGCCTTCCTCATGTCTGCCGCTGGCGGGGGTCTGACGCTGCAGCAGGCGGAGGAAGAACTGCTGCCGCAATACCACCCCTCCGTCGAGCCCTTCTGCGCGCTGGCTGCGCGCAGTTTCTTCAGCCACTTCTGAGGGAATTGGCCATGAAAGCTGTTCTCAACCGCGCCTTGATCCTCTCACTGGTCTCCGTGGGCGTCCTGTTCGCTCAGAGCGCGCGGGCCGATGGCGGCACAACTCCGCCGAATGAGATCCGAGTCGGCATGTACGCGGTTTTCTATGACCTCAGCGCGCGCGATATCTCGGGGCCCTATGCGCCCCCGGGACTCAATCTCAGCGTCAAGAACGTGCAGACTCCGTACTTGGCTTATGAGCGTTCGTTGTCGCCGCATTTCATCCTCGAGATCGCCGCCGGCTGGCCGCCTCTGACCAAGACCTACGGTCGCGGCCCTGCCACGGTGGGATCCGTGCCCTTCAATGGCCAGGAGATCTCGAGCGCACGCTGGCTGGCGCCGTCGATGCTGCTCAACTACAAGTTCTTCGATGAAACCTGGGCGCTGCGGCCGTATATCGGATTCGGCTTTACCTATGTCAATTTCTACGACCGGGAGTCGACCGCCGCCGGTGATGCCGTCAGTGGCGGACCGACCCGCATTTCCTTGACCTCCTCCATCGGCCCGACGGGCACGGCCGGACTGGCTTACAAGATCTCCCCCAACTGGGGTTTGTACGTCTCCTATTCAGTCGCGCGTGTCCGCACCAACCTGACCGCGGACACGGCCGGCATCTATCGCTATTCTCATCTGAGCTTCCAGCCCGGCGCGCTGGTGGTTTCCGCCGGCTATTCGTTCTGACCTCTACGGCCTTGGCGATGCCTACATTGCAATCAGCAGTTCGCTGACAGTGGCGTAGCGGTATCCTCGGCATTCTGCCGACACTGGTCGCGCCCGGGGGCACCCTGGAGAAATGTCATGGCTCGCAAGTACGGCAAGGCAAGCAGTCGCAAGGTCGAGCGCGCCATGGATGAGATGAAGCACGGCACTCTGCGCAGCGGCCGGTCCGGCAAGAAAATCACCAATCCCAAGCAGGCAATCGCAATTGGCCTGTCTGAGGCACGCCGCGCTGGCGCAAAGGTGCCACGGAAATCAGCCGCGCGCAGCGCGTGAGCGCCGCGCAATATTTCATGCCATGCCAGACGAGGCACCGACGGCAGCGACACCGCGCCGACTTCTGATCGCCGATGACAATTCCGATGCCGCCGAGAGTCTCGCGATGTTACTGCGGCTCGAAGGGCACGACGTCACCGTAGTCGCCAACGGCCGGCAGGCACTCCGCGCCGTCGCTGACGTGCAACCGGAATTCGCGCTGCTCGACATCGGCATGCCCGATATGGATGGCTACGAAGTGGCGCGTCAGCTGCGCCGGATCCAGCTGCCCTCGAAGCTGACCCTGATTGCCGTCACCGGCTGGGGCCGGGAAGGCGACAAAGCCCGCGCCAGCCAGGCGGGTTTCGACTACCACTTCACCAAACCCATTGAGCCTGACGAGCTGTTCGAGCTGCTGAAGCAAGGCGGCGATCCCGGCTGAGATCACGCGCGGCGTCTACCGCAGAGCGGACGCAACGTCACCTTCATCAAGTCATCACGCCGTCAACGGGCGCGATCAGAATCAGAGTTGCTCCTACGGCGCCGCTCGCCGGCGCAATCTACATTGAACCGCGTGTGCAAGATTCAGCTGCAATTCGACAGGAAACTGGGTTCTGAAATTAAGGTAAATGCAGCCTACGACGGTCAAACACTCAACACGTCCCGACAACGAACGACGGCAGGTACTGCCCGGAGAGTCTATGGTCACGGTCGTCATGGTAGAGAAACGTCCCGCTGATATCAGAGCCGAAGAGCGCCGCCGCCCGACCAAGAGCCCTCGGCCGAGATCCGCACCACCCGTTCGCGCAAGCGCGCCCGTAGCAGGGCCCACATCCGGTGCGGGGTCTGGCGCCGAGGCTTCACCCAGATTCTTGGCGACATCGCCCGCCGTCAGCCCGTTGAGCGCCAACGAGCGCTTCCGCCGCATCAGCGTGTGCGCCTATTTCAAGGCGGAGCAGCGTGGATTCGAGCCCGGCCACATGTGGGAAGACTGGCTGGCGGCCGAGCGCGAAGTCGACGCCGCGGTGAACGCCGCCGTGGATCCGCTACCGTCCAAATAGGGCAAGCGGTACGCCGGCCGCCGCCGCGCACGGGCATCCGTCAGCCTTGCTGGACGGGGGCGTCCCTACTCTTTATTATTGCCCATTCCGCCGTCGATGTTTGCGCTGTCCTGCGGCCGCGCAGCAGCACTGCACCGCGCGCCCGTAGCTCAGTTGGATAGAGTACCTGGCTACGAACCAGGGGGTCGGGAGTTCGAATCTCTCCGGGCGCGCCA
>JBAUYT010000142.1:0-11544 GCA_049584935.1 Steroidobacteraceae bacterium
AGTCTGGTCCCCCTCCCCTCCCCTGCCGCCGCTTGCACCCCGCGAATTCGACTTTGCCAACCTCGACCGGTGGCTCGACCTCACCGATCAGGCAATTCGGCGCGTGCAGCGGGTTCTCGAACAGCAGGCGGACGCACGCCCCCCTGCCTGAGTGTGGACTTTCGGAGCGTATTCGGGTGGCTTCTTCATAGAACAGCCGCGCACGGACGCTTCCGGGCGAAATCTCTCGATCCTTGCCGAGGCGGGCTACTCGTAGGCCAGTATCGCATTGAAATCACGTATGTGACTGTCCTGGTTGTCTTGGGCAGAGCGGGCGGCACCGGGAAGGCGGCTGTTACGGACATGAGGGCCGTGTTGGGTCGGACGAGGATCCCCACCGTGGTGGACAGCGATAATCGCTCATTGTTGAGCTCTTGCGCCTGCTGTATGGTATTAGTGGATTGCCTTGGCCGTGGCGCCTGAGCGTTGTGGCTGTCTGGTTGGGGCGCATAAGTGGACTCGATGGGCCCAGTGAGCTAAGTCAGGGGGGCTACGACGTGCAGCTCTTGGTTGGTGGCGTGAAAGGTGGGACCGGAAAATCGACACTTGCGGCGAACCTTGGTATCGAGCGGGCGCGCCACGGAAAGAGAGTTATTTTGGTGGATGCCGATCCTGATCAGGAGAGCCTGTCCGACTATATCGCCAATCGGGACGAGCATGGCGCGTTGCCGTCAGTCCCGGTCGTCCAGGCTAAGGGATCAACGACTGCTAAATCACTTCAGGCTTTGGCGCGCGATTTCGACGACGTAATTGTCGACTGCGGCGGATTCGATTCCATCGAGTTGCGACAAGCAGCCCTCATAAGCCATGCGTGGGTCGTACCGCTGAATCCATCTCAAATGCAAATCTGGACGATGCCCAAGCTGAAGACTGTCCTAGACGAGGCGAATGCAATGCGAGGCAACGCCCAACTTACAGGATGGCTCCTCGGGATGCGGATCTCGACGAACCCCTATTCAAGCGCTAAGGACGACCTGCACGCCGTAGCGGAGGCGTTTCCAGGCTTTCGTGCCCTTCGGACAATCATTCATCAGCGCGCCGCGTTCGAGAAGGCTGAGAAACTAGGACTCGCAGTGACAGAACTAGAAAAACCGAGCACCTCAGAGCGCAGGGCGCGCGATTCAATACGTGAACTGCATGAAGAAGTCTTCGGCAGCATAACTACGATTAGGTCGGCAAATGCCTAAGCCGCCGCTCCAGTTAACCCGGCCCGCGCGCCCTGAAGCGCGCAGTGAACAGCTTGATCTGCGCCCGGCACCATCGCCGGAAATAGATCTTAACAGTCCCGAGGTTCAGGCCTTTTCTCTGCGGGGTCGTGTGACTGTTCCACCATTGGTGGAGGACGGGACAGGGGAGGGGATACTCGCGCGGGCGCTACAAGCGCGTTCCCCGGTGCTCGCACCGGGACTTGAGTCCTCGCTGCGAGATGATCCTGTCGTCGACGACCCGTGGCGGTATGTTGCAATCAAGCTGCCTTCGCTGAGCGGGCGAAAGCTTTCGGAGATCGCTGATCTGCGATGCTCCAAGCGTACGCGCGTGGCGCTCGAGCTTCTTCAGCGTCCACTGCGCGAACTCGCGCGTGATCATCGCGCCGGCGAATGTCCATTGTTGCGCCGGGTAAGCGCAGGCGTCTCACGCTCCGGGGTATCGCTTATCCTGCCTCAGGATCTGGCTGACGATCTGCGGTATGTCGTCGAGACGCGAGGCGCGGTTAAGGCGCAGGTCCTTGCGCGGCTGCTGGTCCCAGAGATCGACGCACTCTACATAAAAGAAATCCTTCGTGGGCCTTAGAAAGGCAGGCGTTCATTATTCCTGCCAATATGGATGGTGCTTGGCCCGGAACCCCGACGCTGGATCCATCTTCGCCGAAAACCCGCGATCCGCGATGCGCCCCAGCCGAGGCGCCGGCGTAGATGTCCAGATGTCCGGCTTCGTCCAAGCTTGTGTCGAGAGGCCTTGCCCGGATGCGCTGTCGATAGGGATTCGTACCATCACGGACATCGGCGCGTGGCTGTCTGGTTGCTACCGTATAACAGACTGATATAACTATCGGTTTTCGGACCACTATGCCGCCGATGGTGATCGACGTCCGACATCTTTGGCATTTGAAAATGTCCGCGTGGGTACGAGGTCTAGCGGGTTAACAGTCCATTTTTCAGCGATTCGCACCATGGCCAAGCTACAATCTCGTACTTCCGCGGACATTACAGGCCACTACCTCGTACTTTGATGGACATCTCATCTCGTATTTCGGTCGGCATTCGGCCGAAGCTCGTACTTCCGCGGACGTTGCGCAGAAAAAGCTCGTATCTCCGCGGACGTGAAAGCGAATTTTATTGATCGGCTCCATAGGAGCGGCACTCTGTTCACAGCGGACACGCAAGTAGGTTGAAATGGGAACGGCACAACAGAGCCTGCCGGGTCTCGACAGTCCCCTGACCGGGGATGTGTCGAACGATCGGAACACCATGCTCCATTCCTTTTTTGCACTTGAGCCCGCACGCACGGATCCGATCGAATACAAGGCAGACGGCGTTGAGATCGTGGTCCAGGGTACAAAGTCTGGGATCGCCACGATCAACGACAAGGAGATTCTCGTCTACATCTGCTCCATCGCTAGCCAAAAGCTGGCGCGCGGCGAGCAGGTTAGCCAAAAATTCCGGTTTACGGCGCATGATTTCTTCAGCGTCACCGGGAAGACGCCGGGCGGCAAGACCTATCGCTATTTCGCCGTCGCTCTGGAGCGTCTGCAAGGGACTCAGATCAAGACTAATCTAGTCACTGGTGGCCGTCGCGAGCGGACGTGGTTCTCCTGGCTCAAGTCGGCGAGAATGGAGACCGCCGTCTGGAGTAACGGCCATGAGGCGATGAAGGCCATCGAGGTCGAGCTTTGCGATTGGCTGTGGCGCGCCATCATCGACGATCGAGCTACGCTAATATCGAGCGAAGGCTACTTCTACCTGCCCCCTCTCGAGCGCAAGCTCTATGAGGTCGGTTACGCTGAATGCGCAGATCGCGCAACAGCGGCGGTGCCCCTTGAGGAGCTTCGCCGACGTATGGGCGTCACCACTGACCTACGACACTTCCGACACAATTTGGGGAAGACGATCACGAAGGGGGCGCTAAAAGGCTTCGTTATTGAGTTCGTCCACCGAAACGAGGCGGGGCATCTCGTCCCGCTACAGCGGCGCATTCCACTGGGCCGCGTTCTTGTTCGGTTCGAGCGTCGTCCTAACGTGCCCTTGATTGACCCAGCTCTGATCCGGCGCCGCGAAGCGGAGGCTAACGCCATGGCATGATCAGCGAAAAGGAAGTAAAAGCCCGTCCATCAGAGACCCGGCTTTCGAACTGACGGCGGCTTCCTAAGCCTCGGATCTGACCAATTACACTTAAGAGGCGGAACTCCGGGTTGTTGGACCATTCAGAAGGGGGTGGTTACGACCCAGGAACGTGAAAGCCCGCCTTGCCGGGCGGGCTTTCTGAGATTCGCGACGGGCCTTACGGCTTACGTCGGGGCACGCAACAAGTCCCGTGTAGCCGATACCAGCCTTAACTGCAAGCGGAAATTGCCGTTTCCGTGGACGGAGAGGGTTTGCCCGTCGCGACCCAGCGAGAGGAGGGGGAGCGATGGATATGGAGAACCGCGCCGAGGAGGCGCCACGGAGGGGGCTTGCCGGTAGCCCGACGGGCTTCCGGCGGTTGACGCCAGGTCTGTTGAGGGTCGATCGGGCGGCGGAGAGTTTTGCCGGATTGCCGGACGGCGTTACGGTACACGGGCAATTGCTTGCGGCTTTCAAGGCCGCGGCGCCCAGGCTGGGTCTGTCCACGCGCCTGGTGCATGCGGTCGACTGGCTGTTCCGTTTCACCCAGCCGCAGGATTGGGAGCGGGGAGGGCGGCCGGTCGTCTGGCCGTCGGCCCTGCTGCAGCAGGAGGCACTCGGTTTGTCGGAAAGTCAGGCAAAGCGGCTCAACCGCTGCCTGATCGAGGCCGGCCTGGTGACGATGAAGGACAGCCCGAACGGCAAGCGGTATGGCAAGCGCGACGCCAAGGGGCGGATCGTCGAGGCCTACGGCTTCGATCTGGCGCCGATCGCGGCGCGCCATGCGGAATTCAGGCAGCTGGCGGAGGAGGGGAGGGCGGAGCGTGAGGCCCTGGGGCGGCTGCGGCGGCGGTCGACGATTGCGCGCAAGGGTATCGTCCAGATCCTCGAGACCGCGCGCGACTACGCTTTTGACGGCGAAGAATGGGCGTTGTTAGAGCGCGACGCCCGGGCCATTGCGCAGGGATTGAAGAGCGCGGACCGTCCGGACGAGATGGAAGGGGGGGTTCTGAGCTTGGAACAGCGGCAGCGCAAGGGCCGTGAGCATCTCGAGGTGCTGCTCAAAGATGTTAGAAAGAACCCCTTGGGGAGTGAAAATGCGCCCCACCAATATACCTACAACCCAAACCCCCATCCTCAAGCGGATACGGTAATAACATCCGAGACGAGTAGCGAGACCGCGGAGACGTCGGTTCCTCCATCCTCAGCACCGGGGCGGCGCGAACCGCCCGAAAACGGCAAGGTGCACGGGATCCGTCCGGACGAACTGGTCAGGCTCGCACCACGGTTGAAGCCCTATCTGCACCGGCCGAACCCGACCTGGCCGGAGATCATCGACGCCGCAGACTGGCTGCGGCACGATCTCGATGTGTCGAAACCACTGTGGAGCGATGCCTGCCTGACCATGGGGCGGGACCTGGCGGCGGTCGCGCTGGCGGTCGTCTCAACTAAGGAGCCGAAGCATTTCCGGACGACGCCGGGTGGCTACTTCCACGGCATGGTGCAAAAGGCCAAAGCCGGCGAGCTCCACCTCGAGCGGACAGTATGGGCGCTACGCCGCGCCGGACAGCCCGAAACGCGCCGCGAACCGGGGCAGGGGAGGGGCCATGACCGCGGCGAGGTTCGTACGGCGGATTGAACTGGCGACCCAGGACGGTGACGCAATTGGCGGCTGAATCGGCGGTCAGGCGGACCGGCAGGAAGGGAAGGCATCCTCGGCGGCCTCCCGCTGCTGCGGGACGAATGGAAATTTTGGGCGCCCCGCCGTGGCATTCTCGAACGCGCCGCCGTTCCGCCCATTCGCACCTCGATAGCTCGCGCGCAGCCGCAAGACCCTTGACGCGACCGATCCCAACAGCGCGCCTATTACGCACTGCGGATCACCGCCGGCGACCGGGTGCGACTCGTTGCTCGGACCAATGCGGATTTGAGAGGGGACCGCTCAGGTGCCACCGGCGACAACGGCTCGATTCTCGGAGTACGCGCAGGGCGACGCGACGGGCTTGGTGCCGCGCAATGATAAGGGAACCGAGGGCGTCGTATGGCCGGGTCTCTATCGCTGTGAAAAAGCTGATTCCCTCATGATATGAATAAATTACCGCACCCACCGCTGCGCACCTAGTTGAAATTAGTCGCTTAACAGATCGGCACTTATGGCACGAAGATTACGACAAGGCCAAATTGCTCCAGGCCCGCTCCATCTTGTCACCTCGATCGGTCCCGACTAGAATGGCTCGAAAAACAGGTTCTGACCGTAAAGAGTGCCCTTGTTATCGGAGACCTCGGCTCTGTCGGCTTGCATCTGTGCGCCCGCCCGCTGCAATTCATCGAATCTCCTCGCGGATTTTGTCCATGAATGACTTCGACACATCGCTGGTTATGACCCGACCTTGCGCAGTCTGCGGGAGCTTGGAAAAATTGTTGTTAGGCCAGCGCAGCGATGGGGTGAATGTGCTGCGGTGCCGCGAGTGCGGCATGGGAGTGATCGAGACTGTCCCGGACGATCTCATGCTGCTCTATACGGAAGCATACTACGGCACCGGCCGGGCGGGTTACTCTCCGGAAGCTCGCTCTGGTTACGAGGATTACGCCTACACTGCCGAGCATGGTACTGCTTGGGCAGCCGCACTCGTGAGGTTGTTCTGTCCCAATGGGGGTCGCGTATTGGACATTGGCTGCGCCGACGGCCACCTTCTAACGAAACTTGGCCCCCGCTACGACCTGTATGGCATTGAGGCGAACGAGACGATTGGTGGGATCGCGTCCAGGCGCGGGGTGACCGTGGTCGGTCAGGACCTCCTAGATCCGGCGATTGCCGCCTGCCATGCGGGCAGCTTCGACGTGATCACCGCGATCGCCGTATTCGAGCACTTGAAGGATATTCGGGCCGCGTTTGAGACATCGATACATCTGCTTCGGGACGGCGGAATTATGCTATTCGAGGTGCCGCTCATCTCCGCCGTGAACGATAATGCCGTGTGGTTCACTTCTTCCCTGGAGCATGTTTGGTACCCCTCTGAGGAATCCCTTTGCCATCTTGTTGAAAACGAGACCGGCTGCCGGCTGGTCGGTACGGAGTTAGCGATAAAGGGTTATGGCTCCACCTATATCGGCTTGGTGTTCCGACATGGCGAGGATGCCGGACGCATTCGCGCTTTGGCATCCCGCGTCATCACCGCTGAAGCTGAACCGGCCTCATCCGAGGAACGGGCGGCACGCATGCTGCTACGGCTTGTCCACGCGGCCGACCCCTCACACGAAGATATCGGCGCGCTCGCCGGACTTCAGCCTTGCACTGTCAGTCCGGCGCTGTTTCGCCGTATTGCAGAGCTTTGGCAGGCTGACCTGTGGCGATACAAGAGCGCACAGGCTGAAATCAAGATGGTCAGCGAGGAATTGGCAAATACAACAGCAAAGGTTCGGCATCTCGAGGCCGAACTCAATATTGTAAAATCGGATCGAGCGTTAAGCCAAATCGAGCTAACTAACGGGATCGTGGCTGCAAGCACGCGGCTGGAGTCGATGCGGTCGGAACTGATGCGAAAGACGTCTTATGAGACCAAATTGGTGGCTCAGAAGTTGGAGCTTGAGGCCCAACTCGCGTCGCAAAGACTTGCCGTCGAACAAGAACGCGCCGTCGCGTCAGACCTGTCGGCCGCACAGGCCGCGGTGGAACAGGAATGGGCGCAAATTCGGCAATTACAAACGGGAGGAGCTTGGCGCATTGCAATGATAGTCCGGGAGGGAGCGCGTCGATACCCGAGACTGGCCCGGCCAGCGCGGAAGGCAGCGCGGGTATTGTGGTGGATAGCGCGGGGACGACTGGTAACTCAACTCCGCTCGCGGCGGACGGCCCGGGCGGCTTTAAAGGCCCCAGCGCTCGAAGGCGCTGGCTTGCCGAAGTCGCGAGAGCAATTGCGGATCTTGCCTTTTTCTCCCGTTGAGTATGCACGGTCGCGAGTTTCACCGGTAGCCGCGCCCCAAGTAGATTCATCCGGCGTCGCGCCGCCCCCTGCCCGCCCGGCGCTGGAACTTCGCTTGCTGGAAGCAACGGGACATCGGCCGCCGGTTCTCCTGCAGGACTCAGATCGGTGTCCCGCAGATCGGCCAGTAGTCAGTGTCGTCATCACCTCGTTTAATTATGGCCAATTCGTGCATGATGCACTCGGTTCGGCGCTGGCGCAGACGTTCCGGGACCTTGAAGTTATCGTCGTTGAGGGCGGGTCGTCGGACCCCGAATCGCGCTACGTGGTCGCGGAATTGGACCGGCCGCGCACACGGGTGTTGATGCAGGGGTCGAGCCACTTGGCCGGGGCCAACCGCAACTTCGGGATAAGCCAGGCACGGGGCAAGTACATCTGCTGCCTGGACGCCGACGACGTTCTGCGACCGACATATATAGAAAAGGCCATTTTTCTGATGGAACGTCACGGCTACGATGTCGTCTCCAGCGCGATGGAGATGTTCGGCCATAGTGGCGGGGTTATCCATATTATGGAACAGCCGGACCTGGCGGCCTTGCTGGAGGGCAACCAGATGCTGATCTGCGGGGTGTTCCGCCGATCGCTCTGGGAACGCGCTGGCGGTTACCGCGACGCGGACCGCAACTTTATTGGCTACGTGTATGAGGATTGGGCCTTCTGGGTGCGGTTGGCTCTGCTGGGCGCACGCTTCCGCAATCTGCAGCATGACCCAATGCTGAAATACAGGGTGCATGGAGCAAACCTAAGTCGAGGGGGAGACGTGCTGCCTATGGAGCAGCAGCGCGAGATGATACGCGCGATGAATGCGGACCTGCTCGAAACGTATCCAGATGCGATTGAGCGGTCGCGCGAGTTGGCTTCAGTGCGTTACGGCACGCCAGCGACGCCGCCTGCACCGATATGCTTGGATCGCAGCCCTCAGGGAGGGGTTCAGCGGCCAACCTTGCTGCTGGCAATGCCCTTCTTGATCCTGGGTGGGGCTGAACGGCTGCTCAGTTCCGTCGTGGGTGATCTGGTCACAGCAGGGTGGCGAGTCGTCATTGTGACCTCGATCATGGCCGAGGCAGAGCACGGCGACACGACTGCGTGGTTCGAGCAGCACACGGGAGAGATCTTTCATTTGCCGCGCTTTCTGCCGTCGGAATGGTGGGACGAGTTCCTGCGTCACCTCGTCGCTTCCCGGCGGGTCGATGTTCTGTGGATTGTGGGCAGCTCTCACGCCTACGACAACTTGCGGTCGCTGCGGTCCGAGTTTAGGGACCTGAAAGTGGCAGACCTGCTTTTCAACACGGTGGGGCACACGACCAATAACCGCCGTCGCCGCGACTTGATCGACGTGACCTTTGTCGAAAATAACGAAGTCCAGAACTGGCTGCTGGGCCATGGCGAGGAGAGCGACCGCATCCGGCTTGTCGAGAGCGGCGTTGATCTTATGCGACTGCATCCCGCCGGACGATCTGACCAACTCGTCCAGCAGATCGGCGCAGCGCGAAGCGACGTCATCGTCGGCTTCTGTGGACGCTGGTCTGAGGAAAAAGATCCGACGGCGTTCGTCGAAATCGCACGACGGGTCGACCCAGCGCTCCCGGTGCGGTTCGTCATGACAGGAACGGGGCCTCTCCGCCCGGAGATCGACCGGGCGGTCTCGGAGGGCCTGTTCCCAAAGGGACGATTTAACCTGCTGGGCGAAGTGCCCGAGCTCGCTCCCATCCTCGCTTCGTTTGATCTTCTGGTCGTGCCGTCGCGGCTCGATGGACGTCCGATCGTCGTCCTCGAGGCGTTTGCGCTCGGAGTTCCTGTTCTGGGCTCCCGCGTCGGAGCGCTTCCGGAGCTGATCCAGGAGGGTAAGACGGGGTGGCTGTGCGACCCGGGCGACGTGGCCGCATTTGCACGCCGCATCGAACGCGCGGCCAGGGCGCCCCGGGACCTCGCGTTGATGCGGGTGCGAGCCAGAGAGTACGCCGAGGCACGACTGGACGCTCGAAACATGTTCGTGGCATATCGGGACGCGTTGTGGTCGCTCATGCCTGAAGAGCGCCGCCGCCTGAAGGATGCTGAACCGGGCGAGGTCGAGCTGCACAAGCATCAAGGTACCTGTCTTGCCTGATCGTCAGTCCGCCGACGCTGGCAGCGTAGATTACGCGGAGCTGGCACGGGTGTTCGATTGCGGCTGGTATCTCGCTGCCTACCCCGACGTTGCCGCCGCGGGCGTGAACCCGCTCGAGCATTATTTGAGGCACGGCGCTGCCGAGGGCCGGGACCCCGGTCCGCTGTTCAGCACGAATTGGTATCTACAGACCTACCCTGACATTGCCGCCGCGGGCGTGAACCCGCTCGAGCATTATTTGAGGCACGGCGCTGCCGAGGGCCGGGACCCCGGTCCGCTGTTCAGCACGAATTGGTACTCGTTACGATATCCGGACGTTGTCGCTTCTGGTCTCAATCCATTGGCGCATTACCTGGCCTGCGGAGCCGCCCAGGGGCGTCTGCCGCGCCCGCCGCTTTCCCGCTTGGGAAACGGAGGGCCGACCTTGGAGTGCTGGAGCGAAGTGCGGGGCGTATTGCGGGATTTTGCAGACCTCGAAATTGATCTTGCCGCGATCCCACTAGAGTCGCTCGCCAGATTGCCAATCACCAAATTTCTCCCGAACTCGTGCACCTTGGCTTGGCGAAAATTATACCTGTCCCTCGACCGCGCACCTCGCCGGCTTGTCCTGATGGGATCGATCGACGACGAGCGCCAGGGCCGCAGTTTGAAGCGCATGCTTCAGGCCGCGCACGAAGTTGACGACGCCGCCAGCACGCTCGTTCTGGATATCGACGCGACGCTGTCCCCGACGGGCGAGCAACTTCCAAGGAATACGGCGTGGCGCTCGCTGGCGGAATTTGGGACGGGATTGAGCCAGGAAGACAGAGTCACAATTGGCACAGCCCTGATAAACTGGTTGCAGCCCGATGCCGTGCTGATTTGGGGCAGCCGAACCGGATGGGACATCATAGCCCGACACGGCGCGGCGCTGGGCCGCAAGACCGAAATCTTTGCGACGTCCGATTCGTCTCCTGATTCAGAACCATCAAAGGGGAACACAAATGACCTTATGCATCGCTATTTCCGGGGGTGCCTTCCGTCCCTGTCCGCCCTCTACTCCGATGATGATGAGTGGCTCGCGCAAATGGCGGATCGCCATGGACTACCCGTGACCGAACGCTCCAAACTCCGAGCTCTACCGCCCCTTGCTGGTCAGCCCGCAGCCGCTTCCGTCGATGCTAGTAGAGCTTGGCGGCTCTATGTGAGGGCTTGGGCAGCCAGCCCCGGCTTTCTCGGCGTGCATCGGCGTCCCAAGGACCGAAATCGCGATGACTGAAATCACGGCTGTCCTGAACGTCCACCGGGAGGGCATTCTGGCACATGCGTCCTTCCTCAGTATGATCGACGCGAAAAGGACAGTGGAAGCGGCGGGCATTTCGGTCGAAATACTCATAGTCGCCGATTGTCCGGACCGTCCGATGCGCGATTATCTCTCGGGGGCGGAAGATCTGGGCGCCCGGGTGTTGGAGACCGATGTGCATGATCTCGGTTTGGCGCGCAATTTCGCGGTAGCAGCCGGTTCCGGCCGTTTCATGGCGTTTCTCGATGGCGACGACCTCTGGGGCCGACAATGGCTGCTCGCAGCCTATACGTCCGCCACTCAAGACACCCGTCGCATCGTCTGGCATCCTGAAGCAAATCTATTTTTCGGATCGAATGAACCCACCTGGTTGATGCATCCCGACATAGAGACGAGTGAAGGCGACTGGGTCAGTCTTGCCCTGCGCAACCATTGGACATCATTATGTTTCGCTGCGCGCGAGGTGTTTCAGCAGGTTCCGTATCCCAAGACGGACCTGAATGGCGGTTTCGGATACGAAGATTGGTCATGGAACGCCGAAACTGTCGCGCGCGGTTGCCTGCATAAGCCGGTTCCAGGAACGGCACATCTCGTGCGGGTGCGTGAAACCTCTCTCGTGCGCCTTACGGCTGCGGCCAACGCGCTGGTAATTCCCTCTAGTCTGTTCCGCGATAGGATCGGCTGGGCGACCAAGGTCGCACCAGTGCCCGAACCCGAGGATGGTGGCGGACGGTTACTTGATCCACTCGGCTTGTGATCTGCCCGATCTGTGGCTCGGTATGATCGACCCAAAGGGGGGCACATGGTTAGTGG
>JBAUYT010000143.1:0-9413 GCA_049584935.1 Steroidobacteraceae bacterium
GCGCCGGCAGTACCGGCGCCGACTACCGCTCCCGCAGGCCGGAATGCCAACATCCGGATCAGTGTCATGCGAAATCCGGTCCTCGGATCCGGTGCCATGGCTAGGTCCCGCCTGCCGACGATGGCAGTTTGATAATAGAGCTGTACGTCCTCGGGCGAGATGGCCGCCGCCAGCTCCGACAGCAGCTCGACCGGATGCAGTTCGTCGCCCTCGTAGTCTCGTACGATCTGCCTGAGCGCGACGCGTTCGAGCAGCGCCGCCAGCTGTTCGAGCAACTGTGCGTAGTCGCTGGCACGCTCGTCGAGCGCCTGCGCGTAGCCGACCAGCGCCGCGGCATCGCCAGCGGACAGCAGCCGCGCGAGCTGCGCGATCTGGTCGCGGCCGACGGTGCCGAGCATGTCGCGCGCATCCGCCTCCAGCGCCCGGCCATTGCCGAAGGCCAGCAACTGGTCGAGCAGCGACAGCGCGTCGCGCAGGCTGCCGTCTCCCGCCTGCGCCAGCAGCTGTATGGCGGCGGCCTGAAACTCGATCTTTTCCGCCTGCAGCACATGCTGCAGCCGCGCGGCTATCAGCGCCACCGGCAGGCGCTTGAGATTGAATTGCAGGCAGCGCGATAGCACCGTTACGGGCAGCTTGCGCGGCTCGGTGGTCGCCAGCAGAAATTTCACGTGCGGCGGCGGTTCTTCCAGCGTCTTCAGCAGCGCATTGAAAGAGCTGGTCGAGAGCATGTGCACTTCGTCGATGAGATAAATCTTGTAGCGGCTGCGCGTGGGTGCGTACTGCACGTTGTCCAGCAGCTCGCGCGTGTCATCGACGCGGGTGCGAGAGGCGGCATCCACCTCGATGACGTCAACGCTGCGGCCGGCATCGATCTCTCGACAACTGGCACATTCGCCGCATGGCGTCGCCGATACGCCGCGCTCGCAATTGAGGCATTTGGCCAGGATCCGCGCCACCGTGGTCTTGCCGACACCGCGCGTACCGGCAAACAGATAGGCATGATGCACGCGCTCGCTCGAGAGCGCGTTGGTGAGGGCGCGCAAAACATGCTCCTGGCCGGTCATCTCGGCGAAGCTGCGCGGACGCCATTTACGCGCCAATGCTGTGTAAAAGCTCATGCGTAATCTGAGACCGCCGGGAGGTGATCCGCACCAGCCAATTCTTCGGCACCCGACCGAGCCGTTACCGCTGCTCCCTTCCGGGCCTGACGGGGTTCGCGGGTAGTCGTCGCGAAGGAACCGGCGCGGATCACCGTTGACCTGTGGCGGAGAGGGTGGGATTCGAACCCACGAACACCCGTGAAGATGTTACTGGAATTCCAGTCCAGCGCCTTCGACCGCTCGGCCACCTCTCCGTGCAATTTAAATCAATAAGATACAAGAATAACTTAAAGTTCAAAGAACCCTCTCCACATCATTCTATCGCGGGCCGCCGGGTATCGGCGGCTCGGGCGGAGCGGGCGTGGCAGGCGGTTGCGGCGTCGCCGGCGGCTCGGGCGAACTGGGCGCCGGTCTCAGCGGTGGCAGCGGCGACGTGTCTGGAGTTGGCGCCTGCGGCTCGGTGGGTGATACCGGTACCGGCGCCGGTGCCGGCGCGCCCATGGGCGTGCCGGTGCGCGTCGGCAGCGCTATCGTCGAACCTGAGCTGTAGCTGGGCGGCTGCGACAGGCACGGCTCGGTCTTTACCCGCACTCGCTCCGGCTCGTTGAGCTGCGGAATCTTGACCTGGTTACGTTGGTCGGGAGGGGTCATGCCGTCCGGGACGCGCAGCCCCGCCAGATTCTCGGTATTTCCCTGAAACGGCTTCTCCGTGCAGCGGTTGTCGTGCGAGCGATGGAACAGCTGATTCCACAGCGAGCAGCCCGACAACAGCAATGCCGAGCAGCAGCACAGACACAGCGCGGGCACCGCCGCGTGTAGTCGCAGCCTGGCGAGCATTACGCGCTCTTCGCCTGGGTCAGTGGCGCCAATCCTTCGGCCGCCTCGAGCGCTGCGCGCACACGCGCATGAAATGCTTCGGAAAGCCCGGTGAGCGGCAGCCGCAGGCCGCCTTCGATCAGACCGCGCTCGCACATGGCCCATTTGAGTGGAATCGGGTTGGCCTCGACGAACAGCGCCTCGTGCAGCGCCCGCAGCGGCGCGTCGAGCCGCTGCGCGGCCTCGCGCTCTCCGCGCAGCGCCGCAGCCATGAGTTGCGCCATCGCCTCGGGCATCACGTTTGCCGTCACCGAGATCACCCCTTTTGCCCCATTCGCCACCGCCGCGGCAGCCGTGGCATCGTCACCGGACAGGACAGTGAAATCCCCCGGGGTCTGCGCTACCAGCTCGCGCACCCGCTCCATCGAGGGAACTGCCTCTTTGACCGCGACCACGCGCGGCAGTTTCGCCAGCCGGGCCACGGTGGCCGGCAGCATGTCCACGGCAGTACGCGAAGGCACGTTGTAGAGCACGATCGGCAGCGCTGACGCTGCCGCCACCGCCTCGAAGTGTCGGTACAGCCCCTCCTGGGTTGGCTTGTTATAGGCTGGCGTCACCACCAGCAACGCATCGGCTCCCGCCGCCGATAGCCGCCGCGCTCGCTCGACAGTGGCCGCGGTGCTGCTGCTGCCCGCGCCTGCGATCAAGGCAGCGCGTCCGCCGAGCTTCATGCGGGCGCGCTCGACCAGTGCCAGCAGCTCGGCATCGCTCAAGGTCGCCGATTCTCCGGTGGTGCCGCCGACCACCACGCCGCTGGTGCCGGCGCCGATATGCCGCGCCAGCAGCCGTTCCCAGGCGGGCCAGTCTATGGCGCCGTCGAGGTGCATCGGTGTGACGATGGCGACCAGGCTGCCGGAGAGCATCAGGTGGATTCCCGCATAGGAGGTAAAAACTCAATTGTTTCAAACTAATGACCGCGCGCGCGATGTTACGGGCGCGGGCTTGCCCGAGGCAAGTGAACCGCCGGTATCGTTCGCAACCCGCGCCAGTCCCGGTACACTGCCACGGTCCATCGTCAATTGGGACGCAATGAAGCAGCATCTCGCCGTCTCTGCCATCGGCAGCGACCGCACCGGTATGGTCCACGAGCTGACCCGGGTCATCACCGATTGCGGGGGCAGTATCGCAGAAAGCCGCATGGCCGCCCTGGGGTCGGAGTTTGCGATGCTGCTGCTGGTCAGCGGCAACTGGCACGCACTGGCGCGGATCGAATCGGAACTGGCGCGGCTGGCCGAGAGCAGCGCGTTGAGCGTGCATATGAAGCGCACCGAACCGAAGGCGGTGCGCTCCGACATGCTGCCCTACTCGGTCGACATCGTCAGCCTGGATCAGAGCGGCATCGTCGCCGGACTGTCGGGATTCTTCGCCGGGCGCAACATCGACATCATCGAGGTTTCGACCCGCAGCTATCCGGCAGCACACACCGGCGCGCCGATGTTCGCGGTGCAGATGGTCATCAATGTTCCTGGCAAGCAGCAGGTGGCGCAGCTGCGGGAGGAGTTCATGGATTTCTGCGATTCGCTCAATCTCGACGCCATCCTGGAGCCGGTCAAGTCATGAGCGCCGCCCGCAGCAAGGCAGCCGTTGAAGTGGCGCTCGATGCCAGGGTGCCGGATTTCACGTTGCCGGCCACCGGCGGCAAAAGCGTGCGGCTGAAGGATCTGGCCGGACGCAAACTGGTGCTGTACTTCTACCCGCGCGACAATACGCCGGGCTGCACGCTCGAAGGCCAGGAATTCGCCGCCCTCAACGCCCGCTTCACCAGGGCCGGTGTCACTGTGTTCGGCATCTCGCGCGACAGCGTTGCCTCACACGAGAAATTCCGCGACAAGATGGGATATCCGTTCACATTGTTGTCGGACGAGGATGAGACGGTCTGCAAACTGTTCGGCGTCATACGCGAAAAAAACATGTACGGCCGCAAGGTGATGGGCATCGAGCGCAGCACCTTTCTGCTCGATGCCGCGGGCGTGCTGCGGCGGGAGTGGCGCAAGCTCAAGGTCGAGGGTCACGCACTGGCAGTGCTCGAAGCGGCGCAGGCACTGTGACCGCCGCCGGCAGCCACACCCGCCGGCTGTTCGTGCTGGACACCAACGTGTTGATGCACGATCCGACCGCCATCTTCCGCTTCGAGGAACACGACATCTATCTGCCGATGGTGGTGCTCGAGGAACTCGACGCCAACAAGAAAGGCCTGTCGGAGGCGTCGCGTAACGCGCGTCAGGTGAGCCGGTTCCTCGATGACATTATGCACGGCGTCACCAAGGAGCATATCGATGCCGGGCTGCCGATTCCGTCCGGCTACAGCGGCAACCACGGCAAGAAATCCTCGTCCGGGCGACTGTTCTTCCAGACGCAACAGCTGGCAAGCGGCCTGCCGGAAGGACTGCCCGGGGTCGGCGTCGACAATCTGATCCTGGGCCAGACGCTGTCACTACAACGGCAACAGCCACAGACGCGGGTCGCGCTGGTGTCCAAGGACATCAATCTGCGTATCAAGGCCGCCGTCATCGGCGTGCAGGCCGAGGACTACTACAGCGACAAGACCATCGAAGACGCCGACGTGCTGTACACCGGCGTCGAGGCGTTACCCGCCGATTTCTGGGAGCAGCACGGCCGCGATATGCGCTCATGGAAACAATCCGACCGCACTTGGTACGAGGTCAGCGGTCCGGCCGCGGCGGCGTGGCGGCCGAACCTGTTCGTGCACGAAAGCGGGCCCGCCGGCATCGAGGCGATTGTGCGCGGCGTCGAGGGCGACACTGCCAGGCTGGAATTGGCACGGGACTTCCGCAGTGAACGCCACAGCGTCTGGGGCATCACCGCGCGCAACCGCGAGCAGAATTTTGCACTGAATCTGCTGATGGACCCGGAGATCGACTTCGTCACGGTGCTCGGCCCGGCCGGCAGCGGCAAGACCCTGCTGGCACTGGCGGCCGGCCTGACCTTGACGCTGGAGCGCAACCGCTTCATGGAAATCATCATGACGCGCGTGACCATTCCGCTCGGTGAGGACATCGGCTTTCTGCCCGGGACCGAGGAAGAAAAGATGGAGCCGTGGATGGGCGCGCTGATGGACAACCTCGAGGTGCTTACGCGCAGCGAGGAAGGAGGCAACTGGGGTCGAGCCGCGACCAACGATCTGCTGCGCAACCGGATCAAGATCCGCTCGCTCAATTTCATGCGCGGCCGGACGTTCCTCAATCGCTTCATCATTCTCGATGAGGCGCAAAACCTGACGCCCAAACAGATGAAGGCGCTGGTGACGCGCGCCGGGCCCGGCAGCAAGCTCGTGTGTCTGGGCAACATCGCCCAGATCGATACGCCCTATCTGACCGAGACCACCTGCGGGCTGACTTATGTCGTCAATCGCTTCCAAGGCTGGAAGCACTCGGGGCACATCACCCTGGTGCGCGGTGAGCGCTCGCGGCTCGCCGACTACGCCTCCGAGGCGCTCTGACCCGGCACTGTGGCGTTCCGCGCGGTCAACGCGGAACCGTCCCAGCGCGTTAGCAGTCCAACCCCTAAGTGCTATAGTTCCAAGGGTTTATGCGCCGCATCCTCGCTGCTGCTCTAGGTTGTGTACTGACGTTCAGCGCAGGCTGGACGGCCGACGTCGCGCGCGTCGCTCCCAGCTCCCCGCCGCTCTCGAGCGACCTGCCGGATCTGGGCGGTCCGGCCACAGCCATGATCAACAAGTTCGACGACGAGCAGATCGGGCGCATGGAGATGAACGAACTGCGCGACCAGAATGTCATCCTCGAGGATGCCGAGGTGACTGACTACCTGCAGCAGCTCGGCTCGCGGCTGTCCTCACAGGCGCACGCGGACGATCGGACTTTCACCTACCAGGCGTTGCGTGAACCGATCGTCAACGCCTTCGCGACCTTCGGCGGTTTCATCTGCATCAACAGCGGCCTGATCCTGATCACCGACAATGAGGCCGAACTCGCGAGCGTCATGGCGCACGAGACCGGCCACGTGGTCCAGCGCCACATGGCGCGCGCGGTGTCAGCCGAGTCGCGCATGTCCCTGGCATCTACTGCGGCCATGCTGGCAGCGGTCCTGCTCGGCGCAGCCAGCGGCGCTGGCGGCCAGGCGATCGAGGGCGCGGTCGCCATGAGCCAGGGCATCGCGCTTCAGCAGAGCATCAACTTCACGCGCAGCCAGGAAGTCGAGGCGGATGCCGTGGGCATCCAGCTGCTGGCCGGCGCCGGCTTCGATCCGCAGGAAATGGCGACTTTCTTCGAATCGCTCGCTCGCATAGAAGGACTGGCCGAGGGCGAGATTCCGGCGCTGCTGCAGGACCACCCGGTGACCAGCGAGCGTATCGCCACCGCGCGCGCACGCGCGGCGCAGATGCCGCATGTGACCCCGCAACCCGAATCGCTCAGCTATGCCTTCATCAAGGAGCGGGTGCGCGTGCTGGTCACGCCGCCGGAGCAGCGCCCGGCGCAGTACTATCGCAACCTGGAGGAGCAACGCCCTCTGACGCCGGCCGAACGCTACGGCCAGGCCTTGTTGCAGATGCAGAACGGCGAGGCCGCCACCGCGGTGCGCACGTTCACCGAGCTCCAGGCGCGCTATCCGCAACTCACCATGCTGTATTCGGCGCTCGGCCAGGCGTTGGCCGCCGCCGGCAAACCCGATGCCGCGCTGGCGCTGTTCGACCGCTCGGAGCGTCTGTTTCCGCGCAATGTGCCGCTCACGGTGCGCTACGCGGAAACACTGATGCAGACCGGACGGCCTGGACAGGCGCACGACCTGCTGCTCGACCTGTTCAACAACGTCGAACCCACTCCGCCGCAGATCCGGCTGACTGCGCTCGCAGCCAGTGCCGCCGGCGATCCGGGTGACGCTTACTATTACATGGCGCAATACGATCTCGCCGGCGGCAACTTGCCGCTTGCCAATCAGCAACTCGAGCTGGCGCTGGCCGCGCCGAACCTGTCCACGATTCAGCGCGCGCGCTTTCGTGCGCAGCTCGAGGAAGTGCGCGGCTGGCTGCGCGAGCAGCAGGCGTCGCATCATATGCTCGGCAGCCGCTGATCCATGCGTTCCGCCTGACCTGCTAGACTGCAGGTCAATGAAAGGGTCTCTTGGCATTCTGCTGTTTGTGTTGCTGCTCGGGGCGGCCGGCTGCGCCAGCCTGCCCCCCGGCGCCAAGCCCGATCCACGCGATCGCTTCGAGCGCACCAACCGCGCGATCTACAAGTTCAATCTCGCGGTCGACCACGCCGTGCTGCGGCCCACCGCGCGCACGTACGTAAAGGTCATCCCGCAGGGTGCGCGTACGTCGATCACCAACTTCATGACCAATCTGACGTACACGACCACCATCCTCAACGACTTCCTGCAGGGGCAGTGGCGCACCGGTGCCAGCGACACGACACGCCTGGTCGTGAACACACTGTTCGGCCTGGGCGGCCTGTTCGACGTGGCCACGCCCTCGGGCCTCGACCGTCACGACGCCGACTTCGGCCAGACGCTCGGCCGATGGGGTGTACACAGCGGGCCTTACGTCATGCTGCCGTTCCTCGGCCCCTCGACCGTGCGCGACTCGTTCGGCCTGCTAGCCGACGAATACACCACGCCGCGCGCCTACATCAGCGATCCTTGGGTGCGCTGGCCGATCTTCACGGTCGATCTGGTCGACCACCGCGCGCATCTGCTCGATCTGGACAAATATATCGATCAGAGCTTCGACCCTTACGCGTTCGTGCGTAACGCCTGGCTGCAGCGGCGCGAGTATCAGGTCCATCCGGACCAGACGGAAACGCCCGATGAGTTATTGCAGGACCCGGGCGCCGAGGATCTGCCGCCGACCGATACTCCGCCGGACAAGAAGCCACCGGCCAATGCACCCCGGACCCAGGCGCCGCCCGCCAACTCTCCTCGGGCGGACGCACCGCCCAGCGGCGACGCACCGACCACTCCCTGAGCAGTGTGTCAGACGCGCCGCGTACCCCGGGGCCGCTGCTGACGCTCGAGGCGCTGCGCAAACGCTATCGTCCCGTGGGGCCCTGGGTGCTCGACGACGTCAGTCTCAAATTGCGCACGGGCGAGTTTCTGGCCGTAGTCGGAGAATCCGGCAGCGGCAAGTCGACGCTGCTCAATATCATCGCCGGACTCGATCGTGCCGACAGCGGACGTGTGCTGTTCGATTCGGCCGATCTGGCAACACTCGACGATGATGCACTGACGCGGCTGCGGCGCACCCACATCGGCTTCATCTTCCAGGCCTTTCACGTACTGCCTTACCTGACAGCGTTGCAGAACGTGGTGCTGCCGCTGGATCTGCTGGGCGTGCCGCGTGCCGAGCGCCAGACACGCGCCCGGCAGGCACTCGAGCGCTGCGGCATCGGTGCTCTCGCCGACCGCTACCCGCGCGAGTTCTCGGGCGGTGAACTGCAGCGCATCGCTGTGGCCCGCGCGCTGGTGCATGCGCCGGCACTGGTGCTGGCGGACGAACCAACCGGTAATCTGGATGCAGCCAGCGCCACACAAGTACTCAATCTGTTGCGCGAGCGGCTTGCCGCAGGCCATACCGCCGCTATCCTGATCACGCACTCGGCAACCGCGGCGCGCATGGCCGACCGCATCGTGCGACTCGAGAGCGGCCGCCTGCTCGATCAGGCGCCATGAGCGGCACCGCGTTCCGTGTACTGACGGTGTCGCAGCTGCGCGATCAGCCACTGCGCGCGGTCGCGAGCCTTGCGGCCATTGCGCTCGGAGTAGCCCTCGGCACCGCCGTACACCTGATCAATTCGTCCGCGCTGGCAGAATTCGAGCTGGCCACGCGGCAGCTCGTCGGAACACCCGACCTCGTGATCCAGGGGCCGGCCGCGGGCTTCGATCAGGCACTGTTCGTTCGCCTGGCGGGCGACCCCGCCGTTGCGCTGGCCAGTCCCGTGCTCGAAGTGAACCTCGGCGTCGCGGGAGCTGCGCACTCCGCCCTCAGGCTGCTGGCGTTCGACCCGTTCCGGGCCGCGCCATTGCAGCCGCAGCTCGTGGGGGCACTGGCGGGCGATGTCACTGCGCTGTTCGAGCACGACGCCCTGGTACTGAGCCGCAGCGCCGCCAGCCACTACGGCGTCGAGCGCGGCGCGCGGCTCGTGGTCGATGCCGGCGCCGGCCCGAAGGCGCTGAGCGTCATCGACGTGCTGCCCGAAGATGCCTATGCCGGCGAGCTCGGTGTCATGGACATCGGTGCCGCGCAATGGACCCTCGGGCGTCTCGGCCGCCTCAATCGCATCGACCTGCGGCTGCGGCCGGCCATCGACCCGGAGCAGGCACGCGCGCGCCTGGCACAGCTGCTGCCGCCGGGGGTATTCGCCGTCACCGCGCAGGCGCAGCGCGGCCGCGATGCTGCTGCCACACGCGCCTATCGCGTCAACCTGGACGTATTGGCGCTGGTGGCGCTGCTGACCGGCGCGT
>JBAUYT010000144.1:0-5703 GCA_049584935.1 Steroidobacteraceae bacterium
ACTCGAAGATCAGCGGTTCACGCAGCGTCAGACTCATGCTCAGGCCGCCCGAGCCGGACGCAGCACTTCGGCCAACGCGCGCGCGTAGGCGTCCAGGTCCTCGGCCGTCTTGGTCTCCGTGGCGCAGGTGAGCAGCGCGGGTCCCAGCTCCGGGTAGTACTCGCCCAGATCGAATCCTCCCTGGATGCCACGCTCACCCAGCGCAGCCAGCACCGGCGCCACCGGGCGGTCGAGCGCCAGTACCACCTCGTGAAAGCCCGGGCCGTCGAACACGCGTCGCACCCCGGCGATCGCGCACAGGGCGCGCGTCAGTTGCTCGGTACGCTGCATCGACAGAGCCGCCACGCGCTCGAGTCCTTCCGCGCCGAGCAGCGCCAGGTAAATCGTACCGGCCAGCATCAGCAGGCCCTGGTTGGTACAGATGTTGGACGTCGCCTTGGCCCGGCGAATGTGCTGCTCGCGCGCCTGCAGGGTCAGCGTAAAACCGGGCCGGCCGTCCAGATCGACCGTCCGTCCGACCAGCCGGCCGGGCATCTGCCGCACGTGCTCCATGCGCGTGCACATGAAGCCGAAATACGGTCCACCCGAGGACAGCGGGCAACCGAGCGGCTGGCCGTCGCCGACGACGATGTTGGCACCCTTCTGTCCCCACGCTGCCGGCGGCTTCAGCAGCGCCAGCGCGATCGGATTCACCAGCGCGATGACCAGCGCGCCGTGGGCATGCGCAAAATCCGTGAGCGCATCGACCTGCTCGAACACGCCAAAGAAGTTGGGCTGCGGTATCACGATTGCGGTGATGTCCTGGCCTGCAAAGGGCGCCAGGCTCTCGGCTGTGATCTGCCCGGTCGCCGGCGCGTACGGCAATTCCTCGCACTGCACGCCCTGGTTGCAGGTGGTGGCGAGCACCACGGCGCGATAGTGCGGATGCACGTTGCGCGGCATAAGGATGCGGGCGCTGTGCGAGCGCCGGTTCGCGCGCACCGCCATCAGCACCGCCTCGGCCAGCGCCGTGGCGCCGTCGTACATCGACGCGTTGCAAACCTCCATGCCCGTCAGGCTGGCGAGCATGCTCTGGTACTCATAGATGCTCTGCAGCGTCCCCTGGCTGGCCTCGGCCTGGTAGGGCGTATAGGCGCTGTAGAACTCGCCGCGCGTAACCGTGGACCAGACCGCGGCGGGAATGTGATGCTCGTAGGCCCCAGCGCCGATGAAGCACAGCGGTCTGCCGTCGCGGCGCGCACGCGCCTGCATGAGCTGCATGATTTCGAGCTCACCCAGCCCGGCCGGCACGCCCGGCAGCGAATTCACGCCCAGGCCGGACGGAATCTCGTCGAACAGCGCGTCGATACCGGGTGCACCGATGGCGTCGAGCATCTCGCGGACGTCGGCGTCGGTGTGCGGAATGAAGGGCATGCGGAATGTCTGGGCCCTAACCGGCAGCAGTCAGCGCGCCATACTCGTCCGGCGACAACAGCGTCACCGCAGCCGCCGCCGGCGCGGGCTTCAGCCGCAGCAGCCAGCCGCCGCCATACGGATCCGTATTGATGAGCTCGGGCGTATGCCGCAGTTGATCGTTGACGGCAATCACCGTTCCCGCCACCGGCGCATAGACGTCGGAAGCAGCCTTGACGGATTCGACCACCGCGCAGCCATCACCCGCGTTCAGACTGCGTCCGATGTCCGGCAACTCGACGAATACTAGGTCGCCGAGCGCATGCTGCGCGTGGTCGCTGATGCCGACTTCACAGGTTCCGTCCGCCAGCGTGCGCAGCCATTCGTGGCTGCGGGCGTATTTCAATTCGCTCGGAATATTGCTCATCGCCACCTCTTGCCGTGACTCATACCAGCGTAATCAACGCCTTGCCATGGCGCACGAACGGCACGCGCACGACGCGCGCCGGCAGCGACCTGCCGCGGATCTCGACTTGCGCCGAACCGCCGGTTGCCATCGGCACGCGCGCGAGCCCGATCGAGCGCTCGAGCGTGGGCGAGTAGGTGCCGCTGGTGACCTCGCCCTCACCCACTCCGGGCACCAGCACGCGCTGATGACTGCGCAGCACGCCGCGCTCGTCGAGCACCAGGCCCACGAGCTTGCGTGTCGGGCCGCGTGCCCGCATCTGCTCGAGCGCCGCGCGGCCGACGAACTCGCGCTCCGCTGGATCGAATGCGATAGTCCAGGCCAGTCCCGATTCCAACGGGCTGGTGTGCTCGTCCATATCGTTGCCATAGAGATTCATGCCGGCCTCTAGCCGCAGCGTGTCGCGCGCGCCGAGACCGCAGGAATGCACGCCGCTGGCATTGAGACGCTGCCACACCGACACCGCCTCTGCCGCCGGCAGCATGATCTCGAAGCCGTCCTCGCCGGTATAGCCGGTGCGCGCCACCAGCCAGTCTCCGATCTGCGTGCCGAAGAAGGGCTGCAGTTCGAGCACGGCCCAGGCAGCCTCGGCGGTCAGCAGCGCGGCGCTGCGCTCGCGCGCCTGCGGGCCTTGGATCGCCAGCATCGCCAGGTCCCGCCGTTCCTGCAGCCGCACGCCGCAGGCGGCAGCACGCGCCGCGATCCAGGCGATGTCCTTGGCGCGGGTGCCGGCGTTGACCACCACACGGAAGAAGTCATCGTCGAGAAAGTAGGCGATCAGGTCATCGATTACGCCGCCCTGCTCGTTGAGCATGCAGCTGTAGAGCGCCTTGCCCGGAATAGTGAGCCGGCCGACGTCGTTGGCGAGCAGCCCCTGCAGCAGCTCGCGGCAGCGCTCGCCGTGCAGATCGACGATGCCCATGTGCGAGACGTCGAACACGCCCGCCGCCCGCCGGACCGCCAGATGCTCCTCGATCTGCGAGCCGTAGGCCACCGGCATGTCCCAGCCACCGAAGTCGATCAACCGTGCGCCCAGCGCCACGTGCAAATCAAATAAACAGGTATGAGCGCCCACCAGCTCTCCGGTTGGTAGATTCCCGCCACGCCAGTGCCTGCAGAGTGTTTTGGCCGGTGCGTGGATGATAGCAGTGCGCGGCGTTTTCCCCCACCGCAGCGCATGCTTTAGAATAGGGCCATGGAACTCAAGCGACATTCTACCTGCGGGGTGCAGGTCGGCAACGTCACGATCGGCGGCGATGCCCCGATCGTGGTGCAATCCATGACCAATACCGACACCGCGGACATTTCGGCCACCGCCAGCCAATGCGCGCAGCTCGCCGCCGCAGGCTCGGAGCTGGTACGCATTACGGTCAACACCAGCGAGGCGGCGGCGGCAGTACCTCACATCCGCAATCGGCTCGATGCCCTCGGTTGCAACGTCCCGTTGATCGGCGACTTCCACTTCAACGGCCACAAGCTGCTGCAGGAACATCCTGCCTGCGCCGAAGCGCTCGCCAAGTACCGCATCAACCCGGGCAACGTCGGCCGCGGCTCCAAGCGCGATCCGCAGTTTGCCGAAATGATCGAAATCGCCTGCCGCAACGGCAAGCCGGTGCGTATCGGCGTCAACTGGGGCAGTCTCGACCAGGACCTGCTGGTGCGCCTGATGGACGAGAACAGCCGTGCCTCTGCCCCCCGCTCGGCGCAGGAGATCATGCGCGATGCCATCGTGCGCTCCGCCATCGACAGTGCCGAGCGCGCGGTCGAGCTCGGCATGCCGCGCGAGCGTATCGTGCTTTCGGCCAAGGTCAGCGCCGTGCAGGATCTGATCGCCGTCTACTCCGAGCTCGCGGCCCGCACCGGCTTCGCACTGCACCTCGGCCTGACCGAGGCCGGCATGGGCTCGAAGGGCATCGTGGCCTCCTCGGCCGCCATGGGCATCCTGCTGCAGCAGGGCATCGGTGACACCATCCGGGTCTCGCTCACACCGGAACCCGGCGGAGACCGCAGCCGCGAAGTGATCGTGGCGCAGGAGCTGCTGCAGACCATGGGACTGCGCTCCTTCACGCCGCTCGTGACCGCCTGCCCGGGCTGCGGCCGCACCACCAGCACCTACTTCCAGACCCTGGCGGACCGGATCCAGAAGCACCTGCGAGATCGCATGCCCGAGTGGCGCGACGCCTATCACGGCGTCGAGACCATGACTGTGGCGGTCATGGGCTGCGTGGTCAACGGGCCCGGGGAGAGCAAGCACGCCAACATCGGCATCAGCCTGCCCGGCACGGGTGAGCGGCCAGTGGCCCCGGTGTACGAGGACGGTGCCAAGACTGTCACGCTCAAGGGTGAGCGCATCGCCGAGGAGTTTCAGGAGCTGGTGGAGCAATATATCGCGCGCACCTACGCGCGCAGGATGCACCCATGAGCGCAGCAGGCGGATCGAAGGCCGGCGGCGATGCCTTGAGCGGGCGGCGCTGCCGGCCGTGCGAGGGTGGAGTGCCGGCGCTGACGCCACAGGAAGCGCAACGCAGCATGCAGCAGCTCTCGTCAGAGTGGCAGCTGATCGAAAGCGGCAAGGCACTCTGGCGCGAGTTTTCGTTCCGGGATTTCTATCGCACCATGAGCTTCGTCAACGCCGTCGCGCACATCGCCAATCTCGAGGATCATCATCCCGACCTGCAGATCGGCTACAACTACTGCCGCGTTCGTTACTCGACCCATGCCATCGGCGGCTTGAGCGAGAACGACCTCATCTGCGCAGCCAAGATCGATCAGCTCGGCCTCAAGTAACCGCGCGCCGCGGGTCACACGGCCCGCGCCAGCCTTGGCAGCTCCCCGCTGATACCCAGTGCCTGGCGCGCGCACAGGCGCTTGAGCGTACCGCTGCGATTGACCGCGGACATCCCCAGGTTGAGCACTGTCGACAACGGGCCGCCTGCATGGGCGAATCCCGCCTGAAACGCGCTCATCGCTACATCCATGAGCCGGTTATGGGTGCGCCGCTGCTGCTCGTAGCGACGCAGCAGGCGCAGTGCGCCCAGGTCCTCGCGTGCCCCCGGCGCGGCCGCGACCGCCTCGCAGAGTGCAGCCCCGTCGAGCAGGCTCAGGTTTGCCCCCTGCCCTGCAAGCGGATGGATCACATGCGCGGCATCGCCGATCAGGGCGCAGCGCGCGGCTACGTAGGCAGCGGCGCTGGCGCTGCTCAAGGGGAAGCTGGCGCGTTCACTGTCGAGCCGCGTGGCACCCAGCGCCAACGCGGAAGCAGCATCGAGCTGTCGTTCGAACTCATGCGGCTCACAGGCCATCAGCTCGCGCGCCAGCGGCACATCCAGTGACCAGACCAGCGAGCTGCTGCCATCGAACAGCGGCAGCAATGCCAGCGGACCCGAACGCAGGAATCGCTGCCAGGCCGTGAACGCGTGCGGCTGCGCTGTGGCAATGGTCGCGACGATGGCGAGCTGATGATAGTCACGCGCTCGCGTCGCGAGCCCGGCCTGCTGCCGCACCCTGGAGTGCGCGCCGTCGGCGCCCACCACCAGGCGCGCCGACAGACTTCGCCCAGGCACCGTCAGGCGGGCGGCGACGTCATCGATGGCGAGCTGTTCCAGCTCGGTCTCGATCGTAGTGCCACCGGCGTCGCGAAAGCTCTCCAGGCAGGCATGTGCCAGCGCCGCAGTTTCAACGATGTGGCCGAGATTGGGCTCACCGACGTCCGCGGCGTCGAAGCGCAGCGCCGCCGGGCCATCGGCATTCGCGGATTCGTGCCACACACGCATCTTCTCGTACGGCGCCATCCGGGCCTGATCCAGCCGCTGCCAGGCACCGGCCGCACGCAGAATGCGCTCGCT
>JBAUYT010000145.1:0-14586 GCA_049584935.1 Steroidobacteraceae bacterium
CGTGCGCCTCGCGCGCGTCTCGGGCCGGCTCGGCAGCGCGCCGGGCGCGCTCGCGCTCGGCCTCTTCGGCCGCGCGTTGCTCGGCCACGCGGCGCGCGTCTTCCTGCGCCTTCTTGCGCGCCTGCTCTTCCTCGATGCGGCGCCGGTTCTCGGCCTCGACCCGCTCGGCCTCGCGCCGTTCGGCTTCCGCCTTCTCGCTCTGTGCGCGCTGCGCTTCCTCGACTTCGCGTCGCTGTGCGTCCAGCTGCTCCTGCTGCGCCCGCGCCTGCCCCTCGAGCACGTCGCGCTTGATGTAGGTGCGCTTGCGCCGCACCTCGACGTTGACGGTGCGCGCCCGGCCCTGATTGCCGGCCAGCTTGAGTTCGCTCTGCGTCTTGCGCTTGAGCGTGATGCGGCTCGGCGACGAGCCTGCCTCGGCGCCGTGCTGTCCGTGACTGCGGCGCAGGTGCGTCAGCAGCTCGAGCTTGGCTTCCTCGCTGATCATGTCCTCGGGGCTCGAGACAGTGATACCGGCCTGATCGAGCTGCGCGATCAGTCGGTCGACCGAGACCTTCAGAACGTCCGCAAACTGGGAAATCGTTACGTCAGCCATAGTGGGTTCCTGGCGCGGTGCGCCTCAGGTCTGCGCCTCGAACCAATGCGCGCGCGCCTTCATGATCAAAGCTCCGGCCTCTTCGGCCGACAGGCCGTCGATGTCCGAAATATCGTCTATGCCCTGTTCCGCCAGTTCCTCGCGCGTGCGTACACCACGGCGTGCCAGCGCCAGCGCCAGGTCGGGCCGCATGCCCTCCAGCGTCAGCAGGTCGTCCGCGGGCATCGACTGGTCGAGCGATTCCTCGCTGACGATGGCCTGCGTCAGCAGCACGTCGCGGGCGCGGTTGCGCAGCTCCTTGACGATGTCCTCGTCGAACTCCTCGATGGCCGCCAGCTCCGCCGCCGGCACATAGGCCACTTCTTCGACGGTCGAGAAGCCCTCCTGCACCAGGATGCTGGCGACGTTCTCGTCGACGTCAAGCTGCTTCATGAAGGTCTCGACCAGCGCACGCGCCTCGGTCTCGCTCTTGACCTCGGCGTCGGACTCGGTCATGACGTTGAGTTCCCAGCCTGTCAGCTGGCTGGCCAGCCGGATGTTCTGGCCGCCGCGGCCGATGGCCTGCGACAGCTTTTCCTCCGCCACCGCAATGTCCATGCTGTGCGAATCCTCGTCCACGACGATCGACTGCACTTCGGCCGGCGACATCGCATTGATCACGAACTGCGCCGGGTTGTCGTCGAACGGAATGATGTCGACGCGCTCGCCGGCGATTTCGTTCGAGACCGCCTGTACGCGTGAGCCGCGCATGCCGACGCATGCGCCGACCGGATCGATACGCGGATCCTGGCTGCGCACCGCTATCTTGGCGCGCACGCCCGAATCGCGCGCGGCGCCGAGGATCTGTATCAGCCCCTGGCCGACTTCCGGCACCTCCAGCTTGAACAGCTCGATCAGGAACTCGGGCGCGGTGCGGGTCAGGAACAGCTGTGGTCCGCGCAGCTCGGCGCGTACTTCGCGCAGGTAGGCTTTGACTCGATCCTGTGGTTTGAGCTGCTCGCGCGGAATCATCTCGGTGCGCGGTACGAAACCCTCGGCGTTGCTGCCCAGATCGACATAGATGCCGTTGCGGTCGATGCGCTTGACCACGCCGTTGACCAGCGTGTTGACTCGATCCTTGTAGGCATCCACCACCTGCGCGCGCTCGGCCTCGCGCACCTTCTGCACGATGACCTGCTTGGCCTGCTGTGCGGCGATGCGGCCGAAGGCCACCGATTCCATCGGCTCCTCGACGTAGCCGCCGGGCTCGATGTCGGCGTTCAGGTCCCTGGCATCGTCGAGCCGCAGCTCGGCGGAAGGGTTCTCGAGTTCCGTGGAGTCGTCCGCGAACACCTTCCAACGCCGAAAGGTCTCGTAGTCGCCGGTCTTGCGATTGATGGCCACGCGCACGTCCCAATCCTCGCCGTGCTTCTTGCGGGTAGCCGAAGCCAGCGCCGCCTCGAGCGCGTCGAAGATGATCTCCTTATCGACGCCCTTCTCGTTGGAGACGGCGTCGACGACCATCAGAATTTCCTTGTTCATACAGTCAAGCTCCTGGCCCTCAAGGCCACTGAGGCGCGAGCCGCGCGCGTCCGATCTCTGCAAAAGTAACTGCTACCATGGCGCCATCCACCGTCAAATCAATGCCCTGCGGGCTGGTCGCCTCGAGCCGGCCGGTGTAGCGCCGCCGGCCGTTTCTCGCGGCCTTCAACTCGAGCCAGATGCGCTCGCCGACGAAGCGCTGAAAGTGCGCCGGGGTACGCAGCACCCGGTCCATCCCCGGCGAGGAGACTTCCAGCGTATATGCGATCGGCACCGGGTCCTCGACATCCATCAACGCCGACAGCTCGTGGCTGACGCGCTCGCAATCGTCGACACCCACCCCTCGCGGGCGGTCGATGAACACGCGCACCACGGCGTGCGAGCGGCCCGGCGCGTACTCCAAGTCGACGAGCTCGTAGCCCAGCTGCTCGAGCAAAGGCTCGCTGAGCGCAATCAGCTTCTCGCGTAGCAGCGCGGCCATTGTCGATGCGTGACCATCCCGGTGTGCCACCCAAAAAATAAAAGCCCCATGTGGGGCTTTTGGATCAAGCACTTGGCCGCATCTTCTGCAGCTTTACGGTATGCCAAACCCATGCCTGGCACCGTCCACCGGCGGACGCGATTCTAGTGCCTTGAGTCCTTGGAATTCAAGGCGCGGCCGCGGACCGGCGTCGTGCTGCCTCGCGCAGCGCTGCCGTCAGTGTGTCGATATCCCCGGTCTTGACGACTACGCCGTCGGCTCCGGCCTTGAGGCACTGCCCCTCCAGGCTCTCATTCTGATAGCCGGTATGGACGATGATGACGGCCTGCGGAACCCGTGCGCGCAAGGTCGTAATCAGCGGCAGGCTGGAGCCGTCGTCGAGCGACAGGTCCAGCAGAAAGGCGTTGGGATCGTGAGAATCGAGTGACGCCAGCACGGCACTGTTCGAGGCTACCGTGGCAACGCTGTGGATGTCCGGCTCGGCGCCGAGCAGCATCGACAGCGTCATGGCCAGATCCTCGTTGTTCTCGCCAATTACGAGCCGCAATACGCCCGCCGAGTCAGCCATATCGCTACAGATTCCGCCCTTCCTTCATGCGCGCTCAAAGCGCAGATGCAATCGCTGTCATGATCGCTCGGCATGCGCGGCCTGTAAATGCCGAGTGCCGACGCGCGCCTGCGCCTGCCGCGGGACCGGCGGCCGGGATTGCAATACGCCGCCAACCCCGGTAGACGGAGCACGCATGCGTCAGCCTGTGCCGCCCCCGCCGTTCCGTGTCCGCCTGCGCGGTCACGCGTGGCTGCCGGCCCTGCTGGCGCTGACCGGCTGCACGCAGATCCCGACGATCCCGGAACCTCTCGTCACCGACGTGCCGGCGCAGATCTCGGTGGCCGGTGCCCGCGGAGCGTTGTCGCAGCGGGCGGCCAACGCCCTGATCAAGCAGCTTGCGGCGCAGGCACCCGACGGCGGCGCCCTCGAGCACCACCTGGCGGTCGAGCAGGTCGTAGCGGGTTCACCGCTCTATACCGGCAACCGCGTCAGCATCCTGCGGGATGGGCAAAACACCTTCGGCGCCATCTTCGGTGCCATCCGCGCCGCCCGCCGCTACCTCTACCTGGAGTACTACACGCTCGAAGAAATCGAGTACGGCGAGCAGCGCCTCAGCGACCTGCTGATCCAGCGGCAGAACGAGGGGCTGCAGATCACGGTGCTGTACGACAGTGTGGGGTCGATCTCGACCCCCAAGGAATTCTTCGATCGCCTCGCGGCAGCGGGCATCCACGTGCACGACTTCAACCCTCTCAACCCGCTCACGCGCCACTTTGCCATCAACGAGCGGGACCATCGCAAGCTGCTGCTGGCGGATGGCGAGCTCGCCATCATCGGCGGCGTCAACCTGAGCACCGACTATGAGAGCGGCCCTCTCGCTTCCGGTGCCGAACGCCATGCGGAGCAGGCACACGAACCCTGGCACGACACCGACCTCAGGATCGAGGGCCCTGCGGTCGGCGAACTCAAGACGCTGTTCGACCAGCACTGGCTGCAGCAGGGTGGCGAGCCTCAGGCCCTCGCCGGCAACGGCGACACCCCCGGTGCGCAGGGTGACCAGGTTGTGCGCATCATCGGCAGCCAGGCTGGCGGCCGGCTGTCACCGCGCTACTACGCCACGCTACTGTCCTCGATCCGCAGCGCCGAAAGCAGCATCGACGTCACCGCGGCGTACTTCGCGCCGACTCATCAGGAAAGCCAGGCGTTGCTGCGGGCCGCGCGCCGCGGCGTGCGCGTGCGCCTGCTGCTGCCCTCGCACAGCGATTCGTTTCCGGTGCTGGCAGTGCAACGCTCGCACTACCACGCGATGCTGCGCGCCGGCATCGAGATCTACGAGCGCGAGGACGGTATCCTGCATTCCAAGATCGTGGTCGCCGACGGCGTCTGGTCCATCCTCGGCTCATCGAATTTCGATCACCGCAGCGTGCTCTTCAACGATGAGATCGACGCGGTCATCATCGGCGCGAAGACCGGCGCGGCGCTCGACGATTACTTCCGCCAGGACATCGGCAATGCGCAGCGGGTCGAGGCCGCAAGCTGGGACCAGCGGCCTATCAGCGAGCGCCTGCGAGAGCGCTTCTGGCGCCTGTGGGAAACGCTGCTTTGACGGCCTAGCGACCCGGCTTGGCCGGCGTCAGCGGCGCGAATACCTGCAGCTGCAGATCGAACGGGCCGCCCGTGTCCTGGTACGGTATGCAGGTGGTGCGCGCCTGCAGCCCGCGGGTCGCGAACAGCGGCAATACCTTGTCCCGGAACTGTTCCATGAGCTCGCAGTCGCCATCCTGTAGATCGAAGGGATGATGCGGCGAGAGCTCCACCGTGCGCCAGGCGCCGTCGACCGGCGTCTGCTGCGGGGCCGGCGCGGTCTGGCCCGCATCGCTCGGTTGCAAGGTTGCGAACTCGAGCGTGGCCCGAGGGAACCGGCTGGGGCGGCCAAAGTCCGCACAGCCATAGGCGATCACCTTGAAGCCGGGCTTTGCGCCAAGCTGCCGCAGCAGCAGTTCGAGCTTTGACTGCAATCCGTCGCAGGAGTAGGTGGAGGTAAAGCCCATGTAGACCAGCTCGGTCTTCTGGCTGCGCCAGATGCCGGGCTGCGCCGTAGCGCTGGCGCCGGTGGCCCCCGGCTCGGCCAGCGCCGCCGGCATGACGGCCAGGACCGCCAGGGTCAGCAGGATCGATCGCACCGACATGGCAGACTCCTGATCGTCGCCGCCATTCGATTCAACGGGCGTGCGCGACTGCCGTTGACGCCAGCTCCGCCTCCGGCGCCTGTTCCAGATCCGGCTCATTTGCAGGCTCTGCCGCGTTGCACAGCTCCACGCGGGACAGCGCCGCCGCCAGGTCGGCGCGCAGGTCCTCGTAGGCCTCGATACCCACGGACAGACGCAGCAACCCGTCCGTCAGGCCGGCCGCATGGCGGGCCGACTCGCACATGGCCGCATGCGTCATCGACGCCGGATGGGCCACCAGGCTCTCCACGCCGCCGAGCGACTCCGCCAGCGAAAAGCATTTCAGGCCGGCGACGAACCTGCGTACCGCCGGTATGCCGCCGTGCAGCTCGAAGGTGACGATGGCGCCGAATCCCGATTGCTGGCGCCGCGCCAGCTCGTGGCCTGGATGTGTCGGCAGGCCCGGATAGAACACGCGCGCCACCTGCGGTTGCTCCACCAGCCACGCCGCGAGCTGCTGCGCGTTGCGACCGTGGGCAGCCAGGCGCGCGTGCAGGGTCCGCAAGCCGCGCAATGTCAGGAAGCTATCGAACGCCGAACCGGTCAGTCCGAGGCAATTGGCCCACCAGCACAGTGACTGGTGCAGCTCCGGTAGCGCGGCTATGACGGCGCCGCCGACCACGTCGCTATGGCCGTTGATGTACTTGGTGGTCGAATGCACCACCAGGTCCGCGCCGAGCTTGATGGGCTGCTGCCAGGCCGGAGACAGGAAGGTATTGTCGACCACCACCAGGGCGCCGGCGGCGTGCCCGGCCCGGGCGGTGGCGGCGATGTCGGTCAGGCGCAGCAGCGGATTGCTTGGCGTCTCGATCCAGAGCAGCGACGTCGGCTTCGACAGGGCAGCGCTCAGCGCCGCAGCATTGCCAAAATCGACGAAGTCGACCTCGATGTCACCGCGGCGATGTAATGCGTCGAACAGGCGATAGCTGCCGCCATAGCAGTCATGCGGCGCCAGCACCCGCGGCCGTGCGGGTAGCAGCTGCAGACACAGCGTGACGGCACCCATGCCGGATGCGGTCACCACGGCACCGGCGCCACCCTCGAGTTCGGCGAGCGCGCCACCGAGCAGATCGCGCGTCGGATTGCCCGAGCGGGAATAGTCGTAGGCGCGCTTTTCGCCGTAGCCGCGGAACGCGTAGGTAGCGCTCAGGTGGATCGGCGGCACCACGGCGCCGGTGGCATCGTCGGACTCGAGGCCGGCGCGTACCGCGCACGTAATTGGATCGGAGAACTGACTCACTTAGGACTCTCCATAGAGGCATTCGAAGATCGGCCGAAGCTGTTGCGCCTCTTTGAGAAAGGCATCATGGCCGAATGGGGATGAAATCTCGTGCAGCCGCGCCTGCGGCAGCCGCGCCGCCAGCGCCTGCATGTCCGCTAGCGGTACCAGCTGATCTTCGCGCACCGCCACCAGTGTGGTCGGTACCTCGATGTGGCGCGCGTCGACGGCATGCAGATCGATCGACTCGGACAGGCACAGAAACGATTCGGGCAAATAGCGCGCCGCATAGTCGCGCCCGCGGGCGGCGAGATACTGCTCCACCGGAAAGACGAAACGTCCGCCCTGCTCGATGGGTGCAAATGCAAATCGCGCCGAGAATTCCTGCGGGCTGCGGTAGGTGGCCATGGCCAGCGAGCGCGCCAGTTCCAGACCCTCGGCAGGACGCCCGGCCGACAATGCGAAGCGCACGATGCGGCGCTGCACGCTGCGCCAGGCAGTGGCCATCGGGTGGGTGCGGTCGGCCGCACTGACTATCAGCAGCTGTTCGACGCGCTCGGGGTGAAGTTGGGCGAATGCCAGCGCCACCATGCCGCCATAAGAGGCGCCGACGATGGCGCGCAGCCGCGCCAAACCCAAGTGATCCATCAGGGCCAGCAGCATCTCGGCCTGATCGAAACTCGACAGGCTCGGGAAGCTGCCGCCGGCCGTGGGGCCGGTCGACTCGCCGCTGGCCCCCAGGTAATCGATGCCGAGCACGCGCACCCGCAGGCTGTCGAGCGCGCGGCCCGGGCCGGCCAGCTCCGGCCACCATCCCTGCCCCGGTGTCTGGACATCGAACACGCGGCGGTGCGCCGAGATGCCACCCAGGGCCGCCACCACCGGCGCACCGCCGCAGCCCTCGAGGCGCCAGCCCACCCGCACCTGCGGCAGGCTGCCGCCGTGATGCAGCGCCATTGCGCCCGGCCAGTGCCAGATACCCTGCTCGACGGAACTAGCGGAGGACGGGACGGAAGACCCGGCAGCGGCAGCGCGGGCAGTGGTTGCCGCCACAGACGTGACCAATTTTGGGACAGTATTCAAGCCGCGCTCCGCAATGCCAGTTCAATCATCTCGGCATTCCTGCGGATCGGCATCGTCCGGTAAGGACGAACCCTCATCTATCGGACCTGGGCACAGCCGCAGAAATCCGCAGGAATTGGCACCTTTTCGGATAGTCCGACGGTTGCCCCGGCGTCTAAGGGCCTTTCCCTCAGCCGGTCTCGATGAGTGCCTCAAAGTCTAGAGGTCGGTGGCGCGCCCGGTCAAGCGGCTTGTGCATCGCCCGGATATGCGTTAGTGTATTAACGTATTAGTACAATGTAGCACCACGGAAACCGCCGCCACCCCATGAAATCCCACCGGTTATTGTCCGCGCGCCAGGAGGCGCAGGCGGAGCGCAATCTGTTTGCCGCCATCACCTCCCTGCGCACAGTGGAGGAATGCCGGGCGTTTTTGCGCGACCTGTGCACGCCCGCCGAGCTTCAGGCCATGGCCGACCGCTGGGCCGTGGTCGATTGCCTGCGCCGCGGCCTGCCCTATCGGGAAATTCACCGGCAGACCGCCGTCAGCCTGACGACCATCGGGCGCGTGGCGCGCTATCTGGCCGCGGGCCACGGCGGCTATGCGCTGGCGGCTCAACGGCAGGATGGAGCTTCGCATGGATAAGTCGCCGGCACGCATCAAACTTGCAGTCCAGAAATCCGGCCGACTGACCGATCCGTCGCTCGACCTGCTGGCGCGCTGCGGCCTGAAGCTGTCGCGCGGCAAGGATCAGCTCATGGGATTTGGCGAGAACATGCCGCTCGACGTGCTGTTCGTCCGGGACGACGACATCCCCGACCTGGTGCAGGAAGACGTCTGCGATCTCGGCCTGGTCGGCCTCAACGTGCTGGAGGAGAAGCGGCTCGAACTGGCCGCGCGCGGCACGCCCGCGCGCTTCGAGACGCTGAGGACGCTGGACTTCGGGCGCTGCCGGCTGTGCCTCGCGGTACCGCTCGAGTCGCACTATGACGGCCCCGCCTCACTGGCGGGCAGGCGCATCGCCACCACCTATCCGTTCCTGTTGGGGCGCTATCTCGAGCAGCGCAGGATCCGCGCCGAGATCGTCACGCTCTCGGGCGCGGTCGAGATTGCGCCGCGCCTCGGCCGCGCGGACCTGATCTGCGACCTGGTCTCGACCGGTTCGACGCTGCAGGCCAACCATCTGCGCGAGGTCGAGACGGTGCTCGAAAGCCACGCCGCGCTGATTCGCACGCCCATCGAACTGGCGCCCGAGAAGAATGAATGGGTGGAGCGGCTGCTGCTGCGCATTGAAGGTGTGGAGCAGGTCCGGGAGAGCAAGTACATCATGCTGCACGCGCCGCGCAGCGCGCTGCCGGCCATCCGTCGGCTGCTGCCGGGCAGCGAGTCGCCGACCATCATTCCGCTCGAGGGCTCGCCCGATCGCGTGGCCGTGCACGCGGTTTGCCGGGAGAACGTCTTCTGGGAAACGCTCGAGAGTCTGAAGAAGGCCGGCGCCAGCGCTCTGCTGGTGCTGCCGGTCGAGAAGATGCTGGCCTAATGCAGATCTTCGATTGGCAATCGCTGAGCGACTCGCAGCGGGCGGCGGCGTTGGCGCGCCCAGCCGAGGCGCTGGCGTCGCAGACCCTGGCGCAGGCGCGCACGATCATCGACGGCGTGCGCCGCGGCGGTGATATGGCCCTGGCGCGCTATGCGCGCGAGTTCGACGGCCTCGAGCTGGCGCAGCTCGAGGTGAGCGCCGCGGAATTCGCCGCCGCGCGTATGCAGTTGCAGGCCGTCGAGATCGCGGCGCTCGAACGCGCGATCGCCAATGTCGATCGCTTCCACCGCGCCACGCAGCTGGGGCCCACGGCGGTCGAGATACAGCCTGGCGTACGGTGCGAGCGGCTGGTGCGCCCGATCGACGCCGTGGGGCTGTACGTGCCGGCAGGCTCCGCGCCGCTGCCCTCGACCGTAATCATGCTGGCCGTGCCGGCCCGCATCGCCGGCTGCGAGCGCCGCGTGCTTTGCACACCGCCGCAGCGAGACGGCCACGCCAGCGCCGCGGTGCTGGTCGCCGCGGAACTCTGTGGCATTCGACGGGTATTCAAGGTCGGCGGCGCACAGGCAATCGCCGCTCTGGCCTACGGTACGGAGAGCGTGCCGAAGGTCGACAAGATCTTCGGGCCGGGCAATGCCTGGGTTACCGCCGCCAAGCAACTGGTGGCGGCCGACCCAGCCGGGGCCGCGCTCGATCTGCCGGCAGGACCTTCCGAGGTGCTGGTCATCGCCGACGACAGCGCTCGCCCCGAGTTCGTAGCCGCCGATCTGCTGGCGCAGGCCGAGCATGATCCGCGTGCACAGGCGCTGCTGCTGACGACCTCCCCTTCCCTGGCGCAGAGCGTGGCTGCGCAGGTTACCGAGCAGATGCAGGCGCGTGCGCGGGGCGACATCCTGCGTCGATCGGTGGCCGCCTCGCGCATCCTGGTGATGCCGGACCTGGCAACGGCCGTCGATGTCAGCAATCGTTATGCGCCCGAGCACCTGATCATCGAGACGCGCGCGCCACGCAGCCTGCTCGAGCGCATCCGGCATGCAGGATCGGTGTTCCTCGGCGAGTGGTCGCCGGAACCCATGGGCGACTACTGCTCCGGCACCAACCACGTGCTCCCGACCTATGGCCATGCGCGTGCCTACAGCGGGCTGTCGGTGCTCGATTTCACCCGCCGCATCACGGTGCAGGAACTGACGCCCGACGGACTGCGCCAACTCGGCCCGACAGCGGCCACATTGGCGAGGCTCGAGGGCCTGGACGGACACGCCGCGGCAGTCGAACTGCGGCTGCAGGCGCTGGCACGCGAGAGCACCGCGGCATGAGCTGGCTCACCGATATCGCGCGGCCGGACATTCGTGCTCTCAGAGCCTACGAGCACGCCAGCTGGGAACCTGGACTCGTGCGCCTGCATGCCAACGAGCTGCCATGGCGCTCGCCGTCGGATGGCACCATAGCGGGGCTCAACCGCTATCCGGAACCGCACCCGCACGAGCTGACGGCGCTGCTGGCGCGCTTCTACGGCGTCGATCCGGCGCAGCTGCTGGCGAGCCGCGGCAGCGACGAGGCGATCGACCTGCTGATCCGCAGCTACTGTCGCGCCGGCGCGGATGCCGTAATCGTTTGCCCGCCCACCTTTGGCATGTATTCGGTTGCGGCGCGCGTCCAGGGCGCCGCGGTGGTGGAAGTGCCGCTGCTGCGCGAGCAGGGCTTCGGCTGCGATTTTGCCGCGCTGCACGCTCACTACGACGAGCGCGTCAAGCTGGTATTCCTGTGCTCGCCGAACAATCCCACCGGCAACCGCCTCGACTCCGCGGGCATCCTCGAGCTGGCGCACGAGCTGCAGGGTCGTGCCCTGCTGGTGGTGGACGAGGCCTATGTCGAGTTCGCCTCGCGGCCGTCGCTGCTCGGCTCGCTCGCGCAGCAGCCGGGGCTGGTGGTGCTGCGGACGCTGTCGAAGGCGCACGCGCTCGCCGGAGCGCGCTGCGGCGCGCTGATCGCGCATGCCGACGTGGTGGCGCTGTTGCGCAAGGTGATTCAGCCCTACGCCGTCACTCAGCTGACCATCGAGGCGGTATTTCGCGCGCTCGAGCCAGGCGCGCTCGAACAGTACCGGGCGCGGCTCGGAACCATCCTTGCGGAGCGCTCCCGTCTCGCGGAGGCGCTTGCCGGCAGCCGTGGCGTGCGCCGGATCTGGCCGAGCGAGGCCAACTTCCTGCTGGCCGAGTTCGACGACGCGCGCGAACGTGTCGCGCGCGCGCACGCCGCCGGGCTGCTGCTGCGGGAACTGCAGGCGGCGCCGCAGCTCCAACAGGCGGTGCGCATCAGCATCGGCAGCCCGCCACAGAACGACCGCCTGCTCGCGAGTCTTGCATGAGCGCAGCTGCCCCCGTCCCGGTGCCGCTGCTGTTCGTCGATCGGGACGGTACCCTGATCGAGGAGCCGCATGATGAACAGGTGGACCGACTCGACAAGATCCGGTTGCTGCCCGGCGTGTTTGCGGCGCTGCAGGCTCTCAAGGCAGCGGGCTATCGTCTCATCATGGTGACCAACCAGGACGGCGTCGGCAGCGAACGCTTCCCGCGCGAACACTTCGAGCTCGCACATCAGTTCGTGCTGCAGCTGTTCAGTTCACAGGGCATCGAGTTCGATGCCATCTTCGTCTGTCCGCACGTTGCCCACGAGCAATGCGAGTGCCGCAAGCCGCGCACGGGACTGGTCAACGGTTATCTGCGCGATCACGCCATGGACCGGGAGCGCAGCGCCATGATCGGAGATCGCGATACCGATCTCGAGTTCGCGCGCGCACTCGGCATCCGCGGCCTGCGCGTCGGCGGCACCGCCCCCGAACAGAGCTGGCCGGCAATCGCACGGGCGCTGCTGGCGCGGCGCGCCAGCATCCGGCGCCGCACCCGTGAGACCGACATCAGCGTAGAGCTCGAACTCGACAGCGAGGCACCGTCCCGCATCGAGACCGGCATCGGCTTCTTCGACCACATGCTCGAGCAGCTCGCCAAGCACGGCGGATTCACGCTTCAGCTCCACTGCCGCGGGGATCTGCACATCGACGAGCACCATACCATCGAGGATTGCGCGCTCAGCATCGGCGAGGCTCTGCGACGCGCGCTCGGTGACAAGCGCGGCATCGGCCGCTACGGCTTCCTGCTGGCGATGGACGAGAGCGAGGCGCAGGTGGCGATCGACCTTTCGGGGCGCGCCTACTTCAGCTTCGAGGGACGCTTTGGACGGGAGCAGGTCGGCGCACTGCCGAGCGAACTGGTGCCGCATTTCTTTCGCTCGCTCGCGGACGCGCTCGGCGCCGCACTGCACCTGACGGTGCGTGGTGAAAATACCCATCACATGATCGAGGCCTGCTTCAAGGGTGTCGGCCGCGCACTGCGCCCGGCCCTGCGCCGCGACGGTCAGGATCTGCCGAGCACCAAGGGCAGTCTGTGAGTGCCGCCTGCGACGTCACCATCATCGACAGCGGCGGCGCCAACCTGGCCTCGCTGCGCTACGCGCTCGACCGGCTTGGCGCCCGCTCCATCGTCAGTGCCGAACCCGCGCTGATCCGGGCCGCGCCGCGTGTGCTGCTGCCCGGCGTCGGTGCGGCCGCCGACGCCATGGCACGCCTGCGCGCCCAGGGGCTGGACCAGCTCATCCCCCGCCTGCGGGTGCCGCTGCTCGGCATCTGCCTCGGGATGCAGCTGCTGTTCGAGCATTCCGCCGAGGGCGATACCGCGTGCCTCGGTCTGCTTCGCGGCCGCATCGAGCGCCTGCGCGCCGCGCCTGGACTGCCCGTGCCGCACATGGGCTGGAACACCCTGGCGATCGAGCGCCCCGATCCGCTGCTCGAGGGGCTGGACTCGTCCGAACGCCTCTACTTCGTGCACGGCTTTGCAGCCCCGGTCGGCGAGGCGACCCTGGCCGCGGTCGACTACGGCCGTCCTCTGAGTGCAGTCGTGCGGCGCGACAACTTCAGCGGCGTGCAGTTCCATCCCGAGCGCTCATCGAGCGCCGGCGCACGCGTGCTGCGCAACTTCCTGGCGCAGCCGTGCTTCTGATTCCTTCCATCGACCTGCGCGGGGGCCTGTGCGTGCGCCTGCTGCGTGGCGACTTCGCCAGCGAGACCCGCTATGACACCGATGCGCGCACGCTGCTGGGGCGCTACCGCACGCTGGGTGCGGAGTGGTTGCACGTCGTCGACCTGGACGGCGCCCGCGACGGTACCCAGGGAAATCATGCACTCATCAGAACGCTGGCGCAGCGGCACGCGGACGAGCGGCCGCTGCAGCTCCAGGTCGGTGGCGGTGTGCGGCGCATGGAGAACGTCGACGCTCTGCTGCAGCTCGGGGCGGCGCGCATCGTCATCGGCAGCGCCGCGGCCGAGCGGCCCGACGCGGTGGCCGCGTGGCTGCAGCACTTCGGCGGCGAGCGGCTGTGCCTGGCCTTCGACGTGCGCATCGATTCCGCGGGCGTCCCGCGCGTGCAGACCCGCGGCTGGCAGGAGGCCACCTCGCTGTCGCTCTGGGACGCGGTGGCGGCCTTCACCGCCGGAGAGCTGCGCCACGTGCTCTGCACCGACATCGACCGGGACGGCGCGCTCGCCGGGCCGAACCTGGCGCTCTACCAGGAAGCGCACAGCCGCTTTCCGCAGATCTGCTGGCAGGCGTCGGGCGGGATCGCTCGCGGCGCGGACCTGGTGGCGCTGGCCGGCACTGGAGTCGCTGCCGCCATCAGCGGCAAGGCGCTGCTCGAACGACGCATCCCGGTAGAGGAGCTGCGGCCATTCTTGCCAAACGCATAATTCCCTGCCTCGACGTCCGCGACGGCCAGGTGGTCAAGGGCGTACGTTTTCGCGATCACCGCGTGGTCGGCGACATCCTCGAGCTCGCCGGCCGCTATCGCGACGAGGGCGCCGACGAACTGGTGTTCTACGACATCACCGCCAGTCCCGAGGGCCGCTCGGTCGATCGCGCCTGGGTCAGCCGGGTGGCGCGCGTACTCGACATTCCATTCTGCGTCGCCGGCGGCATACGTTCGGTGGCCGATGCCGAACAGGTGCTGAACGCCGGCGCCGAAAAGATTTCGGTCAACACTCCGGCGCTGCTCGACCCGGATCTGATCGATCGGCTCAGCGCGCGCTTCGGTGCTCAGTGTGTCGTGGTCGGTATCGACAGTCTCGACACCGCCGAGGGTTATCGCGTCTACCAGTTCACCGGTGATCCCTCACGCTCGCTCGATTCGCGCCGCGACACGCTCGGCTGGGTGCGCGAGGTGCAGCAGCGCGGCGCCGGGGAGATCGTACTCAATTGCATGGCGGCCGACGGCACCCGGGACGGCTATGACATCCGCCAGTTGCAGCAGGTGCGAGCGCTCTGCGACGTGCCACTGGTGGCCTC